>DUOJ01000132.1 GCA_012838895.1 Spirochaetales bacterium
GAGGATTGTCTCTAAAGATGTCCCCGAATCACTCGCCTCAAAGCGCCTCTTAGCCCTCGACTTAGGGGCCCTCATTGCTGGTGCAAAATTTAGAGGTGAGTTTGAAGAGCGCCTTAAAGCGGTAATCAACGAAGTGATTGCCTCCAATGGGGAGATTATCCTCTTTATTGATGAGCTTCATACTCTGGTGGGGGCCGGAGCTGCTGAAGGGTCTACCGATGCTTCCAACCTCTTAAAGCCTGCTTTGGCGAGGGGTGAGCTGAGAGCTGTAGGGGCGACAACCCTCGATGAGTACCGCCAATACATCGAAACAGATAAAGCCCTAGAACGACGTTTCCAGCCAGTTTTAGTGCAGGAGCCTAACGTTGAGAACACGATTGCTATCCTTAGAGGTCTCAAAGAGCGCTACGAAGTGCACCATGGGGTGCGAATCAAAGATGAGGCACTAGTAGCTGCGGCTCTCCTCTCTGACCGCTATATCACAGCCCGTTTCCTCCCTGACAAAGCCATTGACCTAGTCGATGAGGCAGCCAGCCAACTCAAGATGGAGATTGAGAGCCAGCCGGTGGAACTCGACCAAATTGAGCGCAAGATTTTACAACTCAATATTGAAGAGCAGGCCCTCCAACGGGAGACCGATAAGAGCTCCCTTAAGCGGTTGGAGAAGATTAAAGATGAGGTGGCTAAGCTAGAGGTTCAGCGCAATAAATTAGATGAGCAATGGCAAGGTGAGAAGAGGGCAATCTCCTCTATCCGTGAGAAGAAAGCCCAACTTGAGCAACTCAAAGTTGAAGAGGTGCAAAGTGAACGCGACGGCAATCTTGCCCGAGCCGCTGAGATTAAACATGGCTTAATCCCCTCTCTCTCCAAAGAGATTGAAGAGCAAGGCAAGCTCCTTGACACCAAAGAGGGGACCCACCGCCTCTTGAGAGAAGAGGTGGGGGATGATGATATCGCCCAGATTGTCTCCAATTGGACCGGCATTCCTGTCTCTAAGATGCTCTCTTCGGAGATGGAGAAATACCTCCACCTTGAGGATACTCTAGGGGAGCGAGTCATTGGCCAAGAGGATGCCATTAGGGCCGTCAGTAACGCTATTAGGCGTAACAAGACAGGCATTGGGGATGAGAAGCGCCCCTTGGGTTCTTTCCTCTTCGCTGGACCCACCGGGGTAGGAAAGACTGAGCTGGCTAAAGTATTGGCCTCGTTCCTCTTCAGTGATGAGAAAGCCCTCACCCGAATCGATATGAGTGAATATATGGAGAAGTTCTCCGTTAGCCGTCTCATTGGAGCGCCCCCCGGCTATGTGGGTTACGACCAAGGGGGACAGCTTACAGAAGTTGTACGCCGACGCCCCTACTCGGTAATTCTCTTTGATGAGATAGAGAAGGCCCACCCCGATGTCTTTAATGTCCTCCTTCAAGTCCTGGACGATGGACGCCTAACCGATGGGCAGGGGAGGGTGGTCGATTTCACCAACACCATTATTATTATGACGAGTAACTTGGGGAGTGACCTTCTCCTTACGGCCACCACCTTCCAAGAGGCTAAAGAGGCCGTTGAGAGGGTAATCTCCAAAGCTTTCAAGCCCGAGTTTATCAACCGGATTGATGAGATAATCGTCTTCCACCGCTTAGAGAAGGAACAAATTAGACGTATCGTTGAGCTCCAATTAGCCCTCCTTAAAGGGAGGTTAGCCCTCAGGTCTCTCAAACTCGAGTGGGATAGTAGTGCCCTCGACCTCTTAGCAGAGGTGGGTTACAACCCCAACTTTGGGGCACGTCCCGTTAAACGGGCTATCCAAGACCTAATTGAGAACCAGCTAGCTAGCCAAATTTTAGCCGGAGAGTTTGTTGATGGGGACACCATTGTGGCAAGTAAAGGGGAGGGGCAAACAATAAAACTCATTCGCCATAGAGGGTAATGAGACGTTTGTAGGCCTCTGGAGTGTCGATATCGGTGACCCAAGCTGGATCGTCACTCATGTAGTGGTAGACCTTTCTCCCCTCTAGAAGGGAGTGGACCGACGAATCTTGGGGAGCTTCGCTAATGGCAAGTGCTATGGGAGGGGTACACAAGACGGGGTGACCCGGGTTACCTTGGTGGAAAGGGCGTACCACTTCCCATCCAGAGAGGACCTCTAACAACTGGCGATAGTGCTCCCCCCGAATGAGGGGGAGGTCTCCCAAAGCTAAAAAGAAGGGGCCCTCTTGAGAGAGGTGGGCTACTCCCAATTGGGTTGAGTAGAACTGTCCCCGCTCAGGGTGACTATTTTCAACTACGATGAGTCGGTCGTTAAACTGTTCAAGATAGGGGGTAATTAGCTCTCTTGTCTCTAGGCTAGTTACGACAATAACTCTTGATGACCCCTCTAAAGCCCCTTTGAGGGCGTGACTTAAGAGGGGTTCTCCTTTTAGGGGAAGGTGGAGTTTACACCCCCCCATCCTCTTTGAGCAACCAGCTGCTAGAACGACTGTTTCCATCGCTACAGATTAACATGATTGCCTAAACATTACCATTCTGATTATACTCCGAGCATGATTGCCGTCTATATTAATTGCATCGCGATTATTGTGGGAACTCTTATTGGCCTCTTAATTGGCTCGCGCCTTAAAGAGGGGTTTAAAGAGGTTGTTTTTGCTAGTTCAGGTCTGGTGACACTCATCATCGGAATCAATATGGCACTAGAGACCCAAAGCTACCTAGTCCTCCTCTTCTCCGTTATTGTGGGGGGGCTAGTGGGTTACATCCTAGGGATTGAGCGGGGGATTCTCCGCCTTGGTGATTGGATGGAGCGCAAGGGGAGTCGCTCTAAAGTTGAGGGCGTTGAAGAGAAGGGGGGCTCCCTTTTTGCCCGTGGTTTTCTCAATGCCTCGGTTCTCTTCTGTTCCGGTGCTATGTCGGTGGTTGGCTCAATTGCAGCCGGCACCCAAGGGGACTACACCCTAATCTTAATTAAATCGGTAATGGACGGGGCGATGGCTATTGTTTTTGCCTCGGTCTACGGCATTGGAGTGATGGCTTCAATCGTGGTGGTACTACTCTACCAAGGGTTCTTCACCCTCGCTGGTGGGTGGATAGCCCCTCTCCTCGGAGAGGCTGGCTTGGTTGAACTCTCAGCGGCTGGAGGAATCCTCCTCATAATGATCGCCTTTGGTCTATTGAAGGTGAAAGAGTTCAAGACGGGGAACTTTATCCCCGCCCTCCTCTTTGCCCCCTTCTTCAGTGCACTGGGGGCATGGATTACTAGGGTTGTCCCTTTTCTAGGGAGCTAACGTCTCTTACGGGCGCTATGTAGAGTAGAACTAGAAGACTCATCACGGGCGATTGGGAAACGTTTAGCCTTCCATACATCGTTGGTGTACTCCATAATGGTGCGGTCGCTTGAGAACTTACCCGAAGCTGCAATATTGAGAATCGCCTTCTTAGCCCACACCTCTTTGTGGTTGAGGTAGAGGTCGAAAGCCTCTTCCCGTTTATCAGAGTAGCTACGCAGGTCGGCTAGGTGGAAATAGCGGTCGTCGTGGAGAAGGGCGTGCTCAAGGGGGGCAAAGATATTCCCCTCCAAGAGGTTGAAGTACCCCGAAAGCAGAAGGTCCATAGCCGCCTTAATCTCGCTATCTCCTTTAATCCAGTCGTAGGGGTCGTAGTTGTGACTTAGGGCATTAATCTCCTCAGCCGAGTGGCCAAAGATAAACATCTCTTCTCTGCCTACCTCTTCCGCCATCTCAACGGTAGCCCCATCCATCGTTCCAATAGTGAGAGCTCCGTTACACATAAATTTCATATTCCCCGTCCCCGAAGCCTCAAAACCGGCTGTTGAAATTTGCTCAGAGAGGTCGCTGGCAGGGATTAGGTATTCAGCCATGGTGACGCGGTAGTTGGGGAGGAAGTGGACATTGAGAATCTCGTTGACATCCGGGTCGTTGTTGATTGTCTTGGCGATGTTGTTAATCAGTTTGATTATTAACTTGGCATTGACGTAACCGGGAGCCGCTTTTCCGCCGAAGATGAAAGTTGTGGGAGGGATGTTTTCCCCGCGCCCCTCCTTCACCTTCTGGTAGAGGATTATTAAGTTGAGGGCATTTAAAAGTTGCCTCTTATATTCGTGAATCCTCTTAACTTGGACCGAGAACATTGTATTGGGGTTTAGAACAATACTGCAGTCTTGTTTAAGAAACTCAACCGCCCGCTCTTTGTTCTTCTGTTTTATCATCAGGAAGTCTTCTTGAAATCCCTTATCGTCACCAAAGGGTTTCAGTTTAGCAATCTGCTGGTAGTCGGTAATCCACCCATCGCCGATTGCTTCACTGATTTTAGATGACAAGAGGGGGTTGGCATCGAGGAGCCAGCGCCGCTGGGTGATACCGTTAGTTTTATTGTTAAACCTATCGGGGAAGACCGTTGCAAACTCAGGAAACATCCTCTCTTTCAAGAGGCGGGAGTGGAGTTGAGCCACCCCGTTGGTTGAGTGGGAGCCGATGATTGAGAGGTTGGCCATTCTGATCTGTTTATGGTCCCCCTCCTCAACGATACTGAGGCGCTCAATAGCCTTACTATCGTAGGGGAAGTAGGTGTGGGCCCGCTGCAGGAAGCGTTGGTTAATTTCGTAGATTATCTGGAGGTGGCGGGGAAGAAGGGACTCAAGCATACTTATAGGCCACTTCTCTAGAGCTTCGGGCATTAGGGTGTGGTTGGTATACCCCATCGTCTTGACGGTAATATCCCACGCCTCATCCCACTCGAGGTGTTCAAGGTCGATTAAAATCCGCATCAACTCGGGGATGGCAAGGGAGGGGTGGGTGTCGTTGAGTTGGATAGCAGCGTAGTTGGGGAACTTGCTCCACGGCTCCTTTTCCCTTCTGAAGCGCTCGATAATATCGGCAAGGGAGCAGGCTACGAAGAAATATTGTTGTTTTAGACGCAGCTCCTTTCCCATATAGAGGGTATCGTTGGGGTAGAGAACCTGCGACAGATTCTCCGCTAAGATCTTTGACCTGACTGCTTGGATATAGTCCCCTTCGTTAAACTCTTGGAAGTTAAACTCATCGGTTGCTTTGGCACTCCACAAGCGGAGGGTGTTGATGGTGGAGCCACCATAACCGACAATGGGCATGTCGTAGGCAATTCCTAACACCTGTTCATCACTCACCCATTTGTAGTGGTCGCGTCCCCCCTCTCGGATATAGTGTACTTCACCCCCAAAGTTGACCACATAACAGCGATCTTCCCTAATAATCTCCCAAGGGTTGCCGTAACGGAGCCAGTTGTCGGGGTGCTCTGTTTGCCACCCATTTGACATGCTCTGGCGGAATATGCCGTAGTTGTAGCGAATGCCATAGCCGATTGAGGGGATATCGAGGGTGGCGAGGGAGTCGAGGAAACAGGCCGCAAGGCGCCCCAGTCCCCCATTACCTAAGCCGGCATCGCTCTCAACTTCTATAAACTCCTCCCAGGTGTAGCCGAGATCGCGTACAGCGGCTTTAACCTCTTTTTCTAGGCGCAAGTTGATTACGTTGTTGGTCATCGCCCGCCCCATTAAAAACTCTAATGAGAGGTAGTAGACCCTTTTTGCCCCAGCTTGGCTCTGGGTAGAACGACTTTGGTGCCACTGGTGGATAATCCGGTCGCGTATTGAGAGGGCTAGGGCTGTGTAGCGGGCGATACTGGTGTTGTGGTATTCGTCGGCGTCTAGACTATATTTTAAGTGCTCAGCAAAATCGAGGATTAGGGCCTCTTTAGTGGGTGAGAATCGGGTGTTGTGTTCTTTGTTAGTCATATTGATCCTTTAGCATAATAGAGTTAACTAAATTTTAGGCCTTATGATACTCTAATTGGTTGAATAGTATCAACAGCTCCTAGAGAGAGCCAAAAGAGGCGTTAGCTCAACCTCTCCAAATTTGCATAGTGGCCAGCTTATTGTTAATTTTAGCTAAGTCAAAGGTCTTATCTTCGGCATTCTCTAACCAGGCAATAGTGTCGTCATAATCGGGGTCGTTGGGATTGTTGGCCACTTCAAGTAGATATGCATAGCCCGATACACCTCCGGAGTCTTCTGGGGGAGGGGTCCCTTCTCCCTCTATGCAAGTGGGGAAATCTTTTGAGTAGTTGTCTCTAATTGCGACCAGTTCTATCGCATGTGTCCAATTGTCCCCCAAGTCGTAGTGGTAGATAATGTGGTTATATTTAGGGAAAATTTCTGCGAGTGTAACACAGAAGTCTAGTTGATAGCGGTATTGTCTAAAGTAAAATTCTATATCGTCACACTCTAGACTATAAAGCGGTAGCCCTTGTGAACTCCATTCAATCCAAAAGTTGTGTAGATGATACCCTTCCCAACCGAATAGGGTTTGTATTACGGTGTGCAAATTCCGAAAGGTGTAGTGAAGGGGAACCAAAACTCGCCGTCTACAAGCTGAGTTTAACTCGAGAGTAATCTCCAGTTCCACCACTTGGCAACGGTGTATATTCTCCCCATACCTTGCTTTAACTTCTTCAAGGAATTTGTCTTTAATTAGACGGTAATTATCGCCAAAATGTCGGTAAGTGTTGTTCAAAAAGTGGTTTAAATGGGACTGTAGGAGTCGGGAAGGGTCAATCATATCGCCATAATAGTAGAGGCGTTCTCGTAGGTGATTAAGGTTGGCCAAGACTTTAGCATTACGTGTTTTGGTAAATTCTACGGCCACACTACACGCTTCAAGATATTTGTCGATTATTTGAGAGTCGATACACTCTTCCTTAAAACAGGAGTATATCCCCTCTAAAAAGAGGGAATGTATGTTCTTAAGGTCCCCCTTCTTAATCCCATAGATTACAAACCCATAGGAAGATGCGTCGTTGGATACTATAATTGTATGGCGTCGGTTTAAATTAAAAATAGAGGCGGTCCAACAATAAAACGGATCTATAGAGTTATCTATAGGTTGTGGAGCTACCCCTAAATAGTCTATTAATTTTTTGGTACACCCTATTTGCATTCCAGTCTCCTTGTTATTTTACTCACTACTATTCTCTAGCCTCTAGAGACCTCCGTCAAGATTTATTAAAATAGCGCTATAACGATTGGCGTTTTGAAGTCTTGGAAGTATATCATAGTGACGGTTTACTGTTTAGCGAAATGTGAAAGAGAGGTGGAGAGGTGTCAGATAGTTGAGATAGAAGATGATAGGTCTTAGGAGTGGTGTAGTAGTAATTTCAGACAGCGTTGTGTTAGTTGACTCTCTTTCTAAGAAAGAATCATTAAAGACTACCCACCCCTCCCAAATAATCAGACCTCTATTGACAAAAAGAGGGTGATTTGCTATTTTGACATCTGCTCAACTGCTAAGATGGTAAAACTGCGGTAGTTTGGACAAGTTTTATTTGCCCTTGTAGCTCAGCCGGCAGAGCACCACCATGGTAAGGTGGGGGTCATCGGTTCGAATCCGATCGAGGGCTTAATTTTTGTTTAGATAGTCGATTAGTCGACGAGGAGTTATAGATGGCTGGTGGCGCTAAGAAAAAAGGACCTGTTGAAAAAATAGCTCTCCAATGCACCGAGTGTAAACGGAGAAATTATACTACAGAGAAGAACCGGAGAAACACTCCTGAAAAGTTTGAGATGAGTAAGTATTGTCCCTTTGATAGGAAGCATACTCTCCATCGGGAGACTAAGGTAAAATAACCGAGCGAGGGGCGAATAGGTCAGTAGCTCCAATGGCTAGAGCGCTGGTCTCCAAAACCAGATGTTGTAGGTTCGAGTCCTACCTGACCTGTTGGCCTGTCGAGCAAGGAGTAATTTGATGAAAAAATTGATTCGCTATCTAAAGGAATCACGACTTGAATTAAAGAAGGTTGTTTGGCCTTCGCGAGAAGAGGTTCTATCCTCAACCAAAGTGGTACTCATCTCAACTGCCATTTTTGCTATTGTTTTAGGGTTAGTCGATTTCTTGCTAGTCAAGGGTGTTGACTTAATTTTCTAGGAGTAGACATGGCAAAAGGGTGGTATGTAGTACATACATATTCAGGTTACGAAAATAAGATAGAGAAAATAATCCGCAAGATGATGGAGAGTGATAACGAGTTTAACGATGTTGTCCTCGATGTCAAAGTGCCCACCGAAGAGGTGGTTGAGGTTAAAGATGGGGTTAAGAAGACGGTCAAACGGAAGATCTTCCCCAGCTATATTTTAGTACAGATGGACCTCCCAGAGTTTCAGTGGGAGTTTTTCTGTTCGCAGGTTAAGAGAATTCAGGGAGTTACCGGTTTTGTCGGCTCTCTCGATGGGCGCAAGCCTACCCCCCTCTCCAACGAAGAGTTGAAGAGGATTTTACAGAAGACTGGTGAGATTAAGTCTGAGAAGGTGATTCGTCCCAAGCAAACCTTCAGTGAAGGTGAGCACGTTAAGATTATTGAGGGACCCTTTGAGTCTTTCACCGGTACAATTGAAGAAGTTAATTTGGAGAAGGGACGCCTAAGGGTTCTAGTTGGCATATTTGGTCGCTCGACCCCGGTAGAGGTTGACTTTCTCCAGGTTGAAAAGATTTAGATTTTTGAGAATATTCTCCCTCCGAGGTTCTCGGAAGGTGGGAGCTCCTTCGTAGAGAGGAGCGTTAATACCAGCGCGAATAGACGCGTAAGGAGAGGTAAATATGGCTAAGAAGAAGGTGGCTGCAGTTATTAAGTTGCAGTGTCCCGCCCAGAAGGCTACGCCAGCACCACCAATCGGCCCCGCTTTGGGTCCCCATGGTGTCAGCGCGCCCCAATTTGTTCAACAGTTCAACGACAGAACTAAGAACTTTGAAGCCGGACTCATTATCCCGGTAGTAATCACCGTTTATGCTGACCGGACTTTCACTTTTATTCTAAAGACCCCGCCCGCTTCGGTTCTAATCAAAAAGGCGATAGGGATTGAGAAAGGCTCCGGTGTTCCCCACACTCAAAAAGTGGCGAAATTGAGCCAAGCTCAGCTAACTGAGATTGCCAAAACCAAGCTCCCCGACCTGACTGCGAACGATATTGAGGCAGCTAAGAAGATTATTGCAGGCACCGCTAGGAGCATGGGAGTGGAGGTGCAGAAATGAGACGTGGAAAGAAATACGTAGAAGCCCTCCAGCAAATTGATCGGACAAATCTCTACTCATTTGAAGAGGCAGTGACCCTCGTTAAGAAGGTTGCATTTGCTAAATTTGATGAGACCGTTGAGCTCTCCCTCAATCTCTCACTCAAGAAGAGTCAATCCGTACGTGATACCGTCGTTCTCCCCAACCAATTCTCAGCGGAGAAGAAGGTTTTGGTCTTCGCCAAAGGGGAAAAGGCCCAAGAGGCCCTCGATGCCGGTGCCACCTATGTGGGCGATATCGACCTTGTTGAGAAGATTAGAGAGGGGTGGTTAGACTTTGACGTTGCTGTGGCAACCCCCGATATGATGAAAGATGTTGGGCGTCTAGGCCCAATTCTTGGAAGACGTGGCTTGATGCCCAACCCCAAGACTCAAACTGTCACCTTTGATATCAAGGGGGCACTAGCCGAGTTGAAACAGGGGCGCGTTGAGTTTAGGTCTGATAAAACCGGAGTTGTCCACTTGGCGATTGGTAAGGTCTCGATGGATGAGACAAAGATTGTCGAGAACGCTAAAGTTGTCGTCGCTGAGGTTTTAAGGAGAAGGCCGGCTGATGCCAAGGGCGACTTCTTAAAGAGCATTGCTGTCAGTTCAACCATGGGCCCTGGGGTGATGGTTTCAGTGAAAGATAACATCTAGGAGGATGAGGATAATGGCTAAATATGAGACGAAAAAAGCCCAATACAAGGTTGATGCCGTCAATGAGATGAAAACCGAATTCTCCAACTATGATGGCTATGTGTTTGCCGACTATCGTGGAATGAGTGTTGACCAGATTACCGAGTTGAGAACTAAGCTTAGACCACAAGAGGCCTCCTTTAGGGTTGTAAAAAACAGGTTTGCCAAGATTGCTATGGATGAACTCAAGGTAGAGGGCGTCGATGAGCACTTCGTTGGACCAACCGCTGTTATGTTGACCAAAGGGGAAGATGCTTCGAGTTTAGCAACCAAGATTCTTTACGACTACGTCAAGAACACCCCCCTCGAGGTTAAGGGAGCCTACATCAATGGCCAACTTTTTGGCAAAGATGAGATTGAGGCTTATAGTAAGTTGCCCACAAGGCTCGAACTAATTTCTATGGTGATGGGGACACTCAAAGCCCCCTTGTCAAAGTTTGTTCGTACCCTCCAGGCAATCGTCGATTCGAAAGAAAATTAGACGGTATTAGTCTTCACGTTTACGTAGACCTGCTACTACCGTTGATAAATAGAAGGAGAAGATAATATGGCTACTAAGAAAATTGATGAAATTTTAGAAGCAATCGCTAACATGAGTGTGCTTGAGGTCTCAGATCTTATCAAAGCAATGGAAGAAAAATTTGACGTTACTGCTGCTGCCCCCGTCGCAGTTGCCGCCGTTGGTGGCGCCGCTGCTGAAGAGGTAGAAGAGCAGTCTGAATTTGATGTTGTCCTCAAGAGTGTCGCCGATGGGAAAACCATCCCTGTTATTAAAGAGGTGCGCGCAATTACCGGTCTCGGCCTTAAAGAGGCTAAGGACCTTGTTGTTGCCGGCGGAGCTATCAAAGAGGGTGTTTCTAAAGAAGAGGCTAAAGAACTCAAAGAGAAACTTGAAGCTGCAGGCGCAACGATTGAAATTAAATAGCCTCGACTGCAGAGAGTATAAACAGGCATTAGCCTGAGGGATCAGCCACCGAATTTTTTCGGTGGCCGATTGTGTCTACTACAATCCGATGTGTGGGTCGTCGGGGGTAACCCCGAATCTTCCGCAACACAGACCACCGGAGGGTACCAATGGTTGCCAAAGGCAATTCAATTAATAGAAAATACATAGGGACACACACCCAAGAGGTGTGTGAGCTGCCGAATCTCGTTGGAATTCAGCTCGATTCGTATGAGAGATTTCTCCAGCTCGACCGTATAAAACGGGGCGAGGCGACCGACGCATCGGTTGGATTGGAGGCGGTCTTTCAGTCAGCTTTCCCAATCGAGAGTCAAAATGGGGAGATGTGTCTCCACTATCACGGCTATACAATCGATTACGACAACATCAAGTTTTCCGAATTTGAGTGTAAGCGGAAGGGGAGGACCTACTCTATCCCCATCAAGGCTACCATTAGCCTTGAGTTGACAGCTACAGGGGAGTTGCGTCAGCGTGAAATCTTCTTTGGAGATTTCCCCTTAATGACCGACCGGGGAACCTTTATTATTAACGGCGCTGAGCGCGTTGTTGTCAGTCAGATTCACCGCTCTCCCGGAGTAATCTTCTCCGATGATAAAGGGGTCTTCTCTTCGAGGATTATCCCCTACAGAGGCTCTTGGTTAGAGTTTGAAATTGAAGACAAAAAGAAAGAGCTAATCTACGCCAAGATTGACAGAAAGAAGAAGATTCTGGGAACCCTCTTCCTTCGGGCAATCGGTTTTGATACTCGAGAGAAGATAATTGCGGCTTTCTACCAGCCAAAGAGTGTCACTCTCGATAAAGATCCCCAAGCCAACAACGAGTTAGTTGGAAAGGTTGTCTTTAACGACATCTACTCCACCAAGGGGGGGAAAAGTGCCCCTAAACTCCTTAGGGCGGGCGATGAACTCTCTCCAGCAATCTTAGAGGCCCTCGTTAAAGATGGTGTTAAGTCGCTCCAGATTATCGACGAAGAGCACCCTAATTCCCTCCACTCCAACATAATTCTCAACTGTTTTGAGGTTGAAGATGCCAAGTATACCCAAGAGGGGAATGATGAGCCGATGAAAGAGGATGTTCTTTCCCCCATCTATGCCGTTTTACAACCCGGAGAGATGATTGCTATCGATAGGGCCGAAAAAGATCTTCCTGACCAATTCTTCTCGAGTCGACGTTACGACCTAGGGAGTGTTGGACGCTATAAATTTAATAAGAAATTTGCCACCGATGATGAGGCTGAAGAGGAGGCGAGTACCGATTTGACGGTTCTTACCCCCCAAGATATCACCAACACTATGGACTTCTTAATTAAGGTCTACATCGGTGAAGAGAACGTTGACGATATTGACCACCTTGGTAACCGGCGAGTCCGGTCGGTGGGCGAGCTCCTCCAAAACCAACTTAGTGCTGCTTTTGCTAGGATGGAGCGGATTGCCCGTGAGAGGATGAACTTAGAGAGCAACCAAGCCAAACCGCAAGACCTAATCTCGATTAAGCCGGTGGTGGCCGCTATTAAAGAGTTCTTCGGTTCCTCCCAGTTGAGCCAGTTTATGGACCAGGTTAACCCCTTAGCTGAACTAACCCATAAGCGACGTCTCAACGCCTTAGGCCCTGGCGGACTATCGCGTGATAGAGCCTCCTTTGAGGTGCGTGATGTCCACTACACCCACTATGGGCGCATGTGTCCTATCGAGACCCCTGAAGGACCCAATATTGGTCTGATTGTCTCATTAGCCAACTACACCAGAGTCAACAAACATGGCTTCTTAGAGACCCCCTACAGGCGGGTTGTTGATGGGGTTGTGAGTGATGATGTGCGCTACCTCGATGCTAACGACGAAGAGAAATACTTTATAGCTCAAGCCAACTCCCCCCTCGATAAGAATGGGAACTTCATTGAAGAGAATATTCCGGTGAGACGCAGTGGCGATTACACCACCCGTGGTGCCAAAGATGTGCGCTACATGGACGTTTCGCCCATGCAGGTTATCAGTGTGGCGGCCTCACTAATCCCCTTCTTGGAGCACGACGACGCCAACCGAGCCTTAATGGGTTCCAACATGCAGCGCCAAGCTGTCCCTCTCCTCTTCCCCGAAGCCCCCTTAGTGGGGACCGGTATGGAGGGTCGCACAGCCTACGACTCAGGTGTTCTAATTAAAGCCAAGCGGGGCGGAACCGTCAGTTACGTCTCCTCAACGCGCATTGAGATTATCCCCGACAAGGCTGAGATTGAGGGTGAAATTGACCTCTACAATATTCAGAAGTTTGAGCGGACCAACCAAGACACCTGTTTCAACC
The DNA here is from genome assembly GCA_012838895.1 of Spirochaetales bacterium. Taxonomy (GTDB): domain Bacteria; phylum Spirochaetota; class Spirochaetia; order Sphaerochaetales; family Sphaerochaetaceae; genus DUOJ01. The sequence goes on from DUOJ01000132.1 coordinate 13,041, forward strand.
AGAAGCCAATTGTCTCCTTGGGAGAGAAGATCGAGGCTGGTCAGGTGATTGCCGATGGACCAGCAACCCATGATGGTGAGCTCGCCTTAGGGCGCAACATCTTAGTCGGGTTTGTCCCATGGAACGGTTACAACTACGAAGACGCCGTCCTAATTTCAGAGAGGGTGGTTAAAGAGGATATCTACACCTCAATCCACATCAAAGAGTTCACGACCGACATTAGAGAGACTAAATTGGGCCCCGAGAAATTGACCCGTGATATCCCCAACACCAGCGAGAAGAGCTTAGAGCAACTCGATGAAGATGGGATTGTGAGGGTTGGTTCGGTTGTCCGACCTGGCCATATTTTGGTTGGAAAGGTGACCCCCAAGTCTGAGTCTGATACTACTCCCGAGTTTAAACTTCTCAACTCAATCTTTGGAGAGAAGGCCAAAGAGGTCCGTGATACCTCGCTCAAAGTTCCCCACGGAACCGAAGGGACTATTATCGATATTCAACGTCTCAAGCGAAGTGAGGGGGATGAATTACCCCCAGGGGTCGACGAGATGGTTAAGGTCCTGATTGCCACCAAGCGCAAACTGCGTCAAGGGGACAAGATGGCTGGACGCCACGGAAACAAAGGTGTTGTCGCCCTAGTCCTGCCTGAAGAGGATATGCCTTTCATGGAAGATGGAACTCCCCTCGATGTCTGTTTGAACCCCCTTGGGGTCCCCTCGAGGATGAATATTGGTCAGCTAATGGAGACCCAGCTAGGTTGGGCCGCCCACTCCTTGGATGAGTGGTACTCTTCTCCCGTCTTCCAATCGGCTTCGGTTGAAGAAATTGAGGCGAAGATGAAAGAGGCCAACCTCCCGATTAACTCCAAGACAACCCTCTACGATGGACGCACCGGTATTCCTTTTGTCAATCCAGTCTTCTGTGGGTACACCTACTACCTTAAATTGCACCACTTGGTTGACGATAAGATGCACGCTAGGTCAACCGGTCCCTACTCGTTAGTTACCCAACAACCACTGGGTGGAAAAGCTCAGTTTGGTGGGCAGAGGCTAGGAGAGATGGAAGTTTGGGCACTTGAGGCGTATGGAGCAGCAAACACCTTGCAAGAGCTCCTCACCATCAAGTCAGATGATATGAATGGGCGGGTCAAAATTTACGAAAGTATCGTGAAAGGGGAGCCAGCAACCAATGCAGGGATGCCCGAGGCTTTCAATGTACTCGTTCAAGAAGTTCGTGGGTTAGCCCTCGATATGTCCGTCTACGACTCAAAAGGGAGACAACTCCCCTTGACCGAGCGGGATGAAGAGCTAATCAACAAACGAGATTCTACAAATTAAGCAGGAGATTTCGGATGAAGGAAATTCAGGATTTCGACAGCATCATGATAAAATTGGCCAGCCCTGAGCAAATCAGAGCGTGGTCGTACGGTGAGGTCAAGAAGCCAGAGACAATTAACTACCGGACACTAAGACCGGAGCGTGACGGACTCTTTTGCGAGAAAATATTTGGGACAACTAAAGAGTGGGAGTGTTACTGTGGTAAGTTCAAATCGATCCGGTACAAAGGGGTGATTTGTGACCGCTGTGGCGTTGAAGTGACCCACTTTAAGGTGCGCCGTGAGCGGATGGGGCATATCGATTTAGCCTCTCCTGTTTCTCACATCTGGTACTACCGTTCAGTCCCCTCAAGGATGTCACTCATCCTCGATATCCCCCGTACCGCCCTCCAATCAATTCTCTACTACGAGAAGTATGTGGTGGTTAACCCGGGTGAGACCGAGTTACAGTACAAACAACTCTTAACCGAAGATGAGTACTACGAGGCTCGCGACCAGTTTGGAGAGTCTTTCCAAGCGATGATGGGGGCCGAAGCGGTTAAATTTCTCCTTGAAAAATTAGACTTAGAGGCACTCTCAGCTGAACTACGTGAGCAGATGATTGCTAAGGGCGAGAAAGCCGACAAACGTCTTCTCAGACGTATTGAGGTAGTTGAAAACTTCCGCGACAGCGGTAACCGCCCCGAGTGGATGATTCTAACGGTAATTCCAGTAATTCCTCCCGAGCTGCGCCCTATGGTTCAACTCGATGGGGGACGCTTTGCAACTAGCGACCTCAACGACCTCTATCGGCGGGTCATTAACCGTAACAACCGGCTAACGCGACTGATGAGCCTCCATGCACCCGATATTATTATCCGCAACGAGAAACGGATGCTGCAAGAGGCGGTTGATGCCCTATTTGATAACTCTAAGAAGAAGAGGGTTGTGAAGGGGGCTTCAAACCGTCCCCTCAAGAGCCTCTCCGATATGCTCAAAGGGAAACAGGGGCGCTTTAGACAAAACTTGCTTGGCAAAAGGGTCGACTACAGTGGTCGTTCAGTTATTGTGGTGGGGCCCGAATTGCGCCTCCACCAGTGTGGACTCCCCTCTAAGATGGCTTTAGAGCTCTACAAACCCTTTATTATGAAGCGGTTGGTACAAAATAGGGTCGTTTATAATATCAAGAAGGCTAAAACCTTGGTTGAGCAGGAGACCCCTGAAGTTTGGGCTATCCTCGACGATGTGGTGAAAGAGCACCCGGTCCTCTTAAACAGAGCACCCACCCTGCACCGCCTTGGAATCCAAGCTTTTGAGCCCGTTTTAATCGATGGCAAAGCTATTAAACTCCACCCGCTAGTGTGTCACGCCTACAACGCCGACTTTGACGGCGACCAGATGGCAGTCCACGTACCCCTCACCCAAGCGGCCCAGATTGAGTGTTGGACTTTGATGCTCTCAACTAACAACCTCCTGGACCCTGCCAACGGTAAGCCCATTGTTTTCCCCTCACAAGATATGGTGTTGGGGATTAACTACCTTACCAAAGAGATGAAAGGGGCTAAGGGGACGGGTCGTTTCTACGACAACCTCTCTGAAATAATTATGGCGATTGAAGTCGATGCCCTCTCCTATAACGCCCTCATAAGGTACCGTTTAGAGGATGGGAAGGTGATTGAGACCACCCCTGGTAGAGTTATTTTTAACTCGGAAATGCCCCCTGAGATTGAGTTCCAAAACGTCTGTTTTGGCGACAGAGAGCTGAAGCGCCTAGTGGGTGAAGTTATTCAAAACCAGAAGGCCTCAGTTGCCACTAAGATGCTCGACTCGATTAAAGATATTGGTTTTAAATATGCGACCCTCTTTGGGGCCACGATTGGTCTTTCCGATATGATTGTCCCCGAGGCGAAATCTGCGATGGTAAAAGAAGCCGAACAACGCCAAGAGGAGATTCGTGAACAGTACCGTCAAGGGCATATTACCCAAGACGAGCGCTACAACCGCGTGATTGAGGTGTGGAGTAAGACCACTGAAGAGATTTCAAGCTCCCTCATGGATGAGCTCAAAGTGAGTCAAAATGGATTTAACCCCCTCTTCATGATGGCCGACTCAGGGGCTAGAGGTTCGAAGACCCAGATTAGACAGCTGGGTGGAATGCGGGGACTGATGGCTAAGCCCTCAGGCGATATCATCGAATTCCCCATTCGCTCCAACTTTAAAGAGGGGCTCTCGATTATTGAGTTCTTCATCTCAACTAACGGTGCCCGTAAGGGGTTGGCCGATACCGCCCTCAAAACAGCTGAAGCTGGTTACCTAACTAGAAGATTGGTCGACATTGCCCAAGACGTAGTGATTAACGAAGACGATTGTGGAACAATCAATGGGATTGAGCGTTCAGCGATGAAGGATGGAGACGACATTGTTGAGTCGCTCGCCGACCGTATTGTGGGACGCTACACCTTAGAGAAGGTGATCCACCCCATAACCGGTGAACTAATTTTAGATGTTAACTCAGAGATTACCCGCTCCAAATCGTACGAGATTGAGGAGGCGGGAATTGAGACCGTCGTTATTCGAACTGTCCTCACTTGTGAAGCCCACCACGGCGTCTGCCGCATGTGTTATGGACGTAACTTGGCCACTAACCGCCCCGTCGATATTGGAGAGGCGGTCGGAATTATTGCTGCCCAATCAATTGGTCAGCCAGGGACCCAGTTGACGATGAGAACCTTCCACATCGGAGGAACTGCCACCAGTGGAGCTGAAGATAACAAATTTGCCTTCCACCACCCAGTAGTGATCAACAAAGTTGAGGGGCAGATGGTAGAGACAACAGAAGGGGCACGCCTCTTTACCCGTAAGGGATTCATCTACTACTCGAGGGTCTTCTCTGAAGTGGCAATCAAGAAGGCTAAAAATTTCCTCGTCGAAGATGGAGATAAGGTCTTTGTCGGCGCCCCCCTCTACGAAGATGATAAGGGGAAGCAGGTGAGCTCAGCCCACTTAGGGATTGTTAAATTTGTCAAAGATAAACTCTATATTGTCGCTCCCGAACAGAGAATTGAGGTGCGTAACGGTTCTGAGCTGAAAGTTGAAGTTGACGCCTATGTTGCCGAAGGGGCAACAGTGGTCCTCTTTGACCCCTTCAGTGAGCCAATTATTGCCGAGGTTGATGGGACAATTAAGTTTGTCGATATCAAATTGGGGACAACTCTTAGGGAGGAGGTCAACATTGAGACCGGCTCGATTGAGAAGAAAATCACCGACCATATCAGTGAGACTCTCCAGCCCCGTATCTTGGTGATGGGGGAGGGTGAAGAGCCATTGGCTACCTACTTCCTCCCCGCCTCCTCCTACCTCAACATCGACGATGGTGTTAAGGTGAAAAAGGGGAGAATCTTGGCTAAGCTTCTCAAAGAGAGTGTTAAGACCAAAGATATTACTGGAGGTCTACCCAGAGTTGGGGAACTCTTTGAGGCTCGCCGGCCCAAGAACCCCGCTGTCTTAGCCCAAGTTGATGGCTATGTCTACTTCGACTCGGTCGCCAAAGGGAAGCGGATTATTATCATTGAAGACGATTTTGGTCAGAGGTACAAACACCAAATCCCCCTCCATAAACATATGATTGCCCGTGATGGTGACCGTATTGAGGCGGGTGAACCGATGTGTGACGGAGCCATTGATCCCCACGATATCCTCGATATTTTGGGAGAGAGTGCCCTCCAAGCCTTCTTGCTCGATGAGATTCAAGAGGTCTACCGCCTCCAAGGCGTCGATATCAACGACAAGCACCTTGGTGTCGTAGTACGCCAGATGTTGCGTAAAGTTGAGATTATTAACGTCGGAGACACTGGATTTATCCAGGGGCAACAGGTAGATAAGTACCGCTTCCATGAGGAGAACTCGAGGGTTATCTCGGAGGGAGGACAACCGGCTGATGCCCGTCCAATGCTCTTGGGAATCACCCGAGCATCACTCAGCATCGACTCTTTCATCTCTGCAGCTTCATTCCAAGAAACGACTAAGGTATTGACAAATGCAGCAATTGCTGGTAGTAGAGACGTGTTGCGCGGACTGAAAGAGAACGTAATTATTGGTCAACTAATTCCGGCAGGGACCGGGATGAAACGCTATAGAAATATACGTGTTAAAGAGGATAGCCCAATTGACCTTGGTGAAAAGGTTCAATCTTTGATGGGCTCTCATCGTGCGCAAATGTCCATAGAGGACGCTGAAGATTTGGAATTTGAGGGAGAACTTCTAGAAGATGATGATGAATAGAAGTTGTCATGCTGACCTTAAGGACCAGATGAAGATTTTGAAACTAAAGAGGGAGTGTATCGTAAGATGCCTACAATTAATCAACTGATACGTAAGGGGCGTAAGGCTTCGGTCAACAAGACTAAGTCGCCTGCACTGCAGGGGTGCCCACAAAAGCGGGGCGTTTGTACCAGAGTTATGACCGTCACGCCTAAAAAACCGAACTCAGCTTTGAGAAAGGTGGCCAGAGTGCGCCTTTCCAATGGAATTGAAGTAACTGCCTATATCCCCGGAATTGGCCACAACTTGCAGGAGCACTCAGTTGTCCTCCTAAGGGGTGGCAGGGTGAAGGACCTTCCCGGAGTACGCTACCACGTTGTCCGTGGAGCCAAAGATACCCTCGGGGTGAGTGATCGAAAGAGCAGCCGTTCTAAATATGGTGCTAAGAAGCCTAAGGCCTAAGGGGGATTGAAATGGGTAGAAAAACAGTTACACCAAGTCATGAAGTCCTCCCCGATCCTGTCTACAACAGCGAACTACTGGGGAAATTCATCCGCCGGATGATGCTCAACGGTAAAAAGTCGGTGAGTAGCAAGATTGTTTACGGAGCACTCGACATTGTTGGTGAAAAGAGTGGTGAGAACCCACTTGAGTATTTTGTCAAAGCACTTGAGAACGTGAAGCCCCTAGTCGAGGTTAAGTCTCGTCGGGTTGGGGGAGCCACCTACCAAGTACCGGTTGAGGTTAAAGAGCAACGGCGCGAAGCGTTGGGGATGCGGTGGATTATTAATGCCTCCCGTGCCCGAAACGGTCGCTCAATGAGCGAGAAGCTGGCCGCCGAACTTTTTGATGCTGTGGCCAATACTGGAGCCGCTTTCAAGAAGAAAGAGGATACCCACCGTATGGCCGAGGCGAACAAAGCATTCTCTTCCCACAACCGCTAATTTAGGCAAGATTATAAAGATGAGGGTTTCTATTGACACAACTTAGCAAACCCTCTATATTTGCAAAGGTGTCCTAAAGGGGCTTAATTTGCCCTTTTAGGCGTTGTGAAGAGCCAAACCGATCATCCGACTTAATAATGGGTGGTAAGGTGGTTCCAGAAACAGATTTTTGATAATTTCTGTACTAAGTCGCTAGACTTTGATGCTCTACCGACCGCTGGGACCCCTTCCACGTGCATTTAAGAAATCGGACAGTGTTTGCCTCATTATAGGGAAAGCTAAAGGCGTCTTGCCTTTATGGAGCATGATACAAATATTTTTGTGATTAAGAGATCACAAGGAGGATCTGATGGCTAAACAGAAATTCAATAGAACAAAGCCACACGTAAACGTCGGCACCATCGGTCACGTAGACCATGGCAAGACTACTCTTACAGCTGCAATAACAATGTATGCTGGTCGCCAGAGCGGTGACAAAGTTATGAACTACGAGGAGATTGATAACGCCCCAGAAGAGAAGGCAAGAGGAATCACAATCAATACTCGTCACGTTGAGTACCAGACTGAGAACAGGCACTATGCCCACGTCGACTGTCCCGGACACGCAGACTACATCAAGAATATGATCACCGGTGCAGCCCAGATGGACGGCGCTATTATCGTAGTTGCTGCCACTGATGGTGCTATGGCCCAAACCAAAGAGCACATCTTGCTCGCCCGCCAGGTTGGCGTTCCCACAATCGTTGTTTTCATCAACAAGACCGACCAGGTTGACGACCCCGATCTTATCGAGCTCGTCGAAGAAGAGATGCGCGACCTCCTCTCCGAGTACGGCTTTGATGGGGAAAATACCCCCATTATTAAGGGTTCTGCTTATGAGGCGATGGAGCACATGGATGATCCTGAAAAAGTTAAACCAATTCAGGAGCTTCTCGATGCAATGGATGCCTATATCCCACTCCCCGAGCGTGCTGTAGACAAACCCTTCTTGATGCCCATTGAGGACGTCTTCTCAATTTCTGGCCGCGGTACTGTTGTTACCGGTAGAATTGAGCGTGGTGTCCTTAAGGTTAATGACCCCGTCTCTATTGTTGGAATTCGACCAACCAGAGACACCGTCTGTACCGGAGTTGAGATGTTCAACAAGCTCCTTGATGAGGGGCAAGCTGGCGATAACGTTGGTGCACTCTTGCGTGGTGTTGATAAGAACGAAGTTATGCGTGGTCAAGTTTTGGCTAAACCCAAAACAATTACCCCCCACACCAAGTTTGTTGGAACAGTCTATGTTCTCAGCAAGGAAGAGGGAGGCCGCCACAAGCCATTCTTCTCAGGTTATCGACCCCAGTTCTACTTCAGAACTACCGATATCACCGGTTCAGTTACCCTCCCCGAGGACAAGCAAATGGTCCTTCCTGGAGATAACACCGAGCTTCGTGTTGAGTTGATCAACCCCATCGCAATGGATAAGGGTTTGAGATTTGCCATCCGTGAAGGCGGTAAAACCGTTGCTTCTGGACAGGTTATTGAAATCTTAGAGTAATTAAGATTAACTGTCTTGCCTCGCAAGAGATTGCGGGCAAGACTTGTTTTTTGGAGGAATGATGGCAACGGATAGAATTCGAGTACGGTTGAGAGGATTTGATATTGAGCTGGTAGAACAGAGCTCAAAGGCTATTGTGCAAACAGTTGAGAAGGCCGGCGCAAAGGTTTCCGGTCCTGTGCCTCTCCCAACTCGTATCAACAAATACACTGTTCTCAGGTCACCTCATGTGAACAAGAAATCTCGCGAACAGTTCGAGATGCGAACCCACAAGAGACTGATTGATATTTTGGACCCTACATCAAAAGTCATGGATTCCCTTATGAAGCTTGAGCTCCCTAGCGGAGTCGATGTAGAGATTAGACAGTAAGAGTTGAGGTAAGAGATGTTAGGGCTTATTGGGAAAAAATTAGGAATGACGCAGGTATTTGATGCCGATGGGCGTCTTATTCCAGTGACAGTTATAAAAATTGAAGATAACGTGGTTATTGAGAATCGGACAGTTGAGAAGAATGGGTATAACGCATGTGTTCTCGGTTCTATTGACAAGAAGAAGAGTCAAACCACTAAGCCATATGCAGGTCAGTTTAAAGATGTTTGCGATCCAAAGAAAACTTTGGTAGAAATTCGCGATTTTGGCCAAGAGACAGCCGTTGGTGATGTCCTTGGAGTCGATATGTTTAAAGATGTCCTGTTTGTCGATGTGGTTGGTACCTCTAAAGGAAAAGGATTCCAGGGGGGTGTTAAGCGTCACGGTTTTGCGGGAGGACGCGCTACCCACGGTTCAAAGTTTCACCGCGGAATTGGTGGAACGGCAATGTCGGCATACCCTGCTAGAACTTTTAAGGGGACTAGAATGCCGGGAAGGATGGGGACAGACCGCGTGACTGTTCAGAACCTTCGCGTTGTCAAGATTGATGAAGAGTTGAAAGTTCTTTTGGTGAAAGGAGCTGTCCCTGGCCCCGCGCAGGGCGTCGTCATCGTTAGAAAAGCGAAGAAGAAGTAGAGGCGAAAGATGAAAACAAAGGTCTTTTCAACAGCTGGTGAAGAGTTACGTAAAATTACCCTCAACGACGATGTTTTTAAGCGGGAAGTGAGTAATGGTTCGATTTACCATGCGGTAAATAACGAGCTAGCTAATCGCAGGGTTGGTACTGCTTCAACTAAAACACGTGGTGAAGTCAACTATAGTAACGCTAAGCCTTACCGTCAGAAAGGGACAGGAAATGCCCGTGCTGGTGACAAAAAGTCGCCTATCTGGGTTGGTGGGGGAACTATTTTTGGTCCCAAACCACGCGATTACAGTTACGCCCTCCCCAAGAAGGTGAAGCGTTTAGCAATGAAATCGTTGCTCTCCCTCTCCGTTGAGGAGGAGAGATTGACAATTGTCGAAGACTTCACAATCGAGAGTGGTAAGACAAAAGAGTTGGCAGCAATTTTGCAAAACTTCGTTAAGGAGAATAAAAGAACTCTCCTTATCTTGAAGGATGATGATGAGATGTTGCGCCGTGCAGCCCGCAATATCCCCTACCTACAGGTACAGTCGTACAATCGACTCTCTGCTAAAGAGTTGTTGTATGGAAGGGTGATATTAATGCTTGAGGGTGCCGCCAATAATCTCAACGAGTTTTATAGCGATAAGCAAGGGGTCTGATGTGAGAGCTGATCAAATTATCATACAACCCGTTTTGACAGAGAAGTCAAACTTGGCGCGCGAGATGGATTATAAGAGGTACACTTTTAAGGTCCATCCCAAAGCCAATAAGTTTGAGATTATGGCAGCTATTAAAGAGCTGTTTGCGGTGACACCTATTAAGTGCAACATTGTCTCTGTGAAGGGGAAAACAAGGCATACCCGCAGCCGGGGTGGCTACATTGTTGGTACTACCGGAGATTGGAAGAAGGCCATTGTGACCCTCTCCAAGGGCGATTCTATTCAGGCAATTGAAGGAGTGTAGTATGGCATTAAAGAAGTATAAACCACATACTCCTGGCCTTCGCCAGAAGACAACCTTGGTTTTTGACGAAATTACCCACCATGGTAGCGAAAAGTCACTCACCACTAAACTCTCAAAGAATGGTGGACGTGATACCAAGGGGAGAATTAGTGTTAGACGACGTGGTGGCGGTCACAAACGGGCCTACCGTATTATCGACTTCAGACGCGATAAGATTGGGATTCCCGGAACTGTTAAGACAATCGAGTACGACCCCAACCGCAGTGCTAACATTGCCCTAATTTTCTACGCCGATGGAGAGAAGCGCTACATCTTAGCTCCCAAGGGGATTGAGGTGGGTGCCAAAGTGATGAGTGGCCCTGAAGCTCCTCTCGAAATTGGTAACGCACTTCCTCTTAAAAGTATCCCCCAGGGCTTAACGATTCACAACGTTGAGTTGCAGCTCGGTAAGGGTGGACAACTGGTAAGGAGCGCCGGAACGGGAGCCACTATTGTGGCTAAAGAGGGGGACTACGTGACCCTTCGTCTCCCCTCGGGTGAGACACGCATGGTTTTTGGTGAGTGTTACGCAACCCTCGGATCCTTAGGGAATGAGGACCACATGAACGTTACTTTGGGTAAAGCAGGCCGGTCGAGATGGCTCGGTCGTCGTCCAAAGGTGCGTGGTGTAGCGATGAACCCAATCGATCACCCACACGGTGGTGGAGAGGGGAAGACCTCTTCAGGTCGTCACCCGGTTACCCCATGGGGGCAACCTACCAAGGGGCATAAGACACGTAAGAAGAGTAAGCCTTCGAGTAACTTCATTGTTAAGAAGCGCGGTTAGGAGAAGAGAAAGTGGCTAGATCAATTAAAAAAGGTCCTTTTATCGAGAAGAAACTTTATAAGAGGATTTTGGATGCTAACAAAGCGGGGCAAAAGCCGATGGTTAAGACATACTCGCGCACCTCAACGATTATCCCGGAGATGGTTGGTCATACTATTTCGGTCTACAACGGGAAGACTTGGGTGCCTGTTTTCGTAACTGAAAACTTAGTTGGACATAAACTTGGTGAGTTCGCTCCAACGCGGATTTTCCGTGGGCATGCCGCTTCAGATAAGAAGGCGAGAAGGTAGTAGGTGTTGAAGATGGAAGTGAAGAAAGGTTTTAAAGCTAGTGCAAAATATTTGCAAGTTTCCCCCATCAAGGTGCGCCCCGTGGCCAACTTGGTGAGAAGCAAACCATATATCGAGGCAATAGCTATTTTAGATGCGATGCCGCAAAAAGGGGCTGACCTGATTAAAAAGGTGGTCCAATCGGCAGCTGCCAACGCCATGAGCCAAAACAGGCGACTCGACGAAGAGCAACTCTATATTGCCCAGCTCTATGTTGATGAGGGTCCCCGTTTGAAGAGGGTTTGGCCGCGTTCACACGGACGTCGCGATATTCTCTTAAAGAGGCAGTGTCACATCACTGTTGTTCTAGATGAAAAGGTGGAGAAGTAATGGGTCAGAAAGTTAATCCAATCGGGCTTCGTTTGGGAGTCAATAAAACTTGGAAATCTAAATGGTATGTTGATCCTCGAGAATATGCTGAGACACTCCATGAGGATTTGGAATTGCGTAAAGTTCTCCTTAGTTGCCCTGAAGTTCAGGGAGCTGAGATTTCCGATGTTGAAATTGTACGCAAACCGCAAAGGGTCTCTTTGACCATCTCTACTAGCCGTCCTGGAATCATCATCGGTTCTAAGGGGGCCAACGTTGAGAAACTAGGTGCTAGACTGCAAGCCATTACCGACAAGAAGGTGCAGATCAAAATTAAAGAGATCAAAAAGCCTGAAGCCGATGCACAACTAGTTGCTGCCAACATTGCTCGCCAACTTTCGGGGCGTATTAGCCACCGTCGTGCCATGAAGATGGCCATTACTAAGGCGATGCAAGCTGGCGCTCAAGGGATTAAAATTAAGGTTTCGGGTCGCTTAGGCGGCAAAGAAATTGCCGGTTCAGAGTGGTTGAGAGATGGGAGAATTCCCCTCCACACCCTCCGTAGCGATATCGATTACGGGTTTGCTCAAGCTGAGACCACCTTTGGAATCATTGGGGTAAAAGTTTGGGTCTACAACGGCGAGATTTTAGAGAAATCGAAAAAAGACGACGCAGGTCTCCTAGTGAAGAAATCTCCTAGGGAGAGGCTAGAGTCGACAGAGACGAGGAGTTAGTACATCATGCTGAGTCCAAAGAGAGTCAAATATAGAAAGAGACAGCGGGGTAAAACCGATGGCGTCGCCACGCGAGGCAACTTCCTCGCTTTTGGTGAGTATGGATTGGTTGCTGAAGAGCCCAAGTGGATTACTAACCGTCAAATTGAGGCCGCCAGGGTGGCGATGACCCGTCACATTAAACGTGGTGGTAAGGTGTGGATTAGGATTTTCCCCCACATGCCTTATACGAAGAAACCTGCTGAGACCCGTCAAGGTAAGGGGAAAGGAAACCCTGAAGGTTGGGTCGCTGTAGTAAAAACTGGAACTGTAATGTTTGAGATGGGAGGGGTCCAAGAGGACCTGGCTCGAGAGGCCTTGCGCCTTGCTGCTTCCAAGCTCCCCATTAAAACGAAGTTCATAATGAGAAGGGAAGTGGAGTAAGTTATGAAAAACTCATACGCTGAGATGACCTATGCAGAACTAGTAGCCAAGCGCGATGATCTTCGCCGAGAGGCCTTAAACTTGCGAATGGCTAAGGTGTTGGGGCATGTTGAGAATCCGTTAGCAATTCGCACTACTCGTCGCGATATTGCCCGTCTAAACACCCTGATTCACGAGTATGCATTGGGCATACGTACGAAATCTAATTAAGTGAGGTTTGCATCTAATGGAAACTAATAAAAAAAGATTCACCGGTTTGGTGGTAAGCGACAAGATGGATAAAACCATTGTTGTAGCGATTTCTGAAAGAAGATTGCACCCTCTTTATAAGAAGTATGTGGCTAAGACCAAGAAGGTTAAGGCACATGACGAAAGGAATGAGGCTAACATTGGCGATACAGTCAGAGTTGTGGAGTGTCGCCCCATTAGCAAGGATAAGACCTGGCGCTTAGAGCAGATTATCCAAAGGGCGAAATAAGCGAGGAGCAACATCATGGTACAGATGCAGTCATATTTAAATGTAGCCGACAATAGTGGTGCTAAACGAGTTCAGTGCATAAAAGTTTTGGGGGGAACCCACAGAACTAGTGCTGGAGTTGGCGATATTATCGTTGTTGCGGTAAAAGATGCACTCCCCAACGGCGCCATCAAAAAGGGTGATGTTCTAAGGGCAGTTATAGTGCGGACTAAGAAAGAATACCGAAGACCTGACGGTACCTATATCAGGTTCGATGACAACGCATGTGTCGTCATCGATGCCAACAATAACCCGCGCGGGAAACGTATTTTTGGGCCAGTCGCTCGTGAGTTACGAGAAGATGGGTATGTAAAAATTGTTTCGCTAGCGCCGGAAGTGTTGTAGGAGTTGAAGGATGAGACTGAAGAAAAATGACAACGTCAAAATCGTTGTCGGTAAGGACAAAGGCAAAACCGGTCGTATCTTGAAAATTGATCATGATAAACAACGCGTCATTGTTCAGGGTGTCAACTTGGTTAAGAAAACCATGCGTAAGCGCTCCGAGCAAGATCAAGGTGGAATCAAAGAGATTGAGGCTCCAATCCATGTTTCAAACGTAGCCTATCTTTTGAAGAGTGGTGATACTACCAGAATTGGTTACAAGTATGACGATAAAGGGATTAAAGTTCGTTATGCCAAGAAAACCGGAGAAGTGATCTAATGGAAAAGATTGTACCTAATTTAAAGAAGAAGTACCAAGACGAGATTGCTGGTGAACTCTTCAAGGAGTTCAACTACACATCGAAGATGCAAATTCCTGCACTCGAGAAGATCTCTGTCAGCGTTGGGGTCGGTGAAGCGATTGTCAACAAGAAATTGCTCGAATCTGCCATTAAAGAGTTGGAGCTAATTACTGGACAACACGTTGTTAAAACCAAAGCACGTAAATCTATTGCTAACTTTAAGGTTAGACAAGGTCAAGAAATTGGTGCATTTGTTACCCTACGCGGAGACAATATGTGGTTTTTCCTAGAGCGGCTGATTGGGGTTGCCCTGCCTAGAGTTAAAGACTTTAGGGGAGTCAATCCTAACGCTTTCGATGGAAATGGAAACTACTCTCTCGGAATCACCGAGCAGATTATTTTTCCCGAGATTGATTACGATAAAATTGAGCGCGTCAGTGGCTTGAATATCGCAATCGTGACAACGGCCAAAACCGATGAGGAAGGTTATGCTTTGCTGAAGAAGCTCGGCATGCCTTTTGCGAAATAGGCAGGGTGAGAGAAGATGGCAAAAAAATCGATGATTGTTAAGGCGAATAGAACACCAAAATACAGCACTAGGAAAGTAAATCGCTGTAAAGTATGTGGACGCCCTCGAGGTTACATGCGGAAGTTCCAAATGTGCAGGATTTGCTTTAGAAAACTTGCCAGTGAAGGACTTATTCCTGGCGTAACCAAATCGAGCTGGTAGGAGAGAAACATGGCTATAAGTGATCCTGTTGCTGATATGCTGACAAAAATCAGAAATGCTAGCATGGCGAAACATGAAAAAGTTGAAGTTACTACATCGAAGCTAAAGCTTCAGATTGTTAAAATTTTGAAGAACGAAGGGTACATTAAGAATTTTAAGAAAGTGGTCAACAAAAATGGGATTAACTCCATTCGGATTTTCCTAAAATATGATGATGACCAAAACCCTGTTCTCCACGGAATAACCCGTATTTCGACCCCCGGAAGGCGTGTCTACTCGGGCTATCGCGATCTACCCCGAGTCTACAACGGGTATGGTGTAGTTGTTGTGTCGACCTCCTCCGGTGTTATCACAGGGAAGAAGGCGCGCGAAAATAAGGTCGGTGGTGAACTGATCTGTTCAATTTGGTAAGGTGGTGAACTATGTCTCGTATAGGTAAGTTGCCAATTGTTCTTCCAGAAGGAGTCTCCGTCAAAGTAAAAGACGGTGTAGTCTCTGTCGAGGGACCTAAAGGGAAACTGGTTCAAGATTATCGTCCTGAAGTCGAAATTAAGGTTTCGAAGGATAATACGGTGGTGGTTACTCGTACAGAAGATACCAAAGCCGGCCGTAGTTTCCACGGACTTTATAGACAACTGGTTAGTAATATGGTGGAGGGAGTTTCGAAAGGGTTTTCGAAGAAGCTCTTAGTCAACGGTGTTGGCTATAGGGTGGAGGTTAAGGGCGATATCTTAATCCTCAACCTCGGCTACTCAAACCCCATCGAGTATCTGATCCCTAGTGACGTCCAGATTGTTTGTGAAACCCCCAGCTCAATCCTCATTTCGGGGATTAGCAAAGAGAGGGTGGGACATCTGAGCGCCGAGATAAGGTCCTTGAGACCCCCAGAGCCCTACAAAGGGAAGGGGATTAAGTACGAGGATGAGATAATTAGACGTAAGGTTGGAAAATCTGGCGGCGCCAAGTAGGTAGGTTGAAGATATGAATAGGATTTTAAAAAGAAATAAGAGACGAGCCCGTCGTAAGGTTCATATTAGAAAGAGTATCTTCGGAACCGCGACTAAACCAAGAATGACTGTCTATCGGAGCAATCATAGGATGTATGTCCAGGTGATTGACGACCGGGCCGGACACACATTGGTTTCGGCCAGCAGCATGGAGAAAGAGTTGCGGGACCTCAAGAACAATGTAGAAGATGCGACCAAACTTGGAGAGGTTGTTGGAAAAAGACTCCTTGAAAAGCAGATCGATAGTGTTGTTTTCGACCGTAACGGATACCTCTTCCACGGTGTTGTGAAGGGTATTGCCGAAGGTGCCAGAAAGGCCGGAGTCAAATTCTAGGGGGATATGGTGGATAGGTCAGATAGAAATAAAGGGAACGAATTAGTTGAAAAGTTGGTCAAACTTAACCGTGTCTCCAAGGTTGTTAAGGGTGGACGACGTTTCTCCTTCTCAGCTCTAGTTGTCGTTGGTGATCAAAACGGCAAAGTTGGCTACGGGACCGGTAAGGCTAACGATATTACCGAGGCGATTCGCAAGGCTGTTGACAAGGCCAAAGAGTCGATGGTTGCCATCCCAATGGTTAAAGACACCATTCCCCACGAGATTTTAGGTAATTTCAAAGGAGCTAGCGTCTTGCTTAGACCAGCTGTCCCTGGTACCGGAGTAATCGCCGGTGGTTCAGTGCGCCACGTTATGGATGCCTGTGGAATCAAGGACGTCTTAAGCAAATCGCTCGGCTCAAAGAATGCTGTCAACACCGTTAAAGCAACTTTCGTTGCCTTAGAGAGCCTGTTTGATGCCAAAGAGTTAGCTAAGTCGAGGGGCAAATCCCTCAAAGAGATGTGGGGGTAATCTATGGCAGCTAAGAAGAAGAGTGAAAATAAGAAAGTTAAGGTTACTCTAGTCAGGAGTGTTATTGGCTCTCTCCCCAAACAGCGGAAGACTGTCAAAGCCCTAGGACTAGGGAAGATTAATAGTTCGATTGAGCACGAAGCTACCCCGCAAATCCTTGGGATGGTACGTGTAGTCAACCACCTGGTTAAAGTCGAGGAGTTGTAAAATGGGACGAATTAAGGCACCAGTTGGTGCTAATAAAAAGAAGACGATTGTAGGTCGTGGTGTTGGCTCAAAGGGGCGCACCTCAGGCCGTGGTGATAAAGGACAAAACTCCCGTACTAGTGGTGGGGTGAGACCCGGTTTCGAGGGGGGGCAAATGCCTCTCTATCGTCGGATTGCCCGTCGTGGATTCTCCAACTACCCGTTTAAAGAGGAGTTTGAAGTTGTCTCCTTGGATGCTGTTTCTAAAAAATTTGAGGATGGAGAGGTTGTCTCATTAGCAACTCTCAAGGAGAGATCGCTCGTTAAAGGGGTCGAGAGCCAGGCAAAAGTTCTTGCCAATGGGGAGCTGACCAAGAAGGTGGTCTTTGAAGGCCTCAAAATCTCTGCAGCCGCCGTTAAAAAGATTGAAGCTGCAGGCGGCGAAATTAGATAGAAGAGGATCGTAATGTCTAACACCCTAGTAAACATGTTTAAAATTGAAGAGCTTAGGAAGAGGATCCTCTGGACCGGCATATTTTTAGTGATCTTCCGACTAGGGGCTTTCATCCCAATCCCTGGAATTGACCCTGAAGTCTTGAAACTCTATTTCATGGCACAAAGCAACTCCACTACCATTGGGCTGACCGAATACTTAAACTTCTTTGCTGGTGGAGCCTTCTCAAACTTCTCCCTCTTTATGTTGGGAATAATGCCCTACATCTCAACTCAGATTATCTTACAGTTGTTGATGTTGGTTATCCCCAGCTTGAAGAAGTTGACTGAAGATGCTGCCGGAAGGAAAAAGATGCAACAGTACACTCGATTAGGGACCATCTTGGTTTGTCTAATCCAGTCGTATGTAGTGACGGTCTATGCTAAGAGCATCCCCGATGTTTTGACCATGAGTCTCCTTCCGTTTACCCTCATTGCGATGATGACGGTAACCACAGGTACCATGTTCCTCGTCTGGTTGGGCGACCAAATCACCGAGAGGGGAATCGGGAACGGCATCTCACTCCTCATTTTTGCCGGTATTGTGGCTAGAATCCCCAGCGCTTTTGTGACCCTCTGGAAGAGTGTCCAGTCTGGGGCATTAAACCCAATTGTTGTTTTGATAGTATTTGCGATGTTTGTTCTGGTCGTTGCCCTAGTTGTCTACGAACAACGGGGACAACGTAAAATTCCAGTTCAATACGCTAAACGGGTTGTTGGCAGGAAGATGTATGGTTCACAAAACACCTACATCCCCTTTAAAATCAACCCCTCAGGAGTTATTCCTGTTATATTTGCGTCAGCGCTCCTTTCGTTCCCATTGCAGATTGCCTCTTCTTTGGGACCCCAAGTGCGCTGGCTACAAGCGGTTGCCAGATGGCTAAATCCGCAGGGTGCCCCCTATCTAATTATCTACACCGTGCTGATTATAGCGTTTGCTTTTTTCTATACGCAAGTGAGCTTGAATCCGATTGAGATTGCCAAGCAAATCAGAGAGAATGGTGGATCAGTACCTGGGGTGAGAACCGAGAAACTTGAAGAGTACCTCTCCAAAGTTTTAAATCGGATTGTCCTCCCTGGTTCGTTATTCTTAGCCTTCATTGCGCTAATTCCCACCATTGTGCAGAAGTTATTCAACTTCCCCGCCTCGGTAGCTATGCTCCTCGGTGGAACCAGTTTGATCATCATGGTTGGGGTTGACCTCGACATGGTGAACCAGATTGAGGGAATTATGAAGATGCACCACCACGAAGGGCTCACTAGTCGCAGTAAGATTAAAGCTAGGAATTTATAGGAGATAGTTGAAATGAAAGTTAGAGCGAGTGTCAAACCGATGTGCGATAAGTGCAAGGTGATTAGACGGTCTGGAGTTGTTCGTGTAATTTGCGAGAACCCCAAACACAAGCAGAGACAGAAATAGAGGAGGCCAGTTAATGGCGAGAATTGCTGGTATTGATTTACCAAATAAAGCGGTAAAGATTTCATTAACTTATATCTACGGAATTGGTAGAACTTCTGCCCTCGAGATTTGCGAGAAGAGCAACATCAACCCCGATGAGAAGATGAACAACCTTTCAGCGGAAGAGGTAAACGAGTTACGTAAACTGATTGAGAATGAGTACAAAGTTGAAGGGCGCCTGAGAACTGAAGTGGCACTCAACATCAAGCGTCTCATGGATATTGGGTGTAACCGTGGACTACGTCACAGAAAAGGGCTTCCTGTTCGTGGGCAAAGGACTAAGACCAATGCCAGAACCCGTAAGGGTAGAAAAAAGACCGTAGCCGGTAAGAAGAAGTAAGGAGATTTGAAGTGGCTAAAGCAAAACGCAGAGTCAAGAAAACAGTTTACGAAGGTAATGTCTACATCCAGGCTACGTTCAATAACACTATTGTTACTATTACCGATTTGAACGGCAATGCACTCTCCTGGGCAAGTGCCGGAGGATTAGGTTTTAGAGGGGCGAAGAAGTCGACCCCCTATGCGGCCCAGACTGCCGCCGAAACCGCTGCCAAGAAGGCACTCGATTTTGGCCTTCGCGAGGTGCACGTCTATGTTAAGGGGCCCGGAGTAGGTCGTGAGTCGGCCATTAGGACATTGGGGGGCTTAGGACTTCAAGTTAAGAGTATTCGAGACGTCACTCCCATTCCTCACAATGGTTGCCGTCCCCGCAAGACCAGAAGAGTCTAATAAGGAGTAGATGAGAAATGGCTAGATATACTGGACCAAAATGTAGGTACTGCCGTACCGAGAAGACAAAGTTATTCCTCAAAGGGGAGCGCTGTAACACCGCTAAGTGTCCCCTCTCAGTCGACAGGAAAAACATCAGTTCCCCCGGCAAAGATCCCCGTGCCCGTTCACGGAAGATGACCGACTACGGTCTTCAACTCAGGGAGAAGCAGAAGCTGAAGAGGATTTATGGAATGCTCGAGAAGCAGTTCAAGCTCACCTTTAACGAAGCTGCCCGAATTCCTGGGAAGACTGGTGAAAACTTGATTACCCTCTTGGAGCAACGTCTCGATAACGTCGTCTTCAGGCTCCATTTCGCCTCCAGCCGCTCTCAAGCAGCTCAGTTGGTGAACCATGGTCACGTTTTTGTCAACGGAAAGCGGATTAATATCCCCTCCTATCGCCTCAAAGCGGGTGATGAAGTGGCTATTGGCCCCAGCGGTCTGAAGATGCTTATCATTAAGGAAAATTTAAAAGAGTTCTCAAAGTCGGGTGTTAACCCCTGGCTCTCCCTCGATGTCGATAATATGAAAGGGAAGTTTTTAGCTGCTCCTAGAAGATCGGATGTGACTGAAGTCGCCGATATCAAAGAGCAACTAATAGTTGAGCTCTATTCTCGTTAAGGAGTAAACATGGCACGTAAAAATCTGTTGAAAGGATTTAAAAGACCGAAAGGGGTTACCTTTGAACACACCCTAGTTGAACCCAGTTCCGGTAGGTTTGTAGCTTATCCGTTTGAACGTGGTTTTGGGACAACTATCGGAAATACTTTGCGCAGAATTCTCCTCTCATCCATCCAAGGCTACGCTGTAACTGCTATCAGGATAACAACGATTAATGAAGAGGGGATTCCCCATCTACTTTCGAGTGAATATGAATCACTTCCGGGAGTTGTAGAGGATGTCCCTGACATTGTTGCTAATATTAAGAAGCTAAAGATTAAGATGCCCGAAGATGTCGAGTCGACCCTCATCTCTGTTGAGTGTAAGGGACCAGGCACCTTCATAGCCGCCGGTTTAGAGAAGAATAACGTTGAGATTATCAACAAAGAGTTAGTCCTCTTCACCATGATGGAGGAGGCCAACATTGAGCTAGAGGTACAAATTGACCTAGCTCGTGGTTACGTCCCTGCCGAGGTGAACGAGAAGTATATCGAAGAGATTGGAACTATCCCTCTCGACGCCAGCTTCTCCCCCGTTAAGAGGGTTAAGTTTGAGATTGAACCAACGCGTGTTGGTCAACGTAGCGATTACGATAAACTTATTCTCGATGTCTACACTGATGGCACTATCTCTCCAGAGAACGCATTGGCTGAGGCGGCTAAAATTGCCAAAGACCACTTCTCAATTTTCATCAACTTCGACGAAAGTCTCATCGACAGTGGCGATGAAGTTGACGAAGAAGAGGAGCAGCTCAAGAAGGTTCTCAACACCTCAGTTGAAGAGCTCGAGCTTACTGTCCGTTCAAGTAACTGCCTCAAGAATGCCAATATTAAGACGATTGGTGATCTGATTCGCAAGAGCGAAGAGGAGATAGCCAAAACAAGAAACTTTGGAAAGAAGTCGCTCCAAGAGATTAAAGATAAGCTCAACGAGTGGAATCTGACTCTCGGGATGACCGATTACAATGTTTTGAAAAACTCGATAAGAATGTCAGGTAATAACAAGGAAGAAGAGAATGAGACATAGGCATGGTTTTAATGCATTGAGCCGACGTTCCGGCCAAAGGAAAGCGCTTAAACGCGGATTGGTAACTTCGCTTTTTAGATATGAGAGGATTGAAACAACTAAGGCTAAAGCTAAAGAAGTTCAACGCATGGCTGAAAAGATGATTACTCGAGCAAAAGTTGATTCGGTCCACAACCGGAGGATGATTGCTCGTGACATCAACGACAAAGCTGTCCTAGCCAAGTTGTTCACCGACATAGCCCCCCTCTACGCCGATCGTAATGGCGGTTATACCCGCATCATTAAGACGGGGCGTCGCCAAGGGGATGCTGCTGAGATGGCAATCCTTGAGCTGGTTGTAAAGACCGAAAAGCCCAAGAAAAAAGCTTCAGCAAAGAAAGAGATTAAAAAGGTTGAGACTAAGAAAGTAGAGAAAGAGGAGAAGAGTGAGGAATAACTCACCCCTCAATAGACCCTATTAGAGAGGCCGTCACCTGAGAGTGACGGTCTTATCTTTTGTTCATCATAATGAAATATTATAATAGTGTGATTTACTCAAATAATCCTTATCGGCTTGACAAGCGTTAAGTCCCTGCTTATTATTGGTTCAATACAATGGGGGAAGTGTTATGAGTCTATTTTTATTTATCCCTCTTTGTCTAGTTAGTATAATTCTAGGTTGGCTATTTCGTTGGATTTATGCAAAGTTCAAGCTTACATCAATCGAACAGAAAGCTGTTCGGTTGAGTCAGGAAGCGATAAAGGAAGCAGAGACTAAAAGTAAAGAACTTATAATCGAAACTAAAGACCGATTATTAAGGGAACAGCAAGAACAAGAACGTGAGGCAAGAGAACGCCGAGGAGAACTTCAGAGAACAGAACAGAGACTGTTAAAGAAGGAAGAGAATTTAGAACGAAAACAAGCAGAATTGGATCTCCAGAAGGGAGAACTAGAAGACAAAGAGAAAGAAGCCGATGAACGTGAAGCTCAAATTGCCACGCAAGAGGCGTATTGGGCTAGCGAGTTGGAACGTGTTGCTAAAATGAGCTCACAAGAGGCTAAGCAACAAATCATAGAGGCTTTACAAAATGAAGCCAAACGCGACGCTCAGGTAATCATCAATAAGATCGAGCAAGAGGCACAACTACGTGCCGACAAGATTGCTCGTGATATCATCATCACCTCAATTCAGCGCCTCGCAACGGAGGTCTCCTCCGATGTGACCGTTACAACAGTGAGTCTCCCCGGTGATGAGATGAAGGGGAGGATTATTGGGCGTGAAGGGCGTAACATCAGGACACTAGAGACCCTTACCGGGGTCGATGTGATTATCGATGATACCCCCGAAGCGGTCGTTATCTCGTGTTTTGACCCGGTACGCAAAGAGATTGCCCGTGTCGCATTAGAGCGACTGGTCCAGGATGGACGTATCCACCCGGCCCGTATCGAAGAGGTTGTAATCAAAGCTACCAAAGAGATGGAGCAAGTGATTATGGAGGAGGGGGAGAAGGTAATCTTCGACCTTGGAATCCACAACATCAGCCAAGAGATGATTAGGGCCCTTGGAAGACTCCACTTTAGAACCAGCTATGGACAAAATGTGTTGGCGCACTCCAAAGAGGTGGCCACCCTCGCCGGTATGATTGCTGGTGAAGTGGGCGCTGATCGCGATATTGCCCGTCGTGGAGGTCTTCTGCACGACATTGGTAAAGGGATTGAATCGGATGGGGATGCCAACCACGCAGAGTTGGGGGCAGATCTGGCTAAGCGCTTAGGGGAAGACCCCCGCGTTATAAACGCCATCCTCTCTCACCACAACGACATTGAACCTTCGTGTGTCGAGTCGGTGATAGTCCAAATCGCCGATGCGATCTCTGCTGCACGCCCCGGAGCACGTCGTGAGACCCTCGATAACTACATTAAGCGTTTAGAGAGCTTAGAGGGGATTGCGGAGAGCTTTGAAGGAGTTGAGAAGGCCTATGCCATCCAAGCCGGACGTGAGTTGAGAATCTTGGTCAACAATGATAGTGTCAGTGATGAAGGGGCCAAAGAGATTGCCAAAGACATTGCAGGCCGAATTGAGGCTGAATTACGCTACCCAGGCCGAATTAAGGTTACCATAATTCGGGAGATGAGGGTGGTAGAGTACGCCCGTTAAGATAAGGATAGTATGTCAAAGAGACGCATATTTACGGCTCTGATGCTCGGGGATGTTATTGGACACCCCGGGTGCAGAGCCCTTTTTAGTGGATTAAAC
The DNA here is from genome assembly GCA_012838895.1 of Spirochaetales bacterium. Taxonomy (GTDB): domain Bacteria; phylum Spirochaetota; class Spirochaetia; order Sphaerochaetales; family Sphaerochaetaceae; genus DUOJ01. The sequence goes on from DUOJ01000132.1 coordinate 36,290, forward strand.
CAACTCATTAGAGAGTGTCGAGCCGACTTTGTGGTGGTCAACGGAGAGAATGCTGCCGGAGGGTTGGGGATTACCAAAGAGATCGCCCGCCACTTCTTTGCCCAAGGGGTTGATGTCGTCACCAGTGGCAACCACATCTGGCAACAAGAGGGCGTTGAAGAGCTCTTTGAGGAGCACAAACAGATGCTCCGCCCCGCCAACTACCCCCCTAACGTCCCCGGTAGGGGCTGGGTCGTTGTTGAGAAGGGGGGGTACAAAGTGGCGGTAGTTAACCTCCAAGGACGCTACCAAATGCCCCCCATCGATTGCCCTTTCAGAGGTGGTAAAGCAATCGTTGACCAGTTGAGAAAGGAGACCCCCATCATCTTGGTTGACTTCCACGCGGAACTCCCCCAAGAGAAGGAGGCGTTAGCCTTCCACCTCGATGGAAAGGTCTCGGTTGTGGTGGGGACCCACACCCATGTGCAAACAGCTGATGAACAGATTCTCCCCCATGGAACTGCCTATATTACCGACCTAGGGATGTGTGGCTCAATCGGAGGGGTGATTGGATCGCTGCCATCAATCTCGATTGAGCGACAACTGACCCAACTTCCCCTAAAGAATGAGGTCTTTGATGGACCCACCTATCTCCAAGGGGTCCTCTGTAAAATTGAAAGCGATAGTGGCAAAGCCCTCTCAATTGAGTCGATTAGTCGACAGTTTGGCTAAAAGGGAGCCTATGGCAAAGGTGACACTGCTACAATTGTTAAAGGGTAAATACCCCAACTACTCGAAGGTAGAGGTTGAAGCCCTTGTGGCGTGTCGCCAACTGAAGATAGATGGAGAGACTGTCACCACCCTAGACACCCTCTACAACGCAGAGAGTGAAGTTGAGATTGTCACTAAGCGCTACGTCTCACGGGGTGGTTATAAACTGGAGAAGGCGCTTCAAAGTTGGTCCCTCAGCGTTGAGGGGAGAGTTGTTGTCGATGCCGGCTCCTCTAGTGGGGGCTTCACCGACTGCCTCTTACAGCATGGAGCCTCACTGGTCCATGCCGTCGATGTGGGGTACAACCTCCTCGACTACTCCCTAAGAATAGATAAAAGGGTCGTTGTCCATGAGAGGCAAAATATTATGGGGGTAGAGCACTTAGAGCCCCAACCAGACGGGGCAGTAGCTGACCTCTCATTTCGCTCAATTACTACCTCAGCCAAACACATCTTAAACTTAACTAAAGAGGGGTGGCTAATAGCCCTAATTAAACCTCAGTTTGAAGTTCCCAAAGGGGAAGAGACCTTTACCGGGGTGGTCGAGGACCAAAAGCTCCTCTTTGAGACCCTCGTGGGTGTTTATAGCGCTTTAAGGGAGGTGGGGATTGCCCTCAATGAGTTTACAGAGTCACCCATTGCAGGGCGTAAAGGAAACCGGGAGTTTTTGGCCCTCTTAACTCTAGGCTCTGGGCTCGATAAGAGAGAGTTTCTAGAGCTACTCAACCAGTTAATCTAAAAGCTTTGATTCAACTAAAATATTTACCCTCTCGATTTGTAAAGGGGCGAGGCTCCGCTCTATCTGCTCCCGTCTAAGGGTGTACCCCTCCTCCCAGGCAGTGGGGATGAGAAACTCCTTCGAGAGGTCGACAAAGGCAATCTTACCCCTAACGGTGAGCCCTAAGAGGGTAGTTTTAGGGGGGATGTAGGTGACAGCCCCATCCTTAAGGGCCACGTAGGGGGGCCCCTCTAAGAGGCGTTCAATGGTTTCGTGGTAGGGGAGACGTCCCTCAATGGGGAGGGAGTAGAGGCGGTAGGTACTCGAGGGGAGGGGAAAGGCAACTTCAGCCATTGCCTGGCTTCCTTTAGACCCCTCTTGCTGCTGACTAAGGTAATTCTTCACCATGGGAATAACATCGGCCTCATCGAAGGCCCTCCTAATCCTAGGGAGGGCAATTAAGGTGGCTAGCACCAAAATGATGATGAGGGCAAAAGTAAGGTAGAGGGGCCACCAGCGTCGCATAGCTTTAGCATACACCACATCGCATCTATTTACATCATGAATGAAACCGCTGTATGATACGCCATGTATGAGAGTTATGCAGGGTATCGCTGCCTCCCCTGGGGTAGGTTTAGGTAAAGCTTTCCTCTATGTTCACGAGCGTCTCGTCACTCCTCACGTTAAGATTGAGGAGCGGGAGGTGCCCCATGAGGTTGAGCGTTTCAAAAGAGCTCTTGCCTCTGTTGCCACTGAGATTGCCCAGATGGCTGAAGCGACCCCCGTCGATAACTCTGAAAAGATTGTTGAGACCCACCTCTTAATGTTGCATGACCCCGAGTTTACCAAAGCAGTAGAAAACTTTATTACGACAGATCGTCTATGTGCTGAGTGGGCGGTTGAGCGGGTCTTAAACTCAGTTATTGAGGCTGTTGAACAGGGAGGTGACCCCCTCCTAAGGGAGAGGAGTGTCGACTTCAACGATATAAAGGTGCATCTGATTAAAGAGCTGATGGGGCAAAGCCACAGCGACCTCTCGATGATAAACGAAGAGGTTGTCTTAGTTGGTGATACCCTCCTTCCCTCTCAAATTCTCTCTCTAAACCATAAATTTATTAAGGCTATAGCCCTCAATGGGGGTGGTAAAACGAGCCACGTCGCTATTTTAGCCCAAGCATTGCAGATTCCGACTGTCGTTGCTCTAGGAAACATCACTGAGAAGGTGAGGAGTAACGATCAAGTTATTGTTGATGGCAATTTGGGAGAGGTGGCGGTGAGACCCAGTGTCATCTCCTTAAATAAGATGATGGAGCGCCACGAGCGGTGGATGGAGCATGAGAGGCAGCTCAGAGAGATTGTCGATCTAGAATCAATAACTCCTGACGGCTTTAAGGTGGCCCTCAAGGCCAATATTGAGCGGGTAGAGGAGGTGCCTCTAGTGCTCCAAAGTGGAGCTGAAGGGGTGGGACTCTTCCGCTCTGAATTCCTCTTCCTTAAACCAGGAGGGGCTGATGAAGAGGAGCAGTTTGTCGCCTATAAAGAGGTACTTGAGAAGTTAGGAGCAGAAAGACCGGTCACCATTAGGACCATCGATGTTGGTGGTGATAAAATAATCCCCGGAATGGCGGGTCTTGGAGAGGAGAACCCCATCTTAGGGTGGCGAGCAATCCGTTTCACCCTTGCTAGGAAAGATATCTTTAGGACCCAGTTGCGGGCTATGCTACGCGCTTCAAACTACGGAAAGTTGAAAATTATGTTTCCGATGATTAGTGGAGTAGAAGAGCTCGAGAGTAGCTTAACAATCTTGGAGCAGGTTAAAGAGGAGCTGAGGAGCAACAACCTCCCCTTCGATGAAGAGGTTGAGGTGGGGATTATGATAGAGGTCCCCTCAGCTGCTTTAACAGCCGATATCTTAGCCCCTAAAAGCGACTTCTTCTCGATTGGAACCAACGACCTAATTCAATACACAATTGCTGTTGACCGGGGTAATGAGAAGATTGCCTACCTCTACCAACCCTTCCACCCCGGGGTATTAAGACTAATTCAGATGGTAGTTGAGAAGGGGGGTAATGGGGGAGTGCCGGTGGCCATGTGTGGTGAGATGGCCTCAGACCCATTAGCTGTCCTAATTTTACTAGGGATGGGGATTGGTGAGTTGAGCATGTCGCCCCACAATATTTTAAAAATAAAACATATTATTCGAAGTGTTGCTCAGCGTGAGGCCAAAGAGTTGCTTGAGAAAGTGATGGCGATGGACTCATACCTCAATATTAATCGCTATTTAAGGGAGTGGATGTATGATAGATTCGGAGACTTCTTCACTGCGTGACTTGGGACTCCCTGTAGTTGCAATTGTTGGCAGACCAAATGTTGGAAAATCGACCCTCTTTAACCGCCTCATTAGGAAGCGTCGCTCAATAACTGACCCCACCCCTGGGGTTACCCGTGACCTTCTTCCCGAGCGGTGGCTCTTGGAGAACAATCCTCTCCTCTTAATCGACAGCGGAGGGATTAAATTGGAGCAGGAGGGGCTCGACTCCCTTGTCTCCGAGAAGAGCCTCTCTCTCCTTGAGGTGGCCGATGTTATTATCCTCTTGATGGATTGTACCGAGGTGACAGGTGAAGACGAGGTATTAGTTGAGCGCATTAGACGGTATAGTGATAAGGTGATCTTAGCTGTTAATAAAGTCGATGACCACCACCGTGACCACCTAGTATGGAACTACTACAGCTACGGCTTTCCCCGCGTGATTGGCCTCTCATCAGCCCACGGCTTAGGGATTGACCTCTTAGAGGAGCACATCTTAGAGATGCTCAACCTAGAGCCCCTCGATGAGGTCCCCAGTGAAATAGAGAGGGTTAAGATTGCTATCTTAGGTAAACCCAATACCGGAAAATCGACTTTAACTAACTACTTGACAGGGGAGAACACCTCCCTCGTTAGTGACATCCCCGGGACAACCCGCGATGTGACAGTGGGGGACTTTAGCTACAAAGGGGTTGAATACTCAGTTTTAGACACAGCGGGTATTAGACGCAAGAGCAAGGTTGATGAAGATGTTGAGTACTACTCGGTTAACCGCGCTATAAAGAGTATCGATGAGGCCGATATAATCCTCCTTGTGATCGATATTACCACCGGTCTGGTGGACCAAGATAAGAAGATTGCCCAACTCATTGTGCGCCAAGGCAAGGGGGTAATCTTGGTATTGAACAAGAGCGACCTCCTTTCTGGGATGGCCAACGAGCTTGAGGCAATAAAGGACCGCTCCCGTTTCCTCTTCCCCATCCTCTCGTTTGCCCCAATGATTCCCATCAGCGCCCTCGAAGGGGAGGGGGTCTCCAAGGTCCTCGATAAGGTGGGAGAGCTCCATGCGATGCTCAATCGACGTATCGACACCTCAACTTTAAATAATCATCTTCAAAGGTGGATCGAAGCCTACCAGATTCCAAGGGGGAGTAATAGCCACTTTAAGATCTACTATGGGACCCAAATTAGTACCAAACCGGTCAGGTTCCTTTTATTTGTCAACCGAAGGCGCGATTTCCCCCAAGGCTATTTACAGTATATAAAGAATTGCATTCGACGCGATTTAGGATTTGCTGAAATACCGATTGAGATTGACCTAAAAGAGCGCCGCCGAGAAGGGGGAAAATAGCTTTAATGAAGTTAGAAGCAGTCTGTTTCGATATCGATGGAACCCTCTACCCCAAATGGCAAACCACGCTCCACCTCACCTCCTCTCTTTTTCCCTCACCCCTTTTAGCCCTTAAATACCATAAGTTTAGGAGAAGTGTGCGTCGCTACCCCCTAGATGCCCACAATCGAGAGGAGTTTCAGGAAAAGCAAGCAGCCTTACTAGGCGCTCCTCCAGAGAAGATAGAGAAGCAGTTCTATGCTAAATGGCGTACCACCTTTACCAAGATTAGGGTTTACCCCCAGGTGCGGGAGACCTTTGAGTGGTTGAAGAGCTTAGGGCTTAAGGTAGCCGTTCTTTCAGACTTCCCAATTGAAGCAAAACTAGCTACCCTCGCCCTAGATGACCTGGTCGACTTTGCCCTCTGCTCTGAAGAGAGTGGTTATCTTAAACCCCACCCCAAACCCTTCTTAGATTTGAGCAGAGCCTTAGAGGTGGACCCCTCTGCCCTCCTCTATGTGGGGGACAGCTACTCCAAAGATATTGTGGGGGCCAAAGCAGTGGGGATGTCTACCGCCCTTTTAACCCCTAAAAGGTTGGGGAAAAAGGGGGGTGCGACCTTCACTTTTAGCGACTATAATGAGTTTAAAAGAGAGTTTGTAAACCATTTCTTAAAGGGGGAGGAGCTCTAATGGAGATAATTTCAATTTTACTCCCAATAGTTCTGTTTATAATAACCCTAATTGTTATCTTTACCATCCGTAGTGCCGACCGTCGTGAGCGACGCCTCGATGTGATGCGCAAATATGTGAACCAATACATGGGGGAGATTAAAGAGGCAGAAGAGAGGTTCCATGAGGTATTAGGGGTAATCGAAACACGACTACAAAATGATAAAGGGGAGATTAGCCAACTCTTTGAACAGATCCATGGGGAGAGAGAGCAGCTTCTAGTTCACCACGAAGATTTGGGAGAGCTACAAAGCACCTTCATCTACTACCGCGAAGTGCTGCAAGAGTTAGCCACCCTCACCACTAAAGCCGAGCAACGCATTGCCTCAATCAAAGAGGGGCTCGTAGAGATTAAGGCGAACGAAGAGTTAGTAGAACAGCTAGAAGTTCAAAGAGGCGAGATTGACAACCTCCTCAAAGAGATCTCAACTTCTGTTGAGAAAAGTGTTGAAGAGCACAATAGACGGCTAGAGCAAGGGGTTGGAGAAGCCCTCATACGGGCTAGAATAAAGGCCGAAGAACAGATTGAAGCCCCATTAAACCAAGCTCATGCTACGTTCCAAGCCATTATTAGTAACGTTCAAGCCTATATGCGGGAATTGCTAGAGCGGAGTAAGCTTCTCCAAGAGACTACCCAAGAGCTCTCTCACGCTTCAGTTGCTACCCTCGATCAACTGAGCCAACAGGTTAATACAACTAAGCTCTCAATCGAAGAGGGGGACCAGAATATAGCTCAAATTGATGCTGAGCGCTCACGACTTCAGCTTTTAGTGGAGGCCCTTCATACTGAATTAAATCAGCTAGAAGAGAATATTGTCACCAGCTCATCTAAGCTCTCATCCAAAGAAGAAGAGCTGAAAGAGTTGGAAGGGCAGGTTGAGAGTGTCAAAGATGAACTCGACCTAGCCTTAGCTGAAAGGGAGCGTCTCAAAGAGGAAGAGGAGCAAAGAGAGCTCCTGAGAAAGGCCCAAATAGATGAGATAGGGGATACTCCACCTCCACCCGAAGAGGAGTTCTTTGAAGAGGAAGAAGATGAAGATGAAGATGATGCAACCATCGATCTCCCCTTCGACGAAGATGATGATTTCCAGCTAGAAGAAGAGCTGTTTGATGAAGATGATGAGCTTTATGAAGATGAAGAGGAGCTAGCTGAATTTGAAGAGGAAGATGAAGAGTCTAAATTAGAAGAAGAGTTATTTGAAGAAGATGATGAGACTTTTGAGGAAGAAGAGGGGCTAGCTGAACTAGAAGAGTACTGGCTAGATGAAGAGTCCCAATTACTTGATGATGACGATGAGCTTTATGAAGATGAAGAGGAGCTAGCTGAATTTGAAGAGGAAGATGAAGAGTCTCAATTAGAAGAGGAGTTATTTGAAGAAGATGATGAGACTTTTGAGGAAGAAGAGGAGCTAGCTGAACTAGAAGAGTCCCAATTACTTGATGATGAGCTTTGTGAAGATGAAGTGCTCCAATTAGAAGAAGAGTTGTTGGAAGAATACGATGAGGAGCTAGTTGAACCAGAAGAGGACTACTTAGACGAAGAGGATGAGATTATAAAAGCTGGTGAAGAGTACAGCCTCGAAGAGGATGAAGAGGAGATTGTCTTAGATTTAGATTGATGGGGTAACCCTAAATTGGATTGAATTGTCCCTAATCTACCCATTTAAAGGTGTTGAAGTTGTTAAACACTTGACGGTTACTTTTACCTTTGAGTATGTTTGTTAAGGTTGTTACCAATAATAGTGAAAACAAAAACCTCAAGTTCGAAGGTAGATTATTAAGAGATATGGATTAGTTATGGATAAGAAAGAGTGTTTAGAGAAAATTGAAGAAGAGGTCGAAGAGACAAGTGTGACCCCGTGTGTTGAAGAGTTGGAAGATGAGGTTAAGCGTCTTAAAGAGGAGTTGGCTAAGAGCCAAGAGGAGTACCTGCGCAAGGTTGCCGATTTAGACAACTACCGTAAACGCCTTGTCAGAGAGAAAGAGAGCGCTGTCCAATTCGCCAATGAGAACTTACTTAACGACTTAATACCAATCTTAGACGACCTTGATCGGGCGATTGTGGCTGGAGAAGAGGGGGACGATGTTAAGGCGTATGGAGAAGGGGTTAAGCTGATACAAAAGCAACTCCTCGACCTTTTAGAGCGTAACTGGGGCCTTAAGAGGATGGATGGGATTGTTGGTGGAGAGTTCTCCCCCCATGAACACGAAGCGATGTTGATGGAGGAGGGGGAGCAGTATTCGACAGAGACTGTTCTTGCCGAATTACAAAAGGGTTATTATCTTCATGATAGAGTCTTAAGGACAGCTAAGGTTAAGGTCGGAAAACCTCTCTAAGATGTTGCTTGATGAAATATTAATAGATAATTTGTGTAGATTTTAAGGAGAAAATAGAAATGGGTAGAATAATTGGAATAGACTTAGGAACAACGAACTCGTGTGTTTCTGTGATGGAAAACGGCGACCCCGTAGTTATCCAAAACCTAGAGGGGCAGAGAACCACCCCCTCCATTGTTGGATTTACCGCTAAAGGGGAGCGTCTGGTGGGTCAACCGGCCAAGAACCAGATTGTGACCAACGCAGAGAATACGGTCAGTTCTATAAAAAGGTTTGTTGGGCGTAGATTTGGTGAAATACCTGGAGAGGTTTCAAAGGTCCCCTATAAAATAACCTCAGGGCCCTCTGATGAGATTAGAGTCTCCATCCGTGGCAAAGACTACTCCCCTCAGGAGATCTCTGCAGCTATTTTGCAAAAGATGAAGAAGACAGCTGAAGACTACCTTGGAGAGAGTGTCAGTGAGGCGGTTATCACAGTACCAGCCTACTTTAACGACTCTCAAAGGCAAGCAACCAAAGATGCCGGTAGGATTGCCGGACTCGACGTTAAGCGTATTGTCAACGAGCCAACCGCTGCTGCTTTAGCTTATGGGTTGGGTAAAGATGCTAGCAAAGAGGAGAAGATTGCCGTCTACGACCTAGGGGGAGGTACATTTGATATCTCAATCTTAGAGTTGGGAGATGGAGTCTTTGAGGTAAAATCGACTAATGGTGATACCCACCTTGGTGGAGATGACTTTGACCAGCGCATTATCGACTGGTTGGTCGACAGCTTCAAAAAAGAGACCGGAATTGACCTCTCTAAAGATAAGATGGCCGTTCAACGCCTTAAAGAGGCCGCAGAGAAGGCGAAGGTTGAGCTCTCAAGTACCAAAGATACCTCAATCAACCTCCCTTATATCACAGCGGATGCTTCGGGGCCCAAACACCTTATGATGGACCTCTCAAGAGCCCGCTTTGAGCAGATGGTGAGTGATTTAGTAGAGCGGAGCCGTAAGCCATGTCTCAACGCCCTTAAAGATGCCGGCTTATCTCCCCAAGATATCGACGAGGTAATCTTAGTGGGTGGGTCGACGAGGATGCCTGCTGTTCAGGCCATTGTCAAAGAGATCTTCCAGAAAGAACCCCACAAGGGAGTTAACCCCGACGAAGTGGTGGCCATGGGTGCTGCCATTCAGGGTGGTATCTTAGGTGGAGATGTCAAAGATGTCCTCTTACTCGACGTTACCCCCCTCTCACTCGGTATTGAGACTCTCGGTGGAATTGCTACCAAGCTGATTGAGCGTAACACCACTATCCCCACCAGGAAGAGTCAAATCTTCTCAACGGCTGCCGATGGGCAGACAGCTGTCTCGATTCACGTTCTTCAAGGGGAGCGGGAGATGGCAAGCCAAAACAGAACTTTGGGCAACTTCGACCTTATCGGTATTCCCCCAGCTCCACGTGGGGTGCCCCAAATTGAGGTTACCTTCGACATCGATGCCAACGGAATTGTCCACGTCAGTGCCAAAGACCTAGGGACCGGTAAAGAACAGAAGATCAGGATTGAGAGCTCTTCAGGCCTTTCTGAAGCCGATATCGACAAGATGGTTAAAGATGCCGAGCTCCATGCCGAAGAGGATAAACGGGAGAGGGAGAAGGTTGAAGTGCGTAACGAAGCCGATAGCCTCTACTACTCAACCGAGAAATCGCTTAAAGACCATGGTGATAAAATCTCCGAAGAAGAGAAGGCAAAGATTGAACAGGCAATGCGTGACCTTAAGGGGGTCATGGATAGCGGTTCCGTCGATGAGATAAAAGCAAAAACTGAGGCTTTACAGCAAGCTGCTTACAAATTAGCTGAAGAGATGTACAAAGCGACTGCTGCACAACAGGCCCCTGAAGGAGAAGAGACTTCCCCTAATGACGACTCTAATGATAATGTTGAGGATGCAGACTACGAAGTTGTCGATTAAGAAGGAAGTGAACCAGCGTGGCTAAACGGGACTATTATGAAGTCTTGGGGGTCCCTAAGGGGGCTACCCAAGATGAGATTAAAAAAGCTTATCGTAAACTCGCTATAGAGAATCACCCTGACAAGAATCAGGGTGATAAAGCCGCTGAGGAGCGCTTTAAAGAGGCGAGTGAAGCGTACGAAATTTTAAGTGATGCTCAAAAGCGCCAAGCCTACGACCAGTTTGGGTTTGCTGGTGTTGATTCTGGTGGACCGCAAGACTTCTCCAACGTCTACCGCGACTTTAGCGACCTCTTTGGGGGAGGCCTCGGCGATATCTTTGGCTCCTTCTTTGGAGGGGGCGGGCGCACTACTCAACGCTCACGCGGTCCTGCCGTAGGGGCATCGCTCCGCTACGATGTGGAGATTGATTTCAAAGAGGCGATCTTTGGAACTAAAGTCGATATCTCTTATAGCCACCAAGTCCACTGCTCAACTTGTAAAGGGAGTGGGGGGAAAGAGGGGGCTGGCAAGAAACTTTGTCCCACCTGTAATGGGGCAGGGCAAGTGCGTCACAACTCAGGCTTCTTCTCAATTGCTCAAACCTGTCCAACCTGTGGTGGTGAAGGGCACGTTATGGAAAATCCGTGTCCAGAGTGTCACGGAACTGGTCTAATGCGTAAACAGCAGAAACTTAAAGTGACTATCCCGGCGGGTGTCGATACTGGAAACCGTGTCTCAATTTCGGGAATGGGTGATGCGGGCGCTAATGGAGGGCCTCCTGGAGACCTCTTTGTCTACGTCAATGTGCGACCCCACGCCTACTTTGAGCGCTCAGGGCACGACCTCTACACCCAAATCCCCCTCTCAATTACCCAAGCAGCCCTTGGGGGAGAGATTGAGGTGATGACCATCGACGATGTCTTAGTTAAAGTGACAATCCCCAGTGGGACTCAAAATGGGAAGGTGTTACGTCTTCGCAATAAAGGTGTTCCCAAGCTTAGGGGGGCGCTTGACCAGCGGGGTGATCACTATATCAAGATCGTTGTAGAAACTCCCCGTAAGCTAAGTCGTGAAGCTAAGAAGATTATGGGGGAGCTAGCTAAAGCTTTGGGAGAGAACAAACGACCCACCCCCATCCCATTCGACGATTAGGGGTACTATGCAACAGAAGATAGTTGGCTTCCATGCCATCAGTGAATCCCTCAAAAGTATCGACAGGGGGGTCCTCTACCTCTGTCCAGCTATTGAGCGGCGCAATGAACAACTTGAAACCCTCGCTCGCCAAAAGAGGGGAGTGACAATTCGAAAAGTTGATAAAAATGAGATTGAACGCCTCTCTGAAGGAGCTCCCCACAAAGGGGCGCTACTGATTATTACAACCCCGGACCAACGGAGTGAGTCTTTCTCTGTAAGCGACTTTATAAGGGGACTTAAAGAGGGAGAGGGGGCTCTCGTCTTAGCTTTAGACGGGATTACCGATGTTAACAACCTGGGGGCAATATTACGGAGCGCTGACCAATTCTCAGTTGACCTTGTTATTATCCCACAGCGCCGCAGTGCCCAACTCAACCAAGCTGTGCAGCGGATCTCCAGTGGGGCGGCTCAGTACGTTCCTACTGCCTCAGCTGTCAATCTAGTTAGAGAACTTGAATTGCTCCAAAAAAATGGCTTCTGGGTCTATGGGGCTGAGATGGGTGGAGAGGCGCTTTCCAATGTTAAATTCCCTCCAAGGACAGTCTTGGTGATGGGCTCTGAAGATAAGGGACTGGGACAACTGACAACGCGTAAGTGTGATCAACTCGTCTCAATACCGACAACGGGCCACATCGATTCTCTCAACGTAAGTGTGGCAACAGCCATCCTCCTCTACGAATTCAGACGCCAACAGTTTTAATTTTTATACAAAATGATGAATTATTATGAAATGTTTATGAATTCGGCCCCATTTTGTTGTCAAGTAAATTAACAATGTGGTAGACTCTCCTTAAGTGAATCTCGCTAATATATTAAAGGAGAGACAATATGAAAAAAATTGTACCTATTGTCCTTGTTCTGGTTGTTTTGGGGGGAGCTCTATTCGCCCAAGCTGCCAAAGAGGTAGCTACTGCTGACTTCCATATTGGAATTGTCACCGGTACGGTATCTCAATCGGAAGACGATCTGCGCGGAGCAGAAGAGATGATTGCAAGGTATGGTTCGGTTAGTTCTGGTGGTAAAATTCAGCACGTAACCTATCCTGATAACTTTATGGAAGAGGCTGAGACAACAATCTCGGTTATTAGCGGTTTGGCTGATGACCCTCTCATGAAGGCTATCATTGTTAACCAATCTGTACCTGGCACAACGGAAGCTTTCCGCAAAGTGAAAGAGAGACGCCCCGATGTGTTGTGTATCGCTGGTGAAGCTCACGAAGACCCCGGTGTCATTCAGAGTGCTGCCGACTTGGTTATCAACAACGACTTCGTAGCCCGTGGTTATCTAATCATTAAAACTGCTAGAGATTTAGGTGTCGACACATTTGTCCACATCTCATTCCCTCGCCACATGGGTTATGAGACCCTCAGCCGCCGGGCAGCCATCATGGAAGCTACCTGTAAAGACTTTGGGATGACCTTTGTCTACGAGTCGGCTCCCGACCCCACAAGTGATGTCGGTATTGCCGGTGCTCAACAGTACATTCTTGAGAAAGTCCCCGCTTGGATCGACAAATATGGTAAAAACACCGCCTACTTTGTTACCAACGATGCCCACACTGAGCCTCTACTCAAGCAACTCTTAGCTTACGGTGGTTACTTCATCGAAGCCGACCTCCCCTCTCCTCTCATGGGGTATCCTGGAGCTCTGGGCCTCGACCTTTCTGCTGAAGCTGGAGACTTCTCTGCTATCTTGAAGAAAGTTGAGAGTGCTATTGTAAGTAAGGGTGGAGCCGGTCGGTTTGGGACTTGGGCCTACTCTTACGGTTTTACAACTACTGCAGCTCTCGCCCAGCACGCCATCAACATTGTTGAAGGGAAGTCTGAATTGCTCAAGTTGAGTGATATCATGAAAGCCTTTGGTGAATTTACTCCCGGTGCTGAGTGGAACGGAAGCTTCTATACCGATAGTGAAACCGGTGTTAGAGCCCGCAACCACGTCTTAATTTATCAAGATACCTACATGATGGGTAAAGGGTTCATGAAAACTCCTGAAGTTGTTGTACCCGAAAAATATTTCTTGGTGAAATAGACCAACCTATAGAATAAGGGGGGGGTACCCCCCTTAACCTATTTGTATTTAGAGCGCAGTTAAAGGGTGTATTCCGCTCTACAGCGGAGGGCGCCCTTTTTGCAAGTGAAGGAAAATCTATGAAGAGTTCAGGCGCTCCGTTATTGGAAATGCGCAATATTAGCAAAGATTTCTACGGCAACCAAGTTCTAGCTGATATAAACTTTGCCATTCAGCCGGGGGAAATCTTAGGCCTTGTAGGTGAAAACGGAGCAGGGAAGACCACCCTTGTAAAAATCCTCTTTGGGATGGAAGAGATCCACCAAACAGGAGGTTATGGGGGTGAAGTATTTTTAAATGGTAAAAGGGTCCGTTACACTACCCCTTTTGATGCTTTAGCCGATGGAATTGGGATGGTCCACCAGGAGTTTTCTCTCCTCCCCGATTTCACAGCTTCAGAAAATATTTTACTCAACCGTGAGCCCAAAAATCGTACTCTGGTCTCTGAAGTATTTGGTGATCGCTTAGATCGAATTGATCGCAAAGAGATGCGCGAGAGGTCACAGCGAGCGATTGCCAAATTGGGGGTCGACCTCGACGGAGAAATGTTGGTCTCAGAGATGCCGGTAGGGTACAAGCAGTTTACCGAAATTGCCCGAGAGTTGAGTAAAGATGAGATTAAGTTACTTGTTCTCGATGAGCCAACTGCAGTCTTAACTGAAAGAGAAGCCGATATCCTCCTCAGTGCTATGCGTAATTTAGCAGCTGAAGGGATTGCAATAATCTTTATTTCCCACCGCCTCCAAGAGGTGATTGATGTGTGTGATACCGTCATGGTTATGCGTGACGGGGTTATCGTACAGAATGTCCCCTCAACCGATCTTACCATCCATGAGGTGGCTAAGTGGATGGTTGGGCGTGAAGTGGGGCAGAAGATTGTCGACCGCAACTTTAGTTACGAAGAGAAACCAGTTATCCTCTCATTAAAAAACTTGTGGGTCGATATGCCAGGAGAGACTGTCAAAGATGTCTCCCTCGATATCTACAAAGGGGAGATTTTAGGCATTGGAGGATTAGCTGGACAAGGCAAGCTGGGGATACCCAACGGTGCCATGGGGCTTTTCCCTGCCGGGGGTGAGGTAATCTTTGAAGGGGAGACGATTCCCCTCAACCAACCCCGCCAATTCTTAAACGCAGGGATGGCTTTTGTCTCAGAAGACCGCCGAGGAGTAGGACTGCTCCTTGATGAACCTCTCGACTGGAATATTGCCTTCACTGCCATGCAGATTCAAGATAAATATTTGAAAAAATTACTGGGCGGATTGATCAGCTGGCGTAATGAGAAGGAGATTGAGGCGGTTGCCCGTAAATATATTGAAGCACTAGACATTAAATGTACCGGTACCAAACAGATTACCAAAGAGTTATCGGGGGGAAACCAACAGAAAATTTGTCTTGGCAAAGCTTTTGCGGTAGAGCCCAAATTACTCTTTGTCTCAGAGCCAACACGTGGTATCGATATTGGGGCCAAGTCGTTGGTCCTCGATACAATTCGCCACTACAACGAAGAGTTGGGGGTGACTATCGTCATGATCTCTTCTGAGTTGGAGGAGTTGCGCTCCGTTTGCGACCGCATAGCCATTATTACCAACGGTAAAGTCGCTGGTATCTTGCCCCCTAAAACCGATGCAGCCCACTTTGGGGTGTTGATGGTTGGTGGTAGTCCACTAGAAGAAGAGAGGAGGGATGAGCGTGACTAAAATTCGTAAGTTTATGAAATCATTTGGATGGCCTCGAATAATAATTGGACTCTTCCTTTTATCACTCTTTATTATAGCCCCATTTGTAGGGGTCAATCTTGGAACCTCCTTAAGCGACACCTTAATCCGTTTTGGAATGAACAGTGTGTTGGTCTTGGCAATGGTGCCAATGATTCACTCGGGGTGTGGTCTAAACTTTGGGCTCCCTTTGGGGATTATTGCCGGCCTTTTAGGGGGGACCCTTTCAATTCAGTTTGGATTTACCGGGGGGCTCTCCTTCTTGATGGCTATTATATTGGCCACCCCCTTTGGTCTCCTCTTTGGGTGGGGGTATGGTAGCCTGCTCAACCGGGTTAAAGGGGGCGAGATGATGATAGCCACCTATGTAGGCTTCTCCTCAGTTGCCTTCATGTGTATGATGTGGCTCATTCTCCCCTACAACCACCCCACGATGATTTGGGGGTATGCCGGTTCGGGGTTGAGGACCACCATCTCAACCGAAGGATTCTATCTCCACACTTTGAACAACTTTTTACAGATACAAATTGGAGAGAAGCTTATTATCCCCACCGGAATGATCCTCTTCTTCGCGTTGATGGCCTTTTTAGTGTGGGCCTTTTTGCATACCAAGACTGGAACAGCAATGACGGCTGTAGGGTCCAACCCTGTCTTTGCCCGCGCTAGTGGAATCAACATCGATCGGACAAGAACACTGTCGGTTATGATGTCAACTTGGTTGGGGGCTATTGGAATTTTGGTCTACCAACAGAGTTTTGGATTTATCCAGCTCTATATGGGGCCCTTCTATATGGCCCTACCGGCTGTTTCAGCAATTTTGATTGGGGGGGCTTCGGTAAATAAAGCCTCCATTACTAATGTTGTAATTGGGACTCTCTTCTTTCAGGGAATCTTGACAATGACCCCTTCGGTGATGAACTCAATAATCCACACCGATATGTCGGAGGTTATTCGTATTGTGGTCTCCAACGGTATGATTCTGTATGCGTTGACTAGAAAATCGGAGGTTAGCCGATGAGTGAATTGCGTGAAACTAAAGGGGAGAAATTCTTTAACATAATTGAAAAAAATGCTGTTTCGATCCTATTTTTAATAATCTGTGCTGTTGGAATCGCCTTTTCGGGCTATTCCCTTGGCTACCTTGGACAAGAGATAATTACACGGGTAGCTCGTAACAGCTTTTTAATAATCTCACTCCTGATTCCAATCATGGCGGGAATGGGACTCAACTTTGGAATGACCTTAGGAGCAATGGCGGGGCAAATTGGCCTCATTTTCATTAGTGACTGGGGCATTGCCGGTATTCCTGGAATGGTTTTAGCTATGATAATCTCAACCCCAATCTCAGCCCTTTTGGGGTGGTTGTGTGGTAAGATTTTGAATATGGCTAAAGGGAGGGAGATGGTCACCTCCTACATTATTGGATTCTTTATTAACGGAATTTACCAGTTGATCGTCCTCTATGGGATGGGGCCAGTCATTCCGATTAAAGACCCTGCCTTGGTCTTACCGCGGGGTTATGGGATTAGAAATACCGTCAACTTAATTGGCATTAGACGTGCGCTCGATGATGTATTGGCCATTAGAGTCTTCGGGTTAAGTGTCCCTTTAATGACCTTTATCGTGATAGCCCTTTTGTGCCTCTTCATGGTCTGGTTTAAGAAATCTAAACTTGGGCAAGATATGCGGGCAGTGGGACAAGATATGGAAGTTGCGCGAGCTGCTGGAATCAGGGTAGAGCACACTAGGATTGTCTCAATCGTAATCTCTACAATTTTGGCTGGCTATGGGATGATTATCTATCTTCAAAACATGGGGACTCTCAACACCTACAACTCCCATATGCAGATTGGGATGTTCTCCATCGCAGCCCTCTTGGTAGGAGGTGCGTCGGTTAACCGTGCCAGTATCGGTAACGTCTTCTTAGGGGTTACCCTCTTCCACCTGATGTTTATCGTCTCCCCCATGGCGGGGAAGAACCTGATTGGGCAAGCCCAGTTGGGTGAGTTCTTTAGGGTCTTTGTCTCCTATGGGGTCATTACACTAGCTCTTGTCCTCTACGAGATTAGAAAGCGGCGTAGTCGTACCCGGGCTGGTCGCCTATTAGCTCAAGATCAACTTGATGCTATAAAGGAGGAGCAGTAATGGAAAATAAGCGAGCTCTCCTCAAGCGCAGAATTATCCAGTTGGCAGTGATTGTTTTAGTCATTCTCCTCGGTGCGGTGATGTTTGTTGTGGGCAAAGAACACACGATTCTCCTCGACAATAAATCTATCGAGAGTGGTGGGGTGACCTACAATGCTTTTCAGGTAGTTGAAGTTCAAGTCGACGGTAGAGATAAGTTGGAACTGGGGCCCCGTGACCGTGATAAAGAGGTCGTTATGGGGCAGAGACACAAGGTGACGGTAACCTATTTTGATAAGTACTACGAAGAACATGTAGTGGTGAAGAAGTTTAAGGTCCCCATCTCACAAAAAATGGTCTTAATTAGTCTACCTGCTGTGGCAGCTGAATTAGACCAATCGGTGTGGCTCACCAACTACGAAGCACCAACACTTCTTAACATCCCAAAAGATGAAGAGCCCATTGTTTCTGATGATTTAATACCACTCGATTTCTAAAAGAAGGTGCCGTTTGGGCACCTTCTGTTTTAAATCTCAAAGAATTTATTGCCAATATCTTTGCGGTACCAAGAGCCGTTAAACTCCACCATATCGATGTAGCGGTAGACTTGCTCGTTAGCTTCGATAATGTTTTTACCAACTCCCACGATTGTTACGTTACGCCCCCCAGTTGTTACACCTTTGCCATCCTTCTCCATTACAGCTCCCCAGAAGATGCGGGGCTTGGTGGCGAGAAGGTTGTCATTGATGAAATTGGGGAGGGTTTTTACCTCTTGGCCAATTTCGGGGTTATCGGGGTACCCTTTGCTAGCGACAACTACCGAGACTGCTGATTGATTGGAGAGCTGCAGGGGGAAATCTTTAATCGTATCGTTCTTCATCCCATTTAAGATCTCAATAATATCAGATTTGATTAGGGGGACAATTGCCTGGGTGGCAGGGTCGTTAAACCTAACGTGATAGTCGACCAAAACGGGGCCATCATTGGTTAAGATAACGCTGAAGGTGAGAACCCCTTTGTAGGCAAACTTCTCTTCCCTCATTCCGTGGAGGGTCGGATTGATAATCTGATCAAGGAGTTGTTGCTGCACCTCATCTTGAAGGGGAACAGGGCAAATAGCCCCCATTCCTCCTGTGGGAGAGCCAGTATTTCCCTCTTCACTCTTGGTGTATTCAGAGCAGAGGGGGAGCATCAAGTAGCCATTATTGTCGCTAAAGACGGTGGCTGTAATAGGCAACCCCACGAGGTGGTCTTCAACTAATAGGTTGTCAGTTTTTAAGATTCCTTTGCCAAAAGCCATCAAAGCATTGTAGTCGTTGCTATCGATCATGATGCGACTCGGGGCGAGGGCATTCCGTTTGAGGACAAAGTTCTTCCCCTCATTCTTCTTTAGGTAGGTTGAGAGTGATTTCTCATCATCAAAGAGCTGATAGGGGGGGGTGGGGATATTGTGCCGGGCAGTAAAGGTACGGGCAAAGTAGCGATCCCCCTCCAATTTAAGGGCACTCCCTGGAGCTCCAAAGGTGTCGATCCCTCGCTCATTGAGGTAGTCAATCACTCCGGTAAAGAGGGGGGCTTCGGTCCCCACAAAGACAAAATTAATCTCATATTTTAAACAGGCGGCATAGACCGACTCGGGCGATGAGGGGTTTACCTCAGGTAGGTTTTGGGCAATTGCAGCCGTCCCTACATTCCCTTGAGCCACAAAAAGGCCTTTAATCAGTTTGCTTTGGGAAAAAAGCCAGGTCATGGCATGGTCTTTTGCACCAGAACCCAATACTAAAACTCGCATTATTTCTCCTACTGAAAGACACCGCTAAATTAACATGTAACAAACGTTAAGGTCAACTCACCCCCCTTTAAGCTGCTCAGTCACCTCAAGGTATTGTTCGTAAGTTAATGCCTGGTTAATGAGTTGCTTCGCCTTTGAGGCGTGGGGGAGCCCTTTAAGATAGAGGGGGGCATGCTTACGCATATTGCGACAAGCTGCCTCCTC
Organism: Spirochaetales bacterium; assembly: GCA_012838895.1. GTDB lineage: Bacteria > Spirochaetota > Spirochaetia > Sphaerochaetales > Sphaerochaetaceae > DUOJ01. Next base: position 55,502 of record DUOJ01000132.1, read on the forward strand.
TCCAACCTCCTCTACCAAGAGGGTGAGGTGACGCTTAAGGGTCTCGAGCCGCTCCTCTAAGGAGGGGGGTGGAGATTGCTCCCCCGTCGTGAGAAGGTGGCGGGTTTGGTGGAATATAAAGGGGTTACCCAAAGCCCCACGGGCAAACATCACCCCATCAACACCGGTGGTATGAAGCATCTCTCTAGCAGCTTCGGGAGAGAAGAGGTCGCCTGAGCCAAAGAGGGGGGTAGATGGATAGTGTTTCTCTATAAACTGCTTCAAGGTTGTTAAGGCTGACCAGTCAGCTTTGCCACTGTACCCCATCGTCTTGGTGCGGGCATGCATGGTTACCATACTGGCACCAGAGCCAAGGGCTGCGTCAGCTATCTCAAGGTAGTTGATAGATTCGTGGTTCCAGCCAGTTCTAAACTTGACTGAGATAGGGATGGTAGTTAAACGCGTTAGGGCTTTTACAATAGCTTCGACCTTCGAGGGGTCCCTCATAAGGGCTGATCCAGCTCCAGTTTTGACCACTTTAGGCACAGGGCAACCACAGTTGATATCAATAAGGGAGGGGTTGGCCTCTAAGAGGGGCTCAAGGCTCCGCTCTACCACCTCACTATCGTTAAGGAAGATTTGGATTCCAAACTGCTCCTCCAGTTCCCCCCTCTTTAAGAGCTCAAAGGTGTTTTTACTTCCCCGAGCTAACCCCTCACTACTCACCATTTCGCTGAAGGTGAAAGAGGCACCCCACTCCTTACAGATGGTACGGAAGGGGAGGTCGGTGTAACCGGCTAGGGGGGCTAAAAAGAGGTTCCCCCCAATTTTAAGTGGTCCAATCGAGACTGCTCTAAATAGGTTTTCTCTCATCTACTCTGTGGGGATGTGAAAGGCCCTCAAGCTGTTGGCGTAGAGTGCCTCAGCGGTCTCCTCAAGGGTGAGTCCCTTGATATCGGCGACGGCTTGGGCTGTCTCAACGAGGTAGGCTGGCTTATTGCGCTTCCCTTTATAGGCAGCTGGAACCATGAACGGACTCTCCGATTCGATTAAGATGCGCTCCAAGGGGAGATTAGCAATCGTTTCGTGGAGATGACGTACGTTGCGGTAGGTGATATTTCCAGCAAAAGAGAAGAACATTGGCAAATCTAGAGCCTCTAGAGCGAAGTGCCAATCCTCACTGTAACAGTGGAAAATTCCCCCCTCCTCTGATAAGCGACTCTTTAAGATATCGAGGATATCGCGTCCGGCTTCACGGTTGTGGATAACAACCGGTAATTTGAGACTGCGAGCAATATCGAGCTGGCGGATAAACAACTCTACTTGGGAGTTTTTATCGCCGTAGTTGCGGTAGTAGTCGAGACCAATCTCTCCGATAGCGACAACGCGTTCGAGTTTGGTAAAATTAATTAGGCGTTGTTCCCAATTTAAGCCGGGATTGGTCACCTCCGAAGGGGAGACACCAACGGCGTGGTAAACCCCTGAAGCGGTCTTCAAATTGTTATAGACCACCTCAAAATCGTGGAGGCTGTTGCATATACTAAGGATATGCTTAACAGATTTTCTTTTCGCGAGTTGTACGATGAGCAGCTGCTCCATCTGGTCTTCATGTATCAGGCCGATATGGGCATGAGTATCAAATAATTTCATATTTTTTCCTGATAGTGATTAGAAAAATGTCATCAAGTGACTAATAGAGAAGATAACACAACCCCTAATGGGCGTCAAGGCAGAATTGTTTTAGGCTAACCCAAAGGAATATTTGACAATAGTAAAGGGGTGTGTTAACGTTTATTAATTGATTAAAAAGTAATGCTTTTCTAGTAAAGCAAATAAGGATATACATGGCTAAGAGCAAATCATCGAGTGCTAAACCTGTACAAGAGAACCAAATAAGTGAAAAACCACCCTTAGGTTACCTCCATATTATTAAAAACCCCTCCTCAAAAGAGCTCTCGGTGTGTGCCTACAGCGAGCCTCTCGCCAAGGGGACCCATGTAATTGGCCCCACCCGTTACGGCCTCGATTTTGCCGTAGTGATTGGGGTGACGCGTAGCAGTGAAGAGTATGAGCCGGGGGAGGCCACCTTCGTGGCACCCACTTGTATGGCTCAAGAGGACCAAACTGAGGAGCCGGTAAAGATTGGCAAAGATGTTGGGTGGATCGAGTCACTAGCCACCGAGGAAGATTATAAGAGGTTTGTAGAGCTTCAAGAGATGGAGGAGGAGGCGCTAATCCTCTGCCGAGAGAAGGTGATGGCCCGCAACTTAGATATGAAGTTGGTGAGTGCCCATTACCTATTTGGAGAGCCCAAGATAATCTTTTTCTTTACAGCAACCAACCGCGTCGATTTCAGAGAACTAGTTAAAGACCTCGTCTCAATCTTTAGAATTAGGATTGAGTTGCGCCAGATTGGGGTGCGTGATGAATCTAGACTCCTAGGGGGGTTAGCCGTCTGTGGGCGCTCTTTCTGTTGTCACGCCATCACCGATAAGCTCAACCCGGTCTCTATAAAAATGGCAAAAGAGCAAAACTTATCGCTAAATTCGACTAAGATTTCGGGGCCTTGTGGGCGTCTTTTGTGCTGTCTCTCCTACGAGTACGACTTCTATTCTGAGGAGCGGCAGAAGTTGCCCCAAGAGGGGTACCGTTTTAGAATTGATCGTGAGGCGATGAAGGTCATTGAAGTTAATGTGTTGACTCGTAAACTTATACTCGCAGGAAACGAAGGAAACATGATGAGTGTCCCCTTTTCAGCCCTTGAACACAACGCTGGGACAAACCATTGGGAAGTTAGCCAAGAATACTTAAATAAAATAAGGATAAATTGAAGGGCTGTATTGTCTTGACCGTTATTAGAGAGTATGCTATTTATTGTAATCGTTGGTTCAGAGATACAAGTAATTCCCTTGAACTTATATAATTGAAAACCGTTGGAGGTAATGCGTGTTGAAATACGACTCGGCAGCTAAAAGAGAGCGCCAAAACAAAGCCAGAAGGCAAAGAAACCGAGAAACAAAGAGTGCCATTCGCACCGCTGTGAAAAAATTCCAACTTGCTGTGCAAGCTGAAGATAAAGATCTAGCCGCTGAGAAGCTAAATGTTGCCATTAAATTAATCGACAAAAGTGGTAGCAAGGGAGTTTACCACCGCAACACAGTTTCTAGAAAGAAGTCGCGCCTACAGACTCAGTTCAATGCGCTCAATAAAACTGAGTAGATTGATAGATAAAGGGGGAATTGATTAATGGCAAAAGGCAAATTAACTAAAGCAGAAATTGTTGATAACATTCAATCTAAACTTGGCTTGGACCGTGCAGAAGTCCATTTAGTAATTGATGAGTTCTTTGAAGAGGTGAAGAACGGCCTCGTTAAAGACAGAGTAATAGAGTTGCGTGGATTTGGCACTTTCGAGGTTAGAACTCGTAAAGGGCGCGAAAGGGCACGCAATCCAAAAACCGGTGAAATCGTCGCTGTCGATACCCATGGCGTAGCCGTCTTTAGACCCGGTAAAGAGCTGAAGGAGTCGGTCTGGGAATTACGCGATAAAAGTGATGAGTAGTTGTTGAAAAGTGTGAACCTATTTAAGAAACGGGGGTTTAAAACCTACTGCCTTGAAATTGTAGTCCTAATAGTAACTGCATTTATCTATTCGCTCGCCTTTCCTGGTCTTTTGTCAAATAGAGGTTTTGGTGCAATCGCTTTTTTTGCACTGATACCTCTATTTGCCGTTATAAGGAACACCTCATGGAAGGCGATTCCCTTCTATGGCTTCCTTTTTGGCTTCCTTTTTTATTCTATATTCAACTATTGGCTCCTCACTTTCCACCCATTAGCCATCCTTTTAGTCCCCATCATTAAAGGGGCTGAGATGGTGCTCCTCTTTCTAGCTCTCAAAGCTGGAGAGCGGTGGTTTAAGCGCTTTGGCTTCCTTGTCGAGGCCCTTGTCTGGATTGCTTACGCCTATTTGAGCCAATCGTGGTTTGCCGGCTACCCCTATGGGACCCTAGGGTACGCCGCCTATGAGTTTCTCCCCTTCATTCAGATTGCCGAGTTCTCGGGTCTTTGGGGAGTCACTTTCATTATGGTCTTACCCCAAATCTTCTTGGGTAACTTCTTGGCCGATCGCCTAAAGGGGGAGAAGAGCTCCTTCTTAGAAGAGATCAAACGCTACCTCCCAGTAGTCATCAGTTACGGCGCTATCCTTATCTTTGTCTTCACCTTTGGGTTTATAAAGATGGGCATTTGGTCAAAGACTGAGCCTGATCTCACCTGGCGAGTCGCTACTGTGCAACACAGCGCCGACTCTTGGCAGGGGGGGTATGAGACCTATAAGCGCAACTTCAACAACCTCCGTACGATGAGTTTGCAAGCTCTGCGCGAAGATCCCGATATGATTATCTGGTCGGAGACCGCTTTTGTCCCCTCGGTCTATTGGCACACAACCTATAAGACCGATGAGGTGACGGCTAACCTAGTCGATGAGTTTGTCGCCTTTGGTAAATCTCTCCCCGTCCCCCTCTTGACGGGAAACCCCGAGGGGATGTTAAAAGATGAGAATGCCCCTCCTCTTAAAGAGAATGGGGATTGGAACCGTAAAGACTACAACACCGTCATTATGTTTGAGGGGGGGGAGATTAAAGAGACCTATAGGAAACAACACCTAGTCCCCTTTACCGAACACTTCCCCTACGAGAAACAGATGCCGTGGCTCTACAACCTCCTCTTAGCCAACGACTACAATTGGTGGGAGACGGGACACGACCCGGTCGTCTTTGAGACAGCTGAAGGGGTAAAATTCTCAACCCCCATCTGCTTCGAAGATGTCTATGGCTACCTCACCTCTGCTTTTGTCCGTAACGGCGCCGATGTTATTGTTAACATGACCAACGATAGCTGGTCGGGGGCGGTCTCAGCCGAGATGCAACACCTAGCGATGGCAGTCTTCCGCTCAGTTGAGACGCGCAAATCGACGGTACGGGGGACCAACTCAGGGATGACGGCTGTAATCTTACCCACCGGAAAGATTGTTGATCCAATGGAGCCCTTCACCAAAGGGTGGCACATCTACGATGTCCCTGTTTACACTTCAGGGAAAGCGACACTCTACACCACCCACGACGATTTAGGGGCTAAGATAGTGGTCTACCTCACCTACGCTCTCTTAGCGGTTGGGGCTGTCATGCAAATAGTGAAGGTGATTAGGAGAAGGCGTGGTCGCCAATAGAGCCTCAATCTTTCTCATAGGAACTGAAATTACCCGTGGCGTAATTGCCGATGCCCATGGAAGGTTATTAGCCCGTGAGTTGAGTGCTATCGGTTACGATGTGCGTCGTATAGTTATTGTCCCCGATGATGGCTCAATCGAGGAGATGTTACACCTCGCCCTAAGGGACAGTGAAATTCTCCTCCTCACCGGAGGTCTAGGTCCCACTAGTGACGATGTGACGCGTGAAATTGTGGCCAAGTTGGCAGGGGTTAAAATTGTTAGGGATGAGCTCTCTTACAATGCCCTATTTGAGCGCATCGGGGAGCGCCTTCTTGGAATCAATGAGCGTCAAGTGACCCTCCCTGAGGGGTTTAGGGCGATTAAAAATACTAATGGATCAGCGATTGGCTTTGTGGGATTGCTTGGAGAGAGGAGCCTCTGCTATGCCATGCCAGGGGTCCCTTCTGAGATGCACGCCATGTTCTACCATCAAGTGCTCCCTGAACTTGTTAAGAAGATTGGGTTTAATGAGCGCGCCCTCCTCGAATTCTCCTGCTTCTTAACTCCTGAGTCAAAATTAGAGGAGGTTTGTAAAGCGAGCGCCTGTGAAGGAATTGAGTGGGGGACTCGGGTGCAAGAGCACCGCATCAGCCTCTACCTCCATGGAGGTAGCGCGGAAGGGCGTCAATCAATGGTGGAGGGCATTGAAGCTAAGTTGGGACGAGGGCGGCTGTGGCGGGGAGATATTGATCTCTCTCTCCTCCTTGGAGACTTTCTTTTGGAGAACTCATTAACTATGGGGTGTGCTGAATCGTGTACTGGAGGGTTGGTGAGTAAGCTGATGAGTGACCGTAACGGAAGCTCAGCCTACTTCTGGGGAGGCGTTGTCTCCTATGCTAACGCAGCCAAAGAGGGACTTCTAAAGGTTAAAGGAGAGACTCTTGAAAAATGGGGAGCCGTCTCTGATGAGACGGTGATTGAGATGGCTGAGGGGTTAAGGGAGCTCTCTAAGGTTGACTTCACCCTTGCTGTTTCGGGCGTTGCTGGTGACGGAGGAGGCTCTGTGGAAAAGCCGGTGGGGACTATCTACCTTGGTTTTGCCTCAAAGAAGGCCCCTTCAGAGGCTGTAAGACTCAATTTTACCTCTTTTGGGAGAGATTCAGTTAGACGGCGCTCAGCCCAAGCTGCCCTGTTGTTGGGTTACTTTTACCTTAAAGGGGAGCAGTTGCTTGACATCGTTGAGTCATGGCAATATATTTAGAATATCACGTGGGAGTGATTTTTATCTCCTAATAAGAAAGTTCCTGCGCAATCAAGTAAAACAAAGTAGTTTATACACTAAGACACATTCCTATGGGATGTGGTGTTTCGGAGACCAATCATGACATTAGACAATAATAATGAGAACGACTCTGCCGCTAAATCAGAGCAAAAAGTTGCCAAACGTGTAGTGAAGCGACAAGACGAAGATAGCCCGGTGCAAGTTGTCGTTAAAGTAAAACCAGCAACAGAAGAGGTGGCTACTAAACCAGCTCCAAAAAAACGGGGCAGACCTCCCAAGAAGACACCTGTTGAGACGGTAGAGGCGACTCCAGTGGCTAAGCCTTACCAAAAACCGGAACAAAAACCGGTGGTGAGGAGTAAGCCAAATTACCAGAAGAACAACTATCAAGGACGTCCGCAGAGTCGCTCTGTGGCTCAAGCTGAAGAGGTTTCAGCTGAAGCCTATGTCGACAATCCAGAAGCGCCTAAGTTGATGGTTAACGACTTAACAATTATGACTCTACCTCAGTTGAGACAAAAAGCGTTTGATTTTGAGATTAGCAAAGAGACAGTAATGGATTTGAAGCGGCAAGAGCTTATCGTGGAGATTTTAAAGGCCCATGCCGCCGCTGGTGGAGTGATTATGGCCTACGGCGCCCTTGAAGTGCTCCCTGATGGCTATGGCTTCTTACGTTCTCCTCAAAACAACTACATCAGCGGTTCTGAAGATATCTACGTCTCAATTTCGCAGATTAAGATGTTGGGTCTTAAAACGGGTGATACCGTTGAGGGGCAAATTAGACCACCACGCGATGCTGAGCGCTACTTTGCAATGATTCGGGTGCAATCTATCAACTTTGATCCCCCCGAAGTTGCCCGTACTAGGGCCAGCTTCGACTCTCTCGTCCCCCTCTACCCCGATTCAAGGTTAAACCTTGAGGCCGATGATGGCGATATCTCTACCAGGATAATCAACCTCTTCTGCCCTATTGGTAAGGGACAAAGGGGTCTAATTGTAGCGCCCCCTAGGGCTGGTAAGACTATTTTAATGCAGAAGATTGCCAATGCTATATCGGCGAATCACCCTGAGGTATTTTTAATGGTGCTCTTGATTGATGAGCGCCCCGAAGAGGTTACCGATATGCGACGCACCGTCAAAGGGGAGGTTATCGCCTCCACCTTCGATGAGCAAGCAACCCGCCACGTTGCTGTCGCTGAGATGGTGATTGAGAAGGCCAAGCGTCTTGTTGAACACAAAAGAGACGTCGTTATCCTCCTCGATAATATCACCCGGCTAGCACGAGCTTACAACCAGACAGTCCCCGCTTCGGGGAAGATCCTCTCGGGTGGAGTTGACTCCAATGCCCTCCATAAACCTAAGCGCTTCTTGGGTGCAGCCCGTAATATTGAACATGGGGGGAGCCTCACGATTATCGCCTCAGCTCTGATAGAGACCGGCTCGAGGATGGACGAAGTTATTTTTGAGGAGTTCAAAGGGACCGGTAACAACGAGATTGTCCTCGACAGGAGGATGGCTGAGAGGCGTCTTTTCCCCGCTATCAACATCAAAAAGAGTGGTACGCGGCGTGAGGACCTACTCCTTACAGAGGAGGAGGCAGCCAAGATTTGGGCACTCCGCAACGCTATTAACCCCCTTGAGGATTTGGAAATGACTGAGTTGCTGATTGACAAAATGAAGAAAACAAAGAATAATGAGGCGTTTTTACGTTCCATGAACACTGGAATGGTGTAGGGACACTGAAATTTAATAGATCCTTCTGTCAAGGAGAAGCCGTAGCAGAGGGGGGCAGATAAGTATTGGAGGCAACGTTATGAAAGAGGGAATCCATCCCAAATATGAGTTAACAAAAGTGACCTGCGCTTGTGGTAATGAGTTTATAACCAAGTCGACCCTCAAAGAGATGAAGGTTGAAATTTGTAGTCAGTGTCACCCATTCTTTACCGGGACCCAGAAACTGGTCGATACAACCGGAAGAGTTGAGAGATTTAAGAAGAAGTACGGTTTATCAGATAATTAAGGTTACAGCAGAGTGCTGATTGGACCGCTTCGCCTGCGAGGCGGTTTTTTATTGCATTATAACCTCTAATGGCCTAAAATTAGGCCATTAAAAGGGATGTATGAAAAAGATAGAGGAACAACACAGGTTAGAGTTTGAAGATAAGGCGAGGATTGTTGTAAAGGTTCCTGGTGTCTACACCTTTTTGGGGGAATTTGCCGATTATTGTAAAGGTTTTACCCTCTGTGGAGCCGCCCCAACGGCCCTTGAGGTGGCCCTTTCTCCCCGTGATGACCAGAGTGTTCGCCTCTTTATGGTCCCTCAAAAAGATCGCAAAAGATTTAACCTCCAAAACACAAAATACAAGAGAGAGGATCGATGGGCCAACTATATCAAGGGGGTTATCTCGGTCCTAAATGGGCGGGGATACTTCCCTAGTGCATTCAACTTAACCCTCTCCGGCGACCTTTTAAAACGGGAAGGGACGATGACCAACTCGGCTATTGTTTTAGGGGTGACTCTTGCTCTTGTCAAATACTTCAAATACGACCTAAGTGAAGAAGAGTGTGCCACTATCGCCTACTCGGCCCTCTCCACCTTCTCCGCTGAAGAGTGTCGCCTCATAATCTTCTTAGCGATGCTCCATGTCGACTCAACCTCTCTTCTCCTCTTTGATGTCCAATACCTCAAGTATGAGAAAATTCCAATTGATAATTTGGACGATGAAATTGTCCCCCTCTTGGTGGAGAGTCAAATAGCGCCCCAAGCGCTCCAAGAAGAGCTCTCAATTCGCAGAGGGGAGAGTCGTGAAGCCTTTAAGTTATTACGCGCCCTCTTCCCTACAGGGCTCATTCGTGACATCCCACAGCAGGAGATTAGGGAGATGGTTGGGCAGCTCACCGAAGATGAGAAGAGGCTCTGTATCTACGTCTTGGGGGAGTCGCGATTGGCTTACGAGGGGGGGCGTCTGCTTGCACAAAAAGATATGGTGGGGTATGGTAGGGTGCTTAGTAAAGTGCAAGCAGGGTTACGTGATATTTTTGAAGTTACCTGTCCAGAAATAGACTGGCTGACCAAGCGAGCTATGGAGCTAAACGGTTGCCTTGGAGCAACTATGATTTCGACCGGCAGAAGTGGTACCATCTTAGTTTTAATCTCCCGCGAATCGATTGCACTTTATATTACTCGGATGGAGGAATATGAGCACATCTTCGGTTTCAAGCCCACTTGGAAGAGTTATACCCAAGTTGGGAAGCTCAAGATAGGCTCAGTCAATAATGGTAGTACTACTAACAAACGATGATGGTTATCAAGTTGAAGGGATTACAACTCTAGAGCAGTGCTTGTCTGAAGCAGGGCACGAAGTGTGGGTATGTGCCCCCTCGAGTGAGAGGAGTGCCCAATCCCAGGCTATTACCGTCCATGGAAAAGTTACCATTGTCCGCTATGATGAGCGCCACTACCACTGTAGTGGTACCCCCGCTGATTGCGTCTTGTATGGTTTGGGAGGGGAGGCTCTCCCAATCATTCCCGATGTAGTAGTTTCAGGAATCAACTACGGCTATAACGCCAGCACCGATATCCTCTACTCGGGGACGGTGGGAGCTGCCAGAGAGGCGGCCCTTAGGGGGTTCCCCTCTATAGCGATTTCTGCCCGAAGCAACCGTGAAACAGGCGTGTACCCCTTTGAGGAGACAGCTAAGTTTTTAGCCGATAACCTCGAGTGGATGGTCCCTCTTTGTAGCAGTGAAGTGATTCTCAATATTAATGTCCCCCCCCAACCCAATGGAGAGTGGCGTCTAGGTATGGTTGGCCATCTTGAATATTTTGACTATGTTGAGAAGAGTTCAACTAAGAATAAGACCTCTTACGACGTCTCCTCTTCCAAGATTGGTCTAGCTTATGGAAACGCCAACACTTTGAGTGCCATTGGAGAGGAGGTGACCCTCTCACTTACAAATCTAGTTCCACCAGAGCTTAAGAAGGGGGACCCCCAAGCCGATTACCTCCTCTTGAACCAAGGGTACATTTCAGTAACGCCTATTGTGGTTGAGCCTGTGGTGCACCAAGGGGTGGCTAAAGTTTTGAATCAACGCCTCAAAAAGGTGAGTGGCAATGGCTAGGGTTAAGTGGGAAGAGCGGTGTCACCGATGTGGCCTATGTTGCCACGAGAAGGTGATAATTGGGGACCAAGTAATCTACGACCTCGATGCCTACTGCGAATACTACGATGTAAAAACTCACCGCTGTACCATCTACCTAGAGCGTCTTGAGAAGAGTGCCCGTTGCCAGCGAGTCAATCGCTTTAGGGCAATGTTTGCCTCCTATTTACCTGAATCTTGTGCCTACGTCCAGTGGGCCCGTTCCCACCATATTAGATTTGCCCCTAAGCGCCATATTCGCTTAGCCCGAGGCGACCTCAATGGGGGGGAAGAGGAAGATATCCCAGCATCTCTCAATTAGTTTTTTTTAGCTTGACTATGGAGCAGTGTCTCCTTATTTTTCTGAGAGAGAAAGGATATGAGAAGAGTATATTTAGATAACAATGCAACAACACAATTAGCCCCCGAGGTGATTACTGCAATGCAAGAGAGCCTAGCCCTCTACGGCAATGCCTCAAGTATGCACGCCTTCGGAAGGGAATCTATAACTGCTATTGAGAAGGCTCGTTCCAGTGTCGCCCAGATGATTGGTGCTGAAGCTGATGAGATTATCTTCAACAGCGGGGGAAGTGAGGGGAATAACACCCTCTTAGCCTTTGCCAAAGAGTTGATCGATGAGGGGTCTAAACGGAACCGCATAGTCACCTCTGTCGTTGAACACCCGGCAATTATTGAGCCGTGCCAAGCCCTTGAGAAGGGGGGATACAAAGTTGACTATATCCCGGTCGATAGGTATGGGCGTGTCGATATTGAGGCTTTCAAGAGCCTATTAGGGGACGACCTCCTCTTAGTTTCGGTTATGGCAGGCAACAACGAGACTGGAACCATTCAAGATATCGAGACCATCACCCGTTTAAGCAAAGAGGTTGGCGCCCTTGTCCACACCGATGCCGTTCAAGCCATCGGGAAGATGGTGGTTGATGTTAAGCGGTGGGGAGTCGACTATTTGAGCCTATCAGGGCACAAGTTCTATGGTCCCAAAGGGGTTGGCGCCCTCTATGTTAGAGAAGGAGCCCCCTTTAAGACCTTTATGAAGGGTGGACACCAAGAGGATGGGCGCCGAGCAGGTACCTACAACACCACCTCTATTATAGGGTTGGGACGCGCTGCTGAGCTGGTAATTGAAGAGGGGAATAGAGAGGCTCAAAAGCTGTGGGCCTTACGGGAGAAACTTCGTGAGGGGTTAACATCGACAATTGAGAATACTATCGTCAATGGTCACCCTGTGGAGTGTCTACCGGGGACCCTCAACATCTCGTTTGGCGGGATTGAGGGGGAGTCAATTCTCTTGATGCTCGACCTTGAAGGGATTGCAGTATCAACTGGCTCAGCTTGTGCTACTGGTTCCTTGGAGCCCTCCTACGTCTTATTGGCAACTGGGTTACCAATTGAGATGGCCCATAGTTCAATTCGTTTCAGCCTTGGGCGCTACAATAGCGAAGATGAGATTGATTATGTATTAGAGAAAATGCCGCCAATCGTTAAGCGGTTAAGGGAGATATCGATAAGATGAGCAATGATTCACCTGTTTGGGTTTATACCGATATAGTTAA
>DUOJ01000133.1 GCA_012838895.1 Spirochaetales bacterium
ACTTTGTCCTTTTCTTCAGGGGTAGCAGTATCCCAGTCGAAATCATCTTCACTACCACTGAGAACATCCTCTACGTTCTCAATAAATTCAACGAACAAAATAGCTGCAATTAAATCACCTTGGGTTTCAATTTCAAAGTCAAACCCGGCACTTCCCACCTCTTCAAGCTTACCACTAACTTTGCTTGGGATATCTTCTTGGTTGGCATCTTCTTCCATATTCTTTTTAAGTGCCTCTTTCTTTTCAGGAGAGTTCATTGCACCCGAAATAGTATCTTTGATATCCTGAACCCCTGCCTTATAAGCTTCATTGTCTTCGGCATTAAGGTCTTTAGCAGCATCGATTGCCGCAGCTGCATGCGATGTGTTAACAGTGATAATGCCCGAATCAATAAGAGCATTGCCTCCTAAGGATCCCATAAGATCACTAAGGCTCTCCAACCCATCACAAGAAAGGATCGGGATTAGTAGAATTGGCACTATTAATAATAGTACCAGTAGTTTCTTTTTCATAACAGCTCCTCCTAGAGGGGTTCCCCTCCATATTAACTCGTAAGTTTTTCTCTCCTAATGAGCATTAGGGGATAATTCCCCTTTACCCATTAATTATACAACACTTCAGTGTTGCAAATGTAACAAAAAGTATTGACGGTGTAAACAAAATTATGTTAATTAATAATAGGAATGGTTACTAATTAGGGGTTTGACTCCTCTGCTTATATATTAGTACCATTGGGGTCGGGAGGATTTTGGTGAAGTATTCAAAACAGCGAGAAATTATCCTTAAAACCCTCAAGGCAGCTGATACACACTTAACAGCAGAGGATCTCTACCACAAAGTTAGGGAAATTATCCCCAGAATTAGCTTGGGGACAGTTTACCGTAACTTAAATCTACTGGTAGAGGTAGGTGAAATTCGTACTCTCCAATCGTCTGATTCGCCAAGTATCCTCTACGATGGACGAGGAGATGAACACTGCCACCTAATTTGTACCTCCTGTGGTAAAATTACCGATATTGATTTAGCCCTTTTCACCCCCTTTGATCTGCTTGTCTACGATAAGAGAGGCTTTTTGGTCGATGACCACGATCTAGTCCTAAAAGGGACCTGTGCAGAATGTTTAGAAAAATGAGGGAGAGTTGAGTTCCAACTCCACCGCAAAGTCGTAGACATTCCCGTTGTAGATTGCATAGTTCATCGCTACAGGTGACTCATCTTCACGTAGTGCAATATTTTTCATCCACAAATGAGCTGACCCTGGCTGAGCTCCCAAAAGATCACATTGCTCATCATCAGGGATTACAGCTGAAATACTACGGTGTATGGTTGCTATCTTGTCGCCAACAACCTCCTCATATGCCTCCAAGAATGTTTTACTGGAGAGCATCTCTCGACCAATCAAATCAGATATATTTTGTGGCATAAAAATACTCATTAAAGCATAAGGGCGGTCATCAATGTAACTCAACATTCTCAACCGTGCAATTCCTTCATCACTCTTAGCCGACCCGTTAAAGAGGGGGATAAAGTTTTTAGCCAACGCACTTCCTGGAGGATAGAGAATATCCTCTTCAATCCGGTTGAGCATTTTGGCCCCCTCGGGGGGAACAGAGTGGGGCACCCCTCGACGCCGCTCAGCTAAGCGTCTTGATTTAGTAACGAAGGACCCTTTACCCCTCACTCGATAGATGAAACCTAGTTGTACCAATTCATCTAACGCCCGTCTTACAGTAATACGGCTCACTTTATGAATTTCGCACAACTCAGTCTCCGTTGGTATCATCGTCTCTTCTGGCCACTCTCCCGATAAAATTTTTCTCTGTAAATCAAAAAATACTACCTGATACTTCAATTTCATAGAAAAACCCCTCTACCCTATTTAGCGTTCTGTAATTGTAAGATGCACCCCTTTTAATAGCAAGCATAAAAAGCAATTAAACGTCATTATAGCTTCCTCTCACTTTACCTATTTTTCAACCTTTTAATAGAAGTTAACTTAAGCTATAGTGCCAATATGAAATTTACCCAATTTAACCGTATCGTTGAAATCAGAACTAAGATAATAAGTATGGGGACATTCCTAACAGGTTCACTCTTTGCTTTGGCAACAGCTCAGAGTTGGTCGTGGTCTCGTTTCTTGGTGATGCTTTTGGCAGTCCTCTTTGTCGATATGGGGACAACTGGGTTTAATAGCTACTTCGATTTCATCAACGGCACTGATCGAGCTCAATACAATCTCGAAAAAGATAAGGTGTTAGTCCATGAGGGGGTCAGTCCCTCTTTAGCCCTCCTCATTTCGGTAACTTTGTTTATTTTGGCAGCTATTTTGGGGCTTCTCTTAGCCCACTGGACCTCCTACTGGCTTATCCCCATTGGAGGAGTAAGTATGATGGTAGGATTCCTCTACACAGGGGGACCCTACCCCATCTCCCGCACCCCCTTTGGGGAGCTCTTCGCTGGAGGGTTCTTAGGTAGCCTCCTCTTTGTTTTGAGCTACTATGTTCAAACCCTCACTTTCAAGTGGAGCGCAATTGTGGTCTCGCTCCCCCTTCTCCTCTTAATAGGGGAGATTTTGATGGTTAACAACAGTTGTGACCGGATTGCCGATGAAATAGCTGGCAGGCGGACACTAGCTATCCTATTGGGAGAACAAAAAAGTGTTATTGCCAGCCGCTCAATTCTATTGGGAGCTCTATTAATTCAACTCCTTCTACCGCTTCTAGGATTAATCCCAATGGTTACCCTCCCCTTCACCATAGGAGGGGCTCTTTTAGCCCTACCGATTTGGATAAAGATGGAGAAGCGGGGCTTTTCACTCGAAACCAAGGGGATCTCTATGGGGGGAATCTCTAAAATCTATCTAATCCATTGTCTATTTTTTGGGGTAGCTCTTTTAATCTCTTATTTCTAGATTCAGTCCAATTATCTGCAACACAATTTTGCAATATTGTTGCATTTTTGTTGCAATTATCAAGATTTATCCAAATAAAACTCTTTTATTCTTATTTTATTATCATTTTTTGTTGCATTTATTGCACAACCCTATTGTTTTTATTTTTTCTGCACACTAAACTACACCCATCATATCCAAATATGGAGGATCCGCATGAGAAAGATTGTGCGAATGGTGGCCGTCAGTGTTCTGTTGGTCTTGGTTCTCTCCCCCCTCGCTGCCCAAGGCGTAACAGAAAAGCAAGAGATTAAAGTTCTAGTACTGGGG
>DUOJ01000134.1 GCA_012838895.1 Spirochaetales bacterium
GGGGACAGAAAATCACCAGGTGAGTTTAGAAGGTCTCAAAACTGGATAGGTGGAGCTAGTCTGGCAGATGCAGTTTTCATTCCCCCTATTCATACCGAACTACCCGATTTATTATCTGACTTCGAAGTATCTTTAAATAATGGAGAATTACATCTCCCCCATATTGTAAAAATTGCCATTGCCCACTATCAATTTGAGACAATCCACCCTTTCCTCGATGGGAACGGCCGTATAGGAAGGCTCTTAATTACCCTCTACCTGGTCACACATTCCCTCCTAGATAAGCCTTT
This sequence comes from Spirochaetales bacterium, assembly GCA_012838895.1. Taxonomy (GTDB): domain Bacteria; phylum Spirochaetota; class Spirochaetia; order Sphaerochaetales; family Sphaerochaetaceae; genus DUOJ01. The sequence continues at coordinate 291 of DUOJ01000134.1, forward strand.
GTTCTATATATCTGATTTCTTTGAGAAAAATAGGGCATTGTATTATGAGAATCTAACACTGGTGCAGACTCAAAATAATTTAACTCAATGGATTAAGTTTTTCTTAGTTGGGCTCATTCAAACTGCCGATAATTCACTAAGCACTCTAGATAGCATTGTAACGTTAAAAGCCAACATTGAGCAAAATAAGCTTATGGGCTTAGGGAAACGAACTAAATCAGCACTACTACTATTTAAGCATCTTTTTAACAAACCTGTTTTGAATGTTAGTGATATTCAAACCTTTACCGGCCTTTCCCCTAAAGCGGCAAATGATCTTGTTGCGGTTTTTATTGAGCTAAGAATTCTAAAAGAGACTACCGGCTACCAAAGAAACCGAGTCTTTATATTTAACGACTATGTTAATTTATTCTAGCCTAGTGATTACTAGACGTTAAAGATTACCTACATAGTGAGGGGCTGTTTCGTTTGAAACAGCCCCTCTTTTACCGGCGACCGGACTCGAACCGGTATGGAGTTGCCTCCAATAGATTTTGAGTCTATCGTGTCTACCAATTTCACCACGCCGGCAGGTAAACTATTAATCGTTGTGTACATTACACTATCGCTCAAAAAAACGCAATATTAGCTAATTCAAATAGTTGGCGATGTTCTCCTTATGCTCATCGTAGGTCTTTCCCATATGGAGAGTGCCACTCTTATCGTGGAGGTAGTAGAAGTAGTCGTGTGGGGTTGGATTTAAGGCCGCCTCGAGAGCCTCTAACGTTGGAGCACCGATTCCGGTGGGGGGTAACCCCTTGCGTCGTCTGGTATCGTAGGGGAAGTCTCCATTGAAGTCTTCAACTGTAAGGGGGCGATCCCACGCCTTAAGACCATAGCGGGTGGTGGCATCAATTCCTAATGACATCCCCTCTTTGAGACGGTTGTAGATTACTTGGGCTATCTGGGGCATCTGGGCTGGATTGTTGGTCTCCCTTTGGACCATTGAGGCAATGATTACAACATCGCTTAGGGTAACCTCCAGTTGTTCTAAATTCCTCAAGTAGGGGCGCACCCCACTATTGAGGCTATCTTGCAAGAGGGTGGCAAATTGTAGGGCATCATCCTCAAAGGGGTAGGTTCCACTTAAGAACCACCCCTCACTAAAGGGGAGCCCCCGTTCTTTAGTCACCTCTTCAGTAGCTTTGAGAAACTCTCCCCGCTTAATCAACTTTTTATTAAAGAGGAGGGTGTCAATCTCCTCAAGGGTATAACCGCCGTAGATGATTACACCACCGATGGGAACTTCTATGGCCACCTCTTGGATAACACGGGGTTTCAATAAACGGTAGCCGGTTACTTGCCATGCCAAAAGGAGCCCAATAACGAGGGCAATGACCACCACCGAAGAGATGAAGAGGGAGAGGGGGATTTGGATCATTCTGACAACCCGTTTCCCTTTCTTCCCCTTTTTCCCTTTCTTGGTCACCTTGACTAGGCGCACCGTCCCTTGTTGGGCCTTCTTCTTGGCAACTATTTTCTTGGCATCTTCACGTGTTGGAGGGGTCACTAACTACTCCTCCCCTGAGAGGCTCTTGGCTAGACTCCGTTTGAGGGCACCAATCTTTTCGCGGTTAAGGGCGATTGCCTTCTGGGTCTCCTCTATCTGGCGGTTGTGCTGTTCAATGGTTTGACGGAGGTGGAAAATGCGCTCCTCATCTTGCTCAACTAAGAAAACTAGTTCCCCAATCTCCTCTTCGAGGCGTAATTCAACGATCTTCTTTTCCAGCTCCCCTCTAATCTTTTCATGCCGCTCAATTTGGTCGTAACTTCTCTCACTCTCCTCAGATATTGAGCGCCACTTCTCCCCTTGGTTCCATATTGAGCGCCCATAAGCTATGGCTAAGCGCCCCACTAGGATACTTTGTTCGCGTTTCATATTTTGTAATTCAACCAGTTTGCGACTAACCGAACCTGTCACACCTATCCCTTCGAGAGATCCTTTGCTGGCAGCTACGTGTTGGTTGAGGGAGGCAATCTCGTCACGACATACGGCAATCTCCCCCATTAAATCATCGTAATGTTGCCCCAGTTCTGTCTTTTTATCACTCGCTAAGGAGGCAATGAGATTTGAATTAGCTAACTCCATTCCTGAAGTTGTAAAGAACTCGCGGTTGCTCCGGGCTAATTTGTTGAGTCGCCACTGATAGAGGAGGGCATTCACTTGAAA
>DUOJ01000135.1 GCA_012838895.1 Spirochaetales bacterium
CCACTGTAGAGCACCTCTGCTAGGTTGTTGAGGAATTGGGGATAAGCTTTAATACGTTCAACCGCAGCTAAAACATCATCGCCACGGTATGGAGCAATATCTTTGTACTTATCAAAATCCATCCCTTAAAACTCCCTATTTAATGATTGCATATATTGGCTCCTCTCCCATTGAGAGGGGTCCTCAATCCGCTTGTGGGCCAATTTGCCCCTAAAGTCGACAAAGTCGTTGTAACCGTGTTGGTCCATCCAATCGATTAAGTTGTCAAGCATCTCTTTAATCACCTTATCCCCTTTCTGCATCACAACTGAACAAATCTGGACTGCTTTAGCCCCAGAGAGGAGCATTTTGATGAGGGTCTTCCCCGAATGGATTCCGGTAGAGGCACATATATCTAGGTTGATATAGGCCGACAGGAGGGCGGTCCACTGGAGAGCTAAGGTGTAATCGTGAGCGCCACTCAACATAATTGAGGCGCGGGTAGCCACCTTCTCAATATCGACATCGGGTTGGTAGAAACGGTTAAAGAGGACCAAACCTTCAACGCCAACCTCATCGAGCTGCTTAACAATATTGGCTAAGGCGGTGAATTGGGGGCCAATCTTAATTGAGAGGGGGAGTTTTGACCTCTTTCTCGCCTCGCCCACGAGGTGGAGAAACTCCCCTTCCAGTGTTTGAGAACTCTTTTTGAAATCGGAGGGGAGGATATTGTAGTTGAGTTCGAGGGCATCGGCCCCCACCTCCGCTAGCCGCTCAATATAGTCGAGCCACGCCCCTTCTGTGCGGCAGTTGATACTTGCTACCACCGGAATAGAGAGGGCCTCTTTAGCCTCCTCCACTAGAGAGAGGTAGGTATCAAGGTGGAAGTTGCGACTCGACTCTGTTAGGAAGTCGCTACTATCGACGTGTGGAACATACCCTTCACTCTGCTTGAGGCTTGTAGCTACATCGTGCTCAATCTGCTCTTCAAAGATCGATTTCAGCACTACTGCGGCAGCGCCCCCATCCTCACACCGTTTCAACTTATCGAGAGAAGCTGTTAAAGGGGAGCTCCCTATAATAATCGGATTTTTTAAATTTAACCCTAGGTATGTTGTTGCTGTACGACTCATGTCCCCCTCCTTCCCAATATAATAGCCAATAAGTGGTCAGATGTACAGTAAAAGCCCTATAAGGCTTCCATTAAAACATCAACTAACACCCTTATAAGGGGCTTGTAGCACTCCTTCGCGGTCTCGATCAAAACAATATCGTCCCCTTGGTCAAAGGTGTAGGGAAGGTCCCCCTCTTCTAGAACTGTTTTAATCCTCTCCCCCAATGGAGAGTCGCCTCGCCACCCCTTTCCCACTAACCCTACGAGAGCTCGTTCGGGAGAGAAGCTTAATCCCCTCCCACTCAGTGCCCCTCGCATCTCGATTGAGAGGTGGCCAATAAGGTAGACCGCCTCCCCCTCTAAATCGCCGTAGTGGTCAATAGCGAGCTCTTTGAGAAGTTGAGCCACACCCGGAGAGGTTTTTAATTTATGGACAAGGGGGAGACCAGAGATCCCCACTAGCGGTTGACCACTCTCTCCCCTCTCAGCTGTGATTAGGGTGCCACAAGCCCTTATGTCGTTGGTGTTCTTAACCCTAATGGGGATAGCTGGTGCCACGACTGGAGCGACAGCATCGCGGTGGAAAACACTCGCCCCCAGTTGAGCCAAAAGGGCCAATTCGTGGTAGGTGAGATGGGGGACAACAGGTGCTTCGGGGGCAATTCTGGGATCAGCTAGATAAATACCCGAAACATCGCTCCAGTTCTCATAAAGCTCAGCATCTACTGCCCTGGCCACAATAGCCCCTGTGATATCAGAGCCACCGCGGGAGAAGGTTTTTATAGCCCCCTCTTCGTCAAGGCCGTAGAAACCGGGAATAACAAATAGAGAATTACTATTGGTGACCCGCTCTCCTAAGAGGCGGTATGAACTCTCATCGATTTTCCCTGTGTTGGTTAATCGGATAACTTCAGCAGCATCGATAAACTCCCCTCCAAAGTATTCGCTTAAGAGGAGGGCGTTGAGGTACTCCCCCCGACTCGCTGCATAATCTTGGGTAGTGTGGTGGGGAAGCTCTCCATAGATAGCATCGAGCTCTCTCTTGAGGTCTCTCCTAGTTCCCAAAGCCTCCCCAATCTTTAAGAAGCGCCCCCTAATTTTAGAGAAGGGGAGATCAAAACTCTCCCCCCTCTCAACTAGCGCGTGACACTCAAGGAGGAGGTCGGTAATTTTGGTATCTTTAGAATCTTCTTTTCCGGGGGCTGAGACGACAACAAAGCGTCGCCTCTTATCCCCCTCAATAATCTCTTTAACTTTCTTAATCTGTGAAGCATTGGCTAACGAAGTGCCACCAAATTTGCAAACCCAAGCTTTTTCCATTTTTACCTCAAAACGTTAGTGGTACATGATAATTATGTGACTGGTAAACGACAAATGTTTCGACCTCCAAAACCTCAGAAACTTTAGCTAACTCAACCTTAAAGAAGTCTAATAGGCTCAACCCTTCACTCTCACAAAGGGCAATCTGTACAATTAGGTCGTAACGTCCTGTGACAACTACCGCGGAGATGACACCCCGCAACTTTATAAACTCTTGTGCTTTCCGCTCAAGGTCTAAAGTCTTTAGCTTAATCCCCATCATAACAACCTGCATCCCTGGGAAAAATTCGGGGTCGACTAGACCGGTGATGTGGAGTACCCCATCTTCAATCATCTTGTAGACACGGGAGCGCACCGTATTCTCAGTTATTGCGAGCTCTTCAGCAATTGCACTGAAGGCCTTTCTTCCGTCAGCTAGGTGTCTAATAATTGCTTTGTTGGTTTCATCAATTTTCTTCATTACCCATTTACTCTCTGAAATTCTCTCATCAAGTTGGCGAGAGCCTCTACATCTTCAACAGGGAGTGCATTATAGAGGGAGGCCCTTAAGCCACCAACACTTCTGTGCCCTTTTAAACCCACCATTCCAGCCTCTTTGGTGGCAGCTAAAAATTTAGCCTCCAACTCTTCACTGGGGAGTCTAAAAACAATATTCATAGTCGACCTATAATCTCGATCGACTGGAGAGCGGTAGTAACCGCCACTTTGATCAATCGCATCGTAAAGGAGGGACGATTTTAATTGGGCCCTTTGGGCCATACCGGCTGTCCCCCCATTTCTCTTCACCCACTCAAGGACCAATTTAACGCCCCAAATTGAGAAGACGGGAGGGGTGTTATACAAACCGTTACTCTTCTGATGGGAGCGGTAATCGAGGATTGAGGGGATAGAGCTATTTTGGTGCTCAAGGAACTCATCTTTAATAATTACGAGGGTTGCTCCAGCGGGCCCCATATTCTTTTGGGCCCCTGCAAAGATCAGAGAAAATTTCTCTATTGGGATAGAGCGACTCAAGATATCGCTCGACATATCGGCGACAAGGGGGATGCCACATTCGGGCCACTCTTTCCACTGAACTCCCCCAATCGTCTCATTAGAGCAGAGGTAGAGATAGGAACTCTCTGGAGAAGGTTTAATGGTATTTACAGCGGGCAAGGTGGTGTAGCTGGTATCTTTACCGTCCCAATAGGTAGCAACTGGACCAATAACTTGAGCCTCTTGGAGTGCTTTGGTGGCCCAAGAACCACTGTTGATATAAGTTGCCCCCTTTGCGGGATTGAGGAAGTTGAGGGGGAGCATCGCAAACTGGAGAGAACCGCCTCCCCCTAAGAAGAAGTATGAGTACCCTTCAGGTATCTCCATCACCTCACCCAACAGGGCCAAAGTTTCACTGTACATAGTGTTGAAAGGCTCAGAGCGGTGGGAAGACTCGACAATCGAGAGTCCCTCGTCGTTGTAGTTGGCAATCTCCCTCTCCATCTCTTTTAACACCTCTACCGGTAGGACAGAAGGGCCTGCAAAAAAGTTTTTCTTTCGGCTCATTGTAGTTCTCCTTTGACAAATTTAGCAATTATTGCTTGGGCCTCTTCTCCAATACGAAGGAGGTTTTCATTACTATTAGCTCCAATATGGGGGGTCAAAGTGACCCTCTCACAATTGAGGAGGGGGTAATCGGCAGAGGGTGGGTCACTGGGGTAGACATCGGTCGCATACCACCTGATCTTCCCACTCTTTAGGGCTTCAACCATCGCCTCTGGGTCGACACAAGGGCCCCGCCCCGTGTTAATCACCACCGGCTGACGCTCCAATTTATCGATTAAGTCAGCACTAAAAAGGGCGCGGGTCTCATCGGTTAAAGGGAGATGGATTGAGATGTAATCGGCCTTGCAGACAGCCTCTTCCAAGGTGGGCAGGAGAGTTGCAACGGGACAGGTTGTCACATATTTATCGTAGGCCACCACCTTCATCCCAAAGGCTTGGGCTCTTTTGGCAACTTCGGAGGCGATGTTACCAACTCCAAGAAGGGCTAAGGTTTTTCCGTAGAGCTCACTCCTCTTCATCGCCTTAAGCCACTGGCCACTCTTCATGCCGTTGTGAACCTCAATGAGGTTGTTGGGGACCGATAACATGAGGGCAAAGGCCAATTCAGCCACAGCAATGGCTGAGGCTTTGGGGGTGTTTTTCACAATAACACCCCTGCTTTTGGCATATTCGACATCGATATTGTCGACACCGACCCCTCCACGAATTAGGAGTTTAAGATTCTTTGCTCCATCGAGATACTCTTTGGTGCACTTAGTTTTACTGCGGACTAAGATAACGTCAGCCTCACCAACCCTCCCCTTGTCGTCGGTGACCTCCCCAAACTCTTCTAGCAACTTGGGAAGAGAGGCATCAAATGCATCGGAAATCAAAATTACCATGAATCTCTCCTTTCGTCCCTAACTAGCCTCATCGTAAAAGGATAGTTGTGGATTTGTCAAATATATTATTAAAAATTTATCCATCTCTAAATTTAGGTCTTAAAACCTACCCTTCTCTATTTTGTCCCACACAGGTTTAACTGAATCTCCCTTAGGTAAAAGCTCTAGGTCATAAGGCGTGGTCTGGTAAACGTAGTAATTTAGCCAGTTTGTGTAGAGCAGTTGGGCATGTGAAGACCAACTCACCGACACCGGTGCCTTAGGATTATTGTTGTGATAGTAATTCTTTGGCAAATCTATCGCAACCCCTTTATCTAAATCTCTTCTGTATTCGCTATCTAAGGTGAGGGCTTCGTACTCGGGGTGTCCAAAGACGAAGACTTGGCGCCCATCTTTGCTAGCGACAATATAGAGGCCCGCCTCGTCGCTCTTAGAGAGGATCTCTAGATTAGCCACCTTTTTAATATCTTCCTCTCGCACTTCAGTGTGGCGTGAATGGGGGGCATTAAAGAGGTCGTCAAATCCCCTTAAGAGGGGGGTGTTGGGGATACACACCTTGTGGGAAAAGATACCGAACATCTTCTCTTCTAGGGGGTATTTAGGGATTTGGTAGTGGTAGTAGAGGCCCGCTTGAGCCCCCCAACAGAGGAAGAGGGTGGCAAAGACCCTCCCTTTAGCCCACTCCATAATAGTACAGAGCTCCCCCCAGTAATCGACCTCTTCAAACTCCAACGTCTCAATGGGGGCGCCAGTTATTATAAGGCCGTCGTAGTTGCGCTTTTCAACCACTGAGAATGTTTTATAGAACTGCTCGAGGTAACTCTTAGAGGCGTTACGCGAGGTGTAGGTAGCCGTACGGAGAAAGTCGACCTCAATTTGGAGGGGTGTATTGGAGAGGCGCCTTAAAAGGCTCGTTTCAGTCGTTGTTTTAAGGGGCATCAAATTTAGAATTAAGAGTTTAAGGGGGCGAATATCTTGGGTACTGGCCCGCTTTTCGGTCATTACAAAGATATTCTCTTTCTCAAGGGTTGCTCGAGCTGGTAGCGAGTCGGGTATTTTTACCGGCATAGGTCACCTCGCCCCTTCTAAGGCTTGTGACAAGTCTCCCAACAAGTCGTCAATATGTTCCAGCCCAATCGAGAGGCGCACTGTCCCCTCTTCAATCCCCCCCTCTTTAAGTTGCTCGCCTGTCAATTGGTTGTGAGTTGTGCTAGCGGGATGAATTACTAAAGATTTAGCATCAGCGACGTTGGCTAAGAGGGAGAAGAGCTCCAAATTGTCAATAAACTTTTTAGCCCTCTCCTCGCCCCCCTTCACAACGAAGGTAAAGATTGAGACTCCCCCTAGGGGGAAGTACTTCTGGTAGAGTGGGTGGGTAGGGTTAGTCGAAAGAGAGGGGTGGTTAACCCTCTCAACCAAATCGTGCTTAGCTAAAAACTTAACAACCTCTAGCGCATTGGCCACATGGCGCTCAACGCGTAACGAGAGGGTCTCTACTCCTTGGAGCAATAAAAAGGCGTTAAAGGGGCTCATGGTAGCGCCATAATCGCGCAGTAGAACAACGCGTGCCCGCATGATAAAGGCTCCCTTTCCGGCTGCCTCAACATAACTGATTCCGTGGTAGGAGGGGTCCTCCTCAACAAGCGAGGGAAATTTTCCAGATTCTCGCCAATCGAAGTTCCCCCCATCAACAATAGCCCCCCCGATAACGGTGCCATGCCCTCCGATAAACTTTGTAGCTGAGTGGATCACTATATTGGCCCCCCACTCAATTGGGCGTAGCAGGTAGGGGCTGGCAAAGGTGTTGTCGACCACAAGGGGTATTTTGTTCCTTTGACAGATTGCGGCAATTCTCTCGATATCGGCAATGTTCCCGTTGGGATTGCCAATACTCTCAATAAAGAGGGCTTTAGTATTGGGTTGTATGGCCTCCTCCATCGCCTCATAATCATCGACATCGACAAAGGTGGTCGTTATCCCCTGTTGGGTCAATGTGCGAGCTAAGAGGTTGTAGGTCCCCCCATAGATTGTGCGACTAGAGACAATATGGTCACCACTTTGGGCAAGGTTTTGAAGTGCTAAGGTTGTGGCGGCTTGTCCCGAAGCGAGGGCTAAGGCCCCTACCCCCCCCTCTAGGGCGGCTAGGCGCTCCTCAAAGATAGCGGTCGTGGGGTTGCCGATGCGGGTGTAGATATTCCCCTCTTTAGTGAGATTAAAGCGATCAGCGGCATCTTGGCAATTATCAAAGACAAAGCTGGTGGTAGCGTAGATGGGGACAGCACGGGCACCAGTGGCCCTATCGCCCTCCTCTTGTCCTACATGGATTTGTAGAGTTTCGAAATGGTAATTTTTCCCTTTTTGCATAGTCAGTTCCCCCTGTAGATGGTATTTAAGCGACTGAAAGGTCTCCCATCCTCGAGTGGAAGTGATCGATTTTCTTATTTTGAAGCTCGTCTCTCATCCAAGAACCTCCTAAAAAGGGTATAAAAAACCGCCGGTGTACTGCCGACGGTTGTTTCGCCATTGTACAGGTGTGACTAATAGCTTTTCATTGAGTGCATTTTGCGAACTTTTTTCATCTGTTTGCGCTGCATAGCCTTTTTCTTCCTGTTTTCAATAGTGGAAGGTTTCTCATAGTATTCGCGTTTTTTCCACTCCCTGATAATCCCCTCTTTCTCAACCATCCGTTTAAACTTTTTGATGGCCTTCTCAAGAGGCTCATTATCGTCAACTCTTACATAAGCTATAGTAATCACCCCCTCTCCGCTCTGCGGCAAGAATTAGAGCCTAATATTTACTAATAACGCCCTTTTTGTCAAGCTATCGCCCCATTATCTCTTCGATTGGGGTGAAGTGTTTTTGAATAGCAACTACGGTCAATTGCAATGTTTCGGTGTTGCGGAAATAGTTGCGCCCCATCTTAAAGACAACATCGACAAAATCGCCCTCGCTGAATATTTCATCCGTCTCCTCTCCTCCGTTCCAGTAGAGAGCGGGCCAACTATATTCGCCATGGCGCAGTTGTAGTTTGAGGTGAACCCCATTTTGTCCCAAATATTGGAGAGACTCCACCTTTGCTTTGTTGATTAAGAACTGGAGCGGAGGATTCCCTTCGCCGTAGGGCTCAAAAGCTTCAACTAAGTCGATTAAGGTGGGATTGAGGTAGTCGATGGGGAGCTCCACATCGATGGTTACCACCTCCTCTTCCTCGTTTGACTCCCCCTCATAGCGTTTAATATACTCTTCTAGCCGCTCTCTAAAGAGGGGGAGATTTTCTAAGGGCATGTTAAAGCCTCCTGCACAGCGGTGCCCCCCATAATCGCTAAAGAGTTCACCGAAGAGCTCTAAAAAGTCGCGGGTGTTGAAATTGTCACCACTGCGCATTGAGCCACGTATTTGCTCTTTGTCAACATAGGCCAAAACTAGTGCCGGGACTTTGTGGTTTCTCAACAAACGGGAAGCAATAATTCCGGTCAATCCTCGGTTAACCTTTTTATCGTCAACCAAAATGAATTTCTGGTCGTAGAGCTCGAGCGATTGTTTAGCCCCCCTCTCCATCCTCTCCCACGCCTCATCACTCTGTTTCTGTCGTTCACGGTTGAGCGAGAAGAGCTCCTCTACATAATGATTACTGGCGCCAATATCTTTGGCTAAGAAGAGGTTGGCAGCTACATCGGGGCGCCCTAAGCGCCCAGCAGCGTTGATTAACGGCGAGATCTGCCACCCTATATCATTCGTTGAAAGTTTTACCCCAGACAACTTTTGAAGGGAGAGGAGGAGTTGCAACTCTGGGCGTTTCCCCTCCCCCATCTTAGCCATTCCGATACGCACCATAATTCTGTTCTCATCAACCATTGGCATTAAGTCCCCTACTGTTCCAAGGGCAACTAGATCTAAGATATCTTCATAACCGGTAGAGAGAGGGGGATATTTACGTACAACAAAGGCGTGAAAGAGGGAGAAGAGGAGATCAAGTTCAGTCGCTTGTTGGATATAACGGAGGGAACGGCTAATGCGCATCAAGGCAAAGATACTTTTGCCCTTAACTTGGGGTAGCACCGTCTCAAACTGCCCCCTTAGTTCACTCATATAGATCTCTAATGAATTACCAAAGGCGCGCTTAAAGAGCTCTTTTTGCACCTCTACGTCGAGGGCAAAGATGGGGAGATTGCAATCTAAAAACCTTATAATCCTACTCTGTTCTAGCGGAACAAGTCCCACAGAAATCTCCTCTATCACCCGCTCTTCAATTAGAAGGTTACGCACTTTAATCGCTTCGAAAATAACGGTCTCTTTCCCCTTCTCGGTATTACCCGGATAGGCGTGGAAGAGGAGGAGTTCTTCGTTGTAGAAGTCGCTTTTGGCAAAACGGAGGGCCCAGATACACTTAGCCACCACACCACAACCGGCGAGATCTCCAAAGGGGTAGTCACACCCCTCTAACTTTGGATTAATTACCGCATCGGCAGCCGGAATAATATCGCCCCCTAAGTGGTGGTCGGTGATTAAGACACCAATACCCAACTCTTTGGCGTAGAGCACCTCATCAATATTGGAGATGCCACAGTCGACGGTAATGACTAATTCAACCCCTTGGGAGGCTGCCTCATCGAGGTAGGCACGGGTTAACCCGTAGGGTTCATCGCCTTGGGGGAGACGCCAAGTTGTCTCAATCCCCATCGCCTCTAACTCTTGAACTAACAAGACAGTACTAGTAATTCCATCGACATCGCGGTCGCCAAAGATACACACCTTTTGGTGTTCGCTTTGGGCCTCTAAGACCCGCTCTACAAACATCTCCATCTCATCGAAGAGGAAGGGGTTGTGGAGGTAGGTGGTGTCGTTCTCTAAGAAAAACTTAACTTTTTGACTCTCATTAACTCCTCGGCGCTCTAAGAGCGATGCAGTGATGTAATCGACTCCAAACGTTTCGTTGAGGCGTCGCACCGATTCGACCGAAATGGGTTCTTTTTTCCATTTTTTCATATAACAACCTTTTATTTATTTTCATCTCAAACCTCCCATAAGAGCGCTGTATTGAGGCTCTTCAGAGGGCTCCCTAAGATCGTTGTCAGATAGCGGAGCATATACCTGACAAGGCGGATGGTGGCTGTCTCACTCAAGGGGACTAGGACAGCCTCTCGCTCTTCAAGGGGGTGGATATAGAGGAGGTAGCGACGAGCCCCTGGTCCTAAAGTCCAAGCCACTTCGCCCCCCACATCGCCACAGCTATGACAGCAAGGGGAGTTGAGGGTGCGATTAAAGGAGAGGGACTCCTCCCCTTGATATTCGCGACCACACTGGGGGCATTGGTTTAAATCTCCCTCTAGCCCCATTATCTTGATGAAGCGGGTGATAAAGAGGATTAAGACCCGTTTAGCTTCAATGGCGGGGTCATCTAACAAGCTAATGGCAGCTGTAGTTAAATGGAAGAGCTCACCATAATCTCCCCCATGCATCCTAATTACAATTTCACATAGGGCGTGGGCAATGTAGAGGCGCTCTATCTCCCCTTTTATAGTCCCATCACCGGCGATTAGGTCGACATCTTTGAGGGTGTAGCCCTTCTTAGGGCGATTGCTGTAGAGGTAGAAGGTCCCCCTAGAGAAGGGTTCAATTCCGCCTGCTAACTTCCCTTTACGCCCCCCATAAACTACGGCATCAAAGAGTCCCAAGGTGGGTGAGAGGAGGGTCACAAGTCGGTGGAGGTCCCCCCACTTTTTATTGGCCAGGACGATTGCCTGGCAAGTGAGATTCTTCTCCATCCAAGTCCCTATCAATAATGTTCATACCAAAGAGTAACTTCTCACTAAAACCTTGTCAACTAAAGGGGCATTTGTGGTATGATGCCATTATGTGGAATCGTAAGGTGCTTGTTACCATTTTTATCATTTTTGTACTACTTCAACCACTCTGGTCTATTTCTAACCTTAGAGAAGGACCCCTCTGGGACCCTTTCAGCTCTACTGAGCTTCTCAAAGAGCGCAACTTCTTTAGAGAACTCTCACAAGAGGAAGAGGAGGCCCTTAAGGCGCTTGAAATTGACCTTGTCACCGTTGGGAGGGGCGACCCCCTCTACGTCTGGTTTGGCCACACGGGGCTTGTTGTCAGGGACAAGAGGGTTGATCGCTCAGTTATGTACGACTACGGAATTTTCAGTTTTGACGACGGCTTTTACAAAACCTTTGCAATGGGACGTCTCAACTACCAAGTGTGGGCCACCTCAGCTTTGGCCCGCTTAAACCAGGCAGTTTCCAGTGAGCGCTCTGTAACAAAGCTGAAACTTAACCTAGACGATAGTGCCACCATCGAGACGATAAACTTCCTCAACTTCAACGTGAAAGAGGAGAACAACACCTACCTCTACCACCACTACCGCGAGAACTGCTCTACTAAAATACGTGATATTATCGACAAAGCGGTGGGGGGACAATTTAAGGGGTGGGCCACCTCGATTGAGAGCCCCTACACCTTAAGACAACTGGTGATGCTCCACAGTGCCCCCTCCCCCCTTATAGACTGGCTCTTAAACTTTCTCCAAAGTGGAGAGATTGATGGCCCCATTACCCTGTGGGAGGCGATGTTCTTACCAGCTGTTTTAGAGAAGGCCCTGCTTAACTTTGAATATCTTAACAGCGCAGGGGAAATGGTTAAGATTGCCAGCGATTATGAGGTGCTCAATGAAGAGCCATTAGGGGTACGCCCCACAACAAGAAGTGAATGGAAAAGCACCACCCTCCCCACTTTTTTAGTCGCCCTAGCAGTAGCCCTTCTCTTAAGAGGTTTACTTTGCCTATCGAGGCGCTCAAAGGTGGCTAAGGTGGCTTGGGGTAGCCTCACTTTTCTCATCTACCTAGTTTTAGGAATCCTCTCGCTCCTCCTTCTATTCATGGTCTCTATTAGTAATCACGATGTCACCTACTGGAACGAGAATCTCATCTTTGCCACCCCTTGGTTGGTGGTGATGGCGATTCAAGCCCTAATTTACCTCTTCTCTAAAACTAGTTCCCTTAAGCACTTTAAACGGGGCAACACCTTTTTTGCCCTCTTGATGGTTGTTTATATTGTCTTAAAAATGGGCTTCCCCACCCTCTTGGGACAACAAAACTGGCCAGCAATCTTAACTTTCTTACCCCTCTTTGTAGCTAACAGTTCACTAATTTCTAAGAGACGATCTTAGTCCCTTTCCCCTCGTAGAGGGCCCCATAAAGGTTCTCAGGGTTGGTAATAAGGGCAACCCCACCACTGCTTTTGACAAAGTCGAGGGCTGCTTCAATCTTAGGTAGCATACTCCCAGGGGCAAAATGCCCCTCAGTGATATAGGTTTGGCACTCATCACAGGTAATTTGAGAGAGGGCTTTTTGATCACTTTTCCCCCAATTGAGGTAGACCTTCTCAACAGCCGTTGAGATTACCAGTAGATCAGCTTTTAACTCTTTGGCAATAAGGGCACCAGCAAGGTCTTTATCGATAACAGCTTCAATTCCACGGTAAAGGCCATCCTTCCCCTTAACAACGGGGATTCCGCCACCACCTGAGCCAATTACAACGACTCCACTGTCAGCCAAAATCTTGAGGGTCTCAAGCTCAACAATCGAGAGGGGTTTGGGAGAGGGGACTACCCTTCGGTAACCGCGTCCGGCATCCTCCATCACACTCCACCCCTCTTCAGTTTGGCGCTTGAGCGCCTCCTCTTCTGTCATAAATGCGCCAATAGGTTTAGTCGGTTTATTGAAAGAGGGGTCGAGGGGGTCAACTTCAACTTGGGTTACAACGGTGGCGACAGCGTTAAAATTGCCCACTTTAGCCAGTTCGTTCTTCAGCGCCATTTGGAGCTGGTAGCCAATCGTCCCCTGGGTGTCAGCGACACACACATCGAGGGGGACTGGGTGGAGAATCGATTTGGAAATCTCCCCCCTTAAGAGGGAAAAGCCCACCTGTGGTCCGTTTCCGTGGGTAATTACAACGCGGTGCCCCGCTTCAATTAAGCGGGCAATGTGACTAGCGGTCTTGCGTGCTGCTTCGTACTGACTCTCAACGGTCACCATTTTGGTATCTTCGATGAGGGAATTCCCCCCTATCGCAATAACTATCAACTTGTTTTCCATAAACTCTCCAACTTCAGTATACCTTTTATGCAACAACTTGCAACAGCATTACCCTCCTTTACTAAGCTCCCCATTTTCGATATTGTCAAGTGAAAAGGGAGGGGTAAAGATGTTTACGAGAGAGCAAAAAAAGCAATTCCTATTCGCATTATATTTAACTTCTATGGTGCTAGTGAATACCCTAGGTTCCAAAATTACCACCCTGGGCTCCGTTAGAGCTTCGGTAGGGGTCTTTTTCATGCCTCTTCTATTTGTAATTACCGACATTATTACCGAGGTATATGGGAAGAAGACTTCAACGCAGTTTGTTAACCTCTCTACAATTATGATGATCTTTATGTTCCTCATGATTGGGCTCTGTATCATTTTACCCCCCAATGCGACGTGGGGGCTACAGAGTGCTTATGCCAGTGTCTTTGGTTCTAGTATGCGGATGACGATTGCTAGCCTCACCTCATTTTATATCGCCCAACACATGGATGTCTTAATCTTTGCCTTTATAAAATTAATCACCAAAGAGAAACACCTTTGGATTAGAAACAATGTGAGTACCATCATTAGCCAATTTGTTGACACTACAATTTTTATGTTCCTCACCTTTTACAAGATGAATCCCGATTACACCTTCTCGTTCTTGTGGACCCTAATCCTCCCCTACTGGGGTTTTAAGGTGATCTTCGCCCTTCTCGATACCCCAATATGTTATTTAGGAGTTTGGTGGCTTAAGAGGAGTGAATAGGTGAAAGTTCCCCTCTTTGGTGACAGTCTAACCTTAGGAAGAATTGGAATTCCTTATGCCCGCTTTCTCCCCGTTGAGAGTGAAGTGCGCGGCATTGAGGGGGAGACTTTTTCAGCGATTATTGGGCGTGTTGAGCGCCATTTGAGGCGCCAAGCACCCCCCTATCTGGTAATTCAGGGGGGAGGTAACGACCTCCTCCTCGCAAGTAGGGGCTTTATCCTTAACCCCCACCACCCCCCTATTAACAATGATGAGGAGTTTATTTCACTTGCTGCAGAAGCTTTTAATCGTCTTTCAACACTCTCCTTCGAAACCACTTTTATTGTCTGCTCTCTCCCCATCTTAGGTGAAGAACTCACCTCGCCTCTCAACCAACAACGCCGCGAGCGAAATCGTCTCTTAAGCCAACTCACCAAGGGGTACCACCATTTCATCTACTGCGACATCACCACGGCAGGAGAGGCTGTAATAGAGGCTGAGCAAGGCTCCCTAGATAACCACTACTTCCCTTCAGGGTTGAAAGACTTCACCCCCGATGCCCTCGCTATAGGGGGCGATGAGGGACGCGCTCAGCGCCTCTCTGAGGAGAGGGGACTCTTACTAACAGTTGATGGGATCCATCCCAACGGGCGTGGAGCACGTTTAATAGCTTCACCTCTAGCCAAACTTTTAGTACATTAAAGGTGTAACCATTGTACAATTTATAATTTGGAGGATATTTCATGGCAGAAAAGGAACTGATGCCCATTGAGCAAACACTGCCCCGTAATCTATTTGTACTCCCCTTAGCGGGAAATCCACTTTTTCCTGGTCTATTTACCCCTCTCTCAATCGAGAGCCAAGAGGATATTGAGATTGTTAACCAAGCGATGAACCATGGTGGAGACTTGGGCCTGCTATTGATGAAGGATGAGCACAAAACAGAGTACGAGGCAGACAATCTCTATCGGGTTGGAACCGCCGCCAAGATAATAAAGCGCATTAAACTCCCCGATGGAGGGATGTCAATTTTCATCTCTACTGTTAAAAGGTTCCAGGTTAAAGAGTTCCACTCAAGTGGCACTTTTATCATAGCTGAAGTTGATTACCTCGACGACATTGAAGATAACCCTACCGAACTTAAAGCCTGGACCCGTCAACTAATCGTTGAAACTAAAAAACTCTCTAAGGGCAATCCCCTCTTCACCGAGGAGATGCGACTAAATATGGTAAATATAGACCATGCTGGAAAGATGACCGATTTCATTGCCAGTATTATCAACATTGATCGGCGTCAGCAACAGAGAATTTTAGAGACCCTCAATGTGCGCCGCCGCATAGAGCGGGTGTTGGTTTTTATCAAGAAAGAGCAAGAAGTTCTCGCTATGCAGGAACAGATCCAAAAGAGGGTCAATTCCAAACTTGAGAAGAACCAAAGAGAATATTTCCTTAGAGAAGAGTTGCGCCATATACAACAAGAGTTGGGTCTCACCTCCGACCCAAGGATGGCAGTTTTTAATAAGATTAAAAAACAGCTTGATGCCCTCGAGTTTGAGGGGGAGGTGGCTGAAGCGGTCCAAAATGAGCTCGATAAATTCCAGAGCCTCGACCCCAATAGCCCCGACTACGCCATAACACGCACCTACCTCGAGACCATAGCAGCCCTCCCCTGGAATAATCCAAAGCCGGAAGATTTCTCCTTAGCCTCAGCTAAGAAGATCTTAGATGGGGACCACTATGGACTCACCGATGTGAAAGATAGAATTTTAGAGTACCTCGCCGTGCGTAAAAAGAAGGGAGATACTAAAGGGTCGATTATCTGTTTGGTGGGACCCCCGGGAGTTGGAAAAACTTCGGTTGGTCAATCGGTAGCCCGTGCCCTAAAGAAAGAGTACTTCCGCTTCAGTGTGGGGGGAATGCGGGATGAAGCTGAGATAAAAGGGCACCGCCGCACCTATATAGGGGCGATGCCTGGAAAGATTATCCAGGGGTTGAAAACTGTAAAGACTAAAAACCCCGTCTTCTTAATCGATGAGATTGATAAAATGGGAGTCTCCTTCCAAGGTGACCCTGCATCGGCCCTGCTAGAGGCGCTCGATCCAGAACAAAACACCGGTTTCAGGGATTACTATCTCGATCTCCCCTTCGACATCTCTCAAATTCTCTTTATTGTAACGGCTAACAACCTCGATACAATTCCACGCCCCCTCCTTGATCGGATGGAGGTAATCCATATTGCCGGTTACACCGCCAAAGAGAAATTGGCCATTGGGCGCAAATATCTAGTACCCAAGAGTTTGAAAAAACATGGGCTAACCCGTAAAGAGGTCACCTACACTTCGGCTATCCTCCACGAAATTGCCGAGAGCTATGCCCGTGAAGCGGGAGTGAGAAACTACGAGAAGTCGCTTGATCGCATCCACCGTAAAGTGGCCCGTGAGATTTTAGAGAATGAGGCGATTGAACTACCCATTAAAATTGATCGAAAGAAGATGATTGAGTACCTAGGACAACCAATCTTCCGTGAAGATGAGATTTTAAGGGCCGACCACCCCGGAATGGCCATAGGACTTGCTTGGACCAGCCTGGGGGGTGACACCCTCATCATCGAAGCGGTCAACTATCCTGGTAAGGGGGAACTTAAACTGACTGGTAAGCTGGGCGAGGTGATGCAAGAGTCGGCCAATATTGCCCTCACCCACCTCAAAAGTATTGCCAAGAAGTACAACATCGAGCAGGTGTGGTTCGATACTAACGCTATCCACCTCCACGTTCCCGAGGGAGCTACCCCCAAAGATGGCCCCTCAGCCGGAATAACAATGGCAACTGCCCTCTACTCTTTGGCAACTAATCAGATACCTAAGAAGAACTTAGCGATGACGGGTGAGCTCGATTTAGTGGGTAAAGTGATGCCCATTGGGGGGTTGAAAGAGAAGGTGTTAGCTGCTCGCCGCAATAAAATCGATACAATCTTGATTCCTAAGTTTAATGAGCGCGACCTAGATGAGTTAGACGAAGAGGTGAAGAAGGGGATCACCTTCCACCTAGTCTCCACCTTTGATGAGGTGTTGAGTCACTCGTTTAATAAGTAGGGATTATGGAACTTTTAAGTCCAGCCGGGACTCTGGAGAAATTAGAGTACGCCTACGCCTACGGGGCCGATGCCGCCTACGTGGGGATGCAGGAGTTCTCTCTCCGTTCCCGGGCGGGCAATATTGACGACTCTCAAGTTGATCAATTGAAAAAGGTGAAGGGGGATAAAAAACTCTACGGCGCGCTTAACTCCTTCTTCCACGAGAAGGATGTTGGACTCCTCAAAGAGCGTCTCGCTGTTATAAAAAGCTACCCCTTTGATGCCCTCATCGTCTCTGATATTGGAGCAGCAGCCCTCTTGAGAGACTACTTTGGGGAGGCGATGCCTCTCCATTTGAGTACCCAAGCCAACTGTCTAAATAGTGCAGCAATTAAGGTCTACCGCGATTTGGGGTTTTCACGCATTATTATGGGGCGAGAAGCTTCACTCAAAGATATAACAGAGATTAAAGAGGCACTTCCAGAGATGGAGGTGGAGACCTTTGTCCACGGAGCGATGTGTATGGCCTACTCAGGGAGGTGTCTCCTTAGCGCCTTCTTAACGGGCCGTAGTGCCAACGAGGGGGATTGTGCCCACACCTGTCGCTGGAACTATCGCTTAGCCCTAGAAGAAGAATCGCGTCAGGGTGAATATTTCCCAATAGCTGAAGAGGATGGCTTCACAACAATCCTCTCCTCTAAAGACCTCTGTATGATTGACCACCTCGACCAGTTGCGGAGCGCTGGAATTGATTCAGTTAAGATTGAGGGGCGGATGAAATCTCTCTACTACGTTGCTACTGTTACTCGCGCCTACCGCAAAGCTTTAGACAAAGCTGTTGACTGGCCCCTCTACCGAGAGGAGCTCTTTAGGGTCTCTCACCGAGAATACTCAACCGGCTTTTTCTTCGATAAAGAGGAGATCTCCACCTCCACTGAGAAGAGTTATATCCGCGACTATCTCCTTATTGGGACAATTGAGGAGGAGGTAGCCCCCTCCCTCTTTGCCCTAAACCTTAAAAATAGGCTTATCACCGGTTCCACCATTGAGTATATCGGCCCCAACTCTTTAGGGATTGAGGACTCCTCTTTCACCCTATTTGATGAAAATGGGGAAAAGGTGGCAATAGCTAATCACCACCAGAAAATATTTTTAAAAACTGACAAACCAATTGACTCTAAGTTTATAATTAGGCAAAAAACATCAAATTAGCCCAAATTTACGCCATTTTGACGCTTTTTTCTTGTTATTTGGTCAAAATGTGATAACATAATCGTAAGATTTATTAGGAGGCTAGCCAATGACAGTTCATGAGCAAATCGTGGCTCAATACGAAGCCTACATTGCAGAGAACCAGAAATTCGCCGAAAGGGGAGTAAAAGCTTCTGCTGCTAGAGCAAGGAAAGCTCTTGGGGAGTTGGGAAAACTTGCTAAAGAGCGTCGAAAAGAGATTCAAGACGAGAAAAACGAGCTTTAATTTATTACATTAAGAAAAACAGGTCGATTAAGACCTGTTTTTTTTATTCCAACTATTTTTGAGCCTTCATTGAGGCTAAGAGGGAGAGGTGACTCTCCCCTTTCTCTATCTTCTCCTCAAATTCCAACCGTTTCCCCTCCTCCTTCTCTATCGCCTCTGGTTTAGCATTAGCTAAGAATTGGGCGTTGGAGAGTTTCTTAAGACTCCCCTCTAGGGCTTTACGGTTCTTCTCCAGTTCGTTAGTAATCCTCTTCATCTCCCCCGCGATATCTAGAACATCTTGGACAAAGACAAAAGCCTCAAATCCAATTCCAGAAACGGGAACAGCTGAGGTGATCGACTCCACTGCGTCGTAGTCAATCTTAAAGTTATCGGCTCCAATCAAGGCCGCCACCAACCCCTGATTCTCCTCAATAAAGAGACTCCCTTTGAAGTTAGGGTTGGGTCTTAAGATTACTGAGAGGCGTCGCTCGATGGGGATTTGGAGTTCACTCCTTAATGCACGCACAGCGTGGACAACATCTTGCATTGCCGTAACAATCTCCTTGGCCTCTTCGTAACACCCATCAGCTTTATAGACAACGTAGGGGGCCTCAATAAGGCGCCCTTGGGTGTTGGGGAGTTTGCCATAGATCTCTTCGGTGATAAAAGAGGCAAAGGGGTGCATTAAGCGCATCAATTGATCGAGGAGGTTGAGCATGATTGTCACTTGGCGATCTTTATCGGCCTCATCATCGGTTGTTAGGTTGTGTTTAGTCGCTTCGATGTACCAGTCACAAAAATCGCTCCAGAAGAGGTCATAGATCACTTGAGCCGCATCGTTGAAGCGGTAGCTCTCCATCGCTTTCTCAATCTTTAGGGCTGCCTCATTAACCTGGTGGTACATCCACTGGTCGATAACTTTGAGCTCTACCTCTTCAAGAGAGAGAAGTTTGCGCCCATCGATGTTCATCAACAAGAAGCGGGTGGCATTCCACACCTTGTTAGCAAAGCGGGAGCCAAATTTGAACGATTCGATATCGATTAAGATATCTTGCCCCTGGGCTGCCATGTAGCAGAGGGTAAACTTCATCGCATCGGCGCCATAAAGGTCGACCACTTCGAGGGGGTCGATTCCGTTGCCGAGTGATTTACTCATCTTGCGCCCCTGCTTGTCGCGCACTAGCCCCGTGATGTAGATGTCGCGGTAGGGGACCTCTCCTAAGAACTCAAGCGAGGCCATTATCATGCGGGAGACCCAGAAGAAGATGATATCGTAACCGGTCACCAAGGTATTGGTGGGGAAGAAATTCTGCATGTCGTCACTCTTTTGGGGCCACCCAAGGGTGCTAAAGGGCCAGAGCCACGAGCTAAACCAGGTGTCCAAGACGTCGCTATCTTGCTCAATATTGGTAGAGCCACACTTTTTGCACACTGTGGGGTCGACCCTCTCCACCATCACGGCATCACAATCGTGGCAGTACCAGACTGGAATACGGTGGCCCCACCAGAGTTGGCGGCTGATACACCAGGGGCGAATATTTTTGAGCCAGTGGCTGTAAGTGTTCTCCCATCGTTTGGCATAGAAGTTGATCTCTCCCCTCTCCCAAGCTTCAAGCGCCTTCTTAGCCATCCCCTCCATCGCCACAAACCACTGCTCTGAGAGGTAGGGTTCAATAATAGTTGAACAGCGGTAGCAGTGACCCACTTCGTGGTCGTGTGGCTTAGAAGAGATGAGGTACCCCCCCTCTTCAAGGTCTTTAACGACCGCTTTACGCCCTGTTTGGACATCCATCCCTTGGTAGGCCAGCGGTACATTCTCATTGAGAGTGCCATCGGGGTTGAGGATATTGACTTGAGGTAAGTTGTGGCGCTGCCCAATCTCCCAGTCGTTGGGGTCGTGGGCTGGGGTAATTTTAACAAAGCCGGTACCAAACTCTATATCGACATAGCTATCGCCAATAATGGGGATCTCTTTGTTGGCTAAGGGGAGAATTACGGTAGTTCCGATAAGGTCTTTGTAGCGCTCATCGCTGGGGTTAACCGCTACAGCCACGTCTCCAAACATCGTCTCAGGGCGGGTTGTGGCAACGGTGATTCCCCCCTCTTTAGAGGCAAAGGGGTATTTAATATCGTAGAGACGGCCGGCGACATTGCTGTATTCAACCTCGTCGTCGGCTAAGGCTGTACCACAATGGCTACAGTAGTTGACGAGGTAGTTCCCCTTGTAGATTAGTCCCCGCTCATAAAGGGTGACAAAAGCTTCGCGCACCGCCCCACTCAACCCCTCATCGAGGGTGAAGCGTTCACGAGACCAGTCACACGAGGAACCAATCTTCTCAAGTTGCTTGGTGATTACGCCATGGTGGCGCTCTTTAACCTTCCACGTCTCTTCGACAAATTTTTCCCGTCCCAAATCGTGACGCGATAGCCCTTTTTTGGCCAATTCGCGCTCAACTACGTTTTGGGTAGCTATGCCGGCGTGGTCGGTTCCTGGTAACCAAAGGGTTGGTCGCCCTTTCATGCGCCAGTAACGAGCTAAGATATCTTGAAGTAGGTTGTTAAGGGCGTGCCCCATATGGAGGATACCGGTAACGTTGGGAGGAGGCATCACCATAGTGAAAGTTGGGTTGCCATTGAGAGTTGGCTCAAAGCAGCCATTCTCTTTCCACTCCCGGTAAATCCTCTCTTCGAACTCTTTAGGATTGTAAGTTTTGTCGAGTTCCACAGCCTGCATCAAGTGCCTCCTCTAACCCTTAGTTGGGGCAATACTAACAGAATGGGGCTATTGTTACAACTAACAAAGAAGAGGTCCCAACTTAAGTGGGACCCTAGATGAGATATATATAAACTCCTCAAAACTAGAGGAGGTTATCAACAGAGTCGATTGGAATTAGCCCTTTTAGGCGCAAATCAACCTCATAACCGCGGCTATCGAGGTACTTAAGAATCTCCTCCAAAGAGAAGTTGTCTAAGATTTGGGCCACCGTTAGTCCATCGGTCGCTTTAACTTGGACAACGCGCCCCTCTTCGGCCACATTGACTCGCGGAATCAATTGGTCAGTTTGAGCCGCCCCTTTAGGATTGATTAAAAGGGCTCCTACAAAAATGACAATAAAGGCAGCTGCTACAGCTAAGAGAGTGGGTGTTTTAATTCGAAAGTCACGGCTAAAAAATCCCCTCTTCTTCTTTGAGATGTAGTTGTTCTCTATAAACTGGTACACCTTCTTGGAATGGTCCTCAATCTCTTGGTCCTCTAAACGAGAAGAACTCACCAAATAGTGGAGCGATTGGAGCTGCTCAAACCTGCTTTTACAGGCATTACAATAGGTGAGGTGCTCCTCTACCTGTGTCCTCCACGGCTCTACCAGTTCACCATCAAGATAGGTATTCAAAATTTGATCATCAAGACACATCAATTTCCTCCCGGTCAAGCATCGACTCCAACATTTTACGAGCTCGATGGACTCTAACCTTCACATTACTTTCGGAAATGCGGAGAATCTTAGCTATCTGCTTGTAATTTAAATCGGCATACTCTTTTAAAACTAACACCGATTTTAACTTCTCAGGCAACTTTTCCACAGCCTCCCTGACTAAAGTTTTGGTTTCCGAACTTATGAGGACCTCTTCTCCGCTCCTTATTGGGACCTTGGGGGCCTTTTTTATCTTGTCCACCATGGCCTTCTCCCGCGACTTTCGCTTCACTACGTTGATCGCCAAATTCTTGGTAACTCTAATCAACCAGTACTTAGCTTCGTCGACCGACTTGAACTCAATATCGCGCTCAAAGAACCGGATAAATGCCTCTTGGCAGATGTCCTCAGAGACATCCATGTTATAAGTTACATGATACGCAACGCGCATCACAACCGGAAACACCTCCTCATATACAAGCCTAAACGATTCATTTTCGTTGCTCTTTACTTCCATATGCTCAACAACTCACCTACTGTTTTGGTTACAGATTTTTGTAACAATGGTCCCCTCACTCGTATCTTTGAGGGAATAACCCATTTCCTCCACTATAACACGAAGTTCATCAGCTTTGGCCCACTCTTTTGCAGCTTTGGCCTCTAACCGTTGATCAACTAGAGCTTGCACCTCTTCGGGGATTACCACAATCTCCTCTTTAACATCTTTTAGTCCAAGCCCTAAAATTTTATCAGCCTCGTAGAGGAGGGCCAATTTCTCATCAGAAGCAAGCTCCTCATCTTTAAGAAGGGTCCAAATAGTAGCGAGTGCGCGAGGAGCATTTAAATCGTTGTTGAGGTGTCCAATAAAGGTTTCGATGTAACTTCTACCACCTTCAGAGAGGGTTAGAGAGGGGCTCCCTGCCTCCCCTTTAAGGGCTAGAACCTGCTTAACAAGGCGCTCACGGGCACTCTTAGCGCTGTCGAGAGCTTGCCATGAGAACACCAATTGGGAGCGGTAATGGCCACCGAGGCAGAAATAGCGGTAATCCAACGGGTGGTAACCTCTCTCCTTAAGGTAGGAGAGGGTTAAGAACTCCCCCTTCGATTTAGAGAGTTTTCCCGTTTCATTGATTAAGAACTCACCATGAATCCAGTAGTTGACCCACCGCTTACCGGTGGCAGCTTCACTTTGGGCAATCTCATTGGTGTGGTGAACCGGGATATGGTCAATACCACCACAGTGGAGGTCGAAGGTCTCCCCCAAATATTTAATGCTCATCGCTGAACACTCGATGTGCCATCCAGGATAACCTACTCCCCAAGGGGAGGGCCACACCATCGCTTGATTGGCAAACTTAGATTGGGTAAACCAGAGGACAAAATCCATCGGGTTGCGTTTATTGGGATCAACCACAATTCGGGCTCCAGCTTGTAGGTCTTCAACCTTGAGTCGTGCCAACTCTCCGTAGCGGGGGAAGGTGTCGATACTAAAATAGACGTTTCCTCCAGCGGTGTAGGTGTGCCCCTTCGCTTCGAGGCGCTCAATGAGGGCAATCATATCGGTGACATGGTCGGTCGCTTTACACGAGATGGTGGGTCGCAAGATGTTGAGGGCATCGGTATCTTGAAAGAAGGCCTGGGTATACATATCGGCAATCTCAGTGATAGTCTTCCCCTTTTCACGGGCCGACTTCACCATCTTATCTTCCCCTTCATCCCCATCGTCACTTAAGTGCCCCACATCGGTTATATTCATCACATGGCGCACATCATAGCCATTGTACTCTAGGGTTCGTCGTAAGATATCTTCAAAGAGGTAGGTGCGGAGGTTGCCTATGTGAGCGTAGTTGTAGACCGTTGGTCCACAACAATACATCAAAGCCTTCCCCTCCTCGATTGGGATGAAAGGCTCAACCTTACGATTCAAAGTGTTGTAGAGAGAGAGTTGCATAGGTACTCCTGTTCAATAATCTGCCGTTGTCTACCACAAATAATTCAAGTATCATTGTCTTGTGTATTTAACAATAAGTAATGGAGCCGAAAAAATCAATAAGGGGCTTAAAATTCTCAAAAATGTCCCTTTAGCCCCCCTCACCTCTTTTGGAACCGGTGGAAAGGCCGACTATTTAGCGACTGTTACCACTTTCCAACAACTCAAAGAGACTCTCGCTTGGGCCAATGAGAGGCAACTACCCCTCACCCTCTTAGGGGGAGGAACCAATGTCCTCATCAGTGACCGCGGAGTGGAGGGGTTGGTAATTGTCACCACGGCTCTCACGGCCCACTATGTCCAAAACCCCCTCTTTGTGTGCCAAGCTGGACTTCCCCTCGATACAGCCATCGATTTAATGAACGACAACTACCTTTGTGGCCTTGAGCCATTAGGAGGCCTCCCCGGGAGTGTGGGAGGGGCCGTCTATGGCAATGCCTCCGCCAATGGGGAGAGTATTGCCTCCCACATAGAGTGGATCGATTACCTCAGCCGAGAGGGGCAGTTGAGCCGCTACTACCGCCGTGATGACGATTTCTCCTATAAAAAGTCCCCCTTTAGTGACACCGAGAAGATTATCTGGGAGGTCGCTTTCCATCTCAAGCCATGCCACGACCCCTCTAAGATGAGGGTATTGAAGGAAGAAAGTCGCGCTAAACGCAAAGCGAGGGGGCAATACGATTACCCGAGTGCCGGGTGCATCTTCAAAAATCCGAGTGAGGGACCTGCCGGCTATTTTATTGAACAGGCTGGTTTCAAAGGGTACTCTCTAGGGGGGGCAACCGTAAGTTCCAAACACGCCAACTTCGTTATTATTAAAGGCGAAACCACCAGCCAGGCAATCTACGATTTGACTCTTTTAGTTGAGAAGGGGGTCTTAGAGCGCTTTGGGATTCCCCTTGAAAGAGAGATTAGGTTGGTTGGAAGATGGTAAAAGAGAGGGTTAAAGAGCCACTACTCTGCCACTCCCCCTTAATAGAGTAGTTACCCCTCCTCTTAGATAAACTCAAAGTTACATTGGTGCCACGACTGTTGTGGTTTAAAGTGAAACTCCACTCAACCTCCCCCTCCCACTTCACCACGGCCCTCCCACTAAACAAAAGTTCTTTTGTGTAGGTGAGAATCGGTTCTAACTCCAAACGGACCCCCCAGAGGGTAATTTTCTGGTTCCAAGTCAGCTCATACTTCTCACTCACCCTCATCGAACGGTTGTGACGCCACTCATAGAGGAGGGAGAGGGAGAATAGGTCACTATAGGCAACTACCCCCTTAAGAGAGAGGAGATGCCTCTGCCCCTTGTCGGCATAGATTGGGCGCTCATAGAGGCGCTCGGTGAGGGTTAGGGCAATTTTTAGTTTGGTGAAGGTAAGCCCCATATTGAAAACATTCTCCCTGAGGGGCCCCTCAATGGTCTTGTAGCCTAAACTCTTAATCGCCCCTAGATATGGGGGGAGCTCTAGACGCCTATATTCAACCTTGAAAGGGGGTAGGCTCCACTCGGTTACAAAGAGGTTAGAGAGGCCCAAGCCCCCCACAGAACAGTAGGCAAAACGGAGAAGGAGAGAAGTTTTTAGATCTCCCCCTTGGGTGTAGTTGAGGTAGGCTACCCCACCCCTCTCAATGGGGAGAGCGCGGTAAGGGATTGTAAAAGTTGTTGGAAATTCATCCCCCCGCCCCTTCAAAAGAAGCCCCCCGGCAAGGGTCTCGCCCCATCCTCCCCCTACCATAACCCCCTCACTAAATGAGGCTCCGTAGAGGGTCGCTTTAGGGAGAACTAACGAGAAGCCTCCCATATAGTTTTTAGCCTCCCCCACCTGAGTGTAGCTCGCTTTTAAAGGCTCCCCTCCACCCCCTTTGTGGGGGGAGAGGGAGAAGCCTCTCTCAAAGAGGGGGGCAATTAGGGGATTATGTTCAAGGTTGCCCCACACCAGAGTCAACTTCTCGCTCAAAGGGAGATTTAAGGATAGCGACCCTTTAAAATTAAGGAGGGGAAATTCTTCCTGATAAGCAAGTTCTAGGGCTACCCCCCCCTTCAAAGGACCATAATCGAGGCGTGGTGGGACAACCTTTAAGCTAGAAGACCCGACAGAGGCTTGCCAACTACCTGACAGGGGAGCAACGATTGTAAAAAAAGAGAGTATTACAAGTAAAAGGTGTTTGCCCATAATCAATTAGAGGACAATCACCCCCTTTTGCTTCAAATCGATTGATTTTATGTGTTTAACATGGCAAAATGCTTTTTGGTTATTTTAGCCTATCTTTTTAAGTTCTTAGGAGGCCTTCATGGTAATTCTCACCCTTAATTGCGGTAGCTCGTCCGCAAAATACCAAGTGTACGACTGGGAAAAGAAAAGTGTACTAGCTTTTGGTGTCGTCGAGCGAATCGGTCTAGAGTATTCGGAAATTGAGCACCGCAGTGCCAATAATGGGCTCCACAAAGAGAGAATTTCCTCCCCGACTCACCGAGAGGCGATTGAGTTTATAATTAAAATCTTGGTTGATCCTGTTCATGGGGTAATTAAAGATATTAAAGAGATTGGTGCGGTTGGGCACCGTGTCCTCCACGGTGGAGAGTATTTTACCCAATCGGTATTGGTTGACGACGAGGTGGTGGCCCACTTAAAAGAGATTATCCCCTTAGGCCCCCTCCACATGCCTGCAAATATCATGGGGATTGAAGCAGCCCGTAAAGTGATGGGAGATATCGACCACGCTATTGTAATGGATACTGCTTGGCACCAGACGATGAAACCAGAAGCCTTTTTGTATGCCACCCCCTACGAGTGGTACAAAAATTACAACGTACGTCGCTACGGCTTTCACGGCACCAGCTTCCTATACACAGCTAAGCGGGCAGCAGTTCTCCTCGGAAAAGATCCAAGTGAAACTAACTTGATTATCTGCCATATTGGTAATGGTGCTTCGGTTTCAGCTGTTAAAAATGGGGTTGCTGTCGATACCAGCATGGGACTCACCCCCCTTGAGGGATTGGTGATGGGCTCTCGCTCTGGCGATATGGACCCAGCAATCCTCCCCTTTATCATGAACCGTACCGGCATGAGTGCCAACGAGATGGATAACGTCCTCAACAAGCAGAGTGGATTAGTTGGAATCTGCGGAATGAGCGACCGCCGTGACGTTAGAGATGCCGCTGAGAAGGGCGATGAGAGGGCCAAATTGGCTATTGAAATTGAGTGTCACCGCCTCAAGAAATATATTGGGGCTTACGCGGCAGAGTTGGGAAGGGTCGATGCCCTTGTCTACACCGCCGGTGTGGGTGAGATGGCTCCCCATATTCGAGGGAAAGCTACCCAAGGACTCGATATCATGGGAATCAAACTAGATGTTGAGAAAAACCTACTGGCAACATGCCGCAATGCTGAGTTTGAAATCAATACAGAGGATTCTCCTACAAAGATATTTGTAATTCCTACCGACGAAGAATTGGTGATGACCGAAGATGCCTACGCCCTCATGAACGGAACCTACGATGTTCACACCAATTTTGTCTACTCTTTCCAGAGTAAAGATTATGTCAACAAAGCGCGCGCTGAGGCCCTCAAAGAGGATTTGAAGAAGCGTCCTGAGCTGAAAGAGATCTTTGCCCTCCCACGCTAAGAACGGCTTTTCTCAACAAAGGCTATAAATTCTTTAATTAACTCGACGGAGAGCTCAATTGAGAGCTTTCCCGAGTTGATTGTTAAGTCGTAGTTACAAGCGATCCCCCACGTTCCAGTGGCGTAATAGTCGTGGTATTTCTTCCTCTCTTTGTCGTACTTAGAGATGTTTGCTAAAGCCTCTTCATTTGAAATATTTTCATATTCAGCTATTCTATGGGCTCTAACCTCTTCAGAAGCATGAATAAAGAGGGAGATGTGGAAGGGGTGGTCTTTGAGGATGTAATCGGAACACCGTCCAACAAAGATTGCGGGTCCCTCATCGGCCAGTTGCTTTATAATCTCATACTGTGTCAAAAAGAGGGTGTCGCTAAGGGGCATATTGTAGATAGAGGTGGAGGGGTGACCAAAAGCGGGGACACTTGAGGGGGGAGTATAAAGGAAACGACTGGTCGCCCTTTCGTCTAAGTTCTCCAACACCTGTTTACTCATACCACTTTTTTCAGCAGCCAAGGTGATTAGGGCGCTATCGTAGAAGGGAACCTTTAACTCTTCAGCAAGTTTACGACCCACCTCACGACCACCACTACCAAACTGACGACTAATTGAAATAACCGAATTTATTCCCATAAAAGTCTCCTCACCCCCATTGTAATACGAATAGGGGGAGAATTAAAGGGTTATTCATCGTGAAGATTGGCAGATGGGTATTTTGGTTCGCTGGTGGTATGGAGTCCCAACTTCCTCAGTCCGTTGGCATCTCCAATTGTGGGGAGGTGGGTTAGATGCACCTCACACCCGCTCAAATTGGGGAGCTGTTCTAAGGCGGCTTGGGCTGAAGGGTTTATCGGGGCCGACATTGCGAGACAGATTAGGGTCTCGTCAAGGTCTAAAGAGACCCGCTTGCCACTCAAAATATTCTTCTTTAAGAACCTAATCGACTCAATAGTTTGCTTGGGAATTAGGTCGATATTCTTAGGGATTCCAGCCAATTTTTTAGCTGCGTTTAAAATTAGAGCTGAAGAGGCGTGGAGGGTCTCCGAATTGGAGCCACTCACTAGAGAGCCGTCGTGTAGCTCAATGGCAGCAGCACACACAATCCCGTCACGCCCCTTTCCCCGAACAACAGCCCTTTTTAGGGCTTCACTGGCAGCTGGGACACACTTTCTCATCTCGGTATTTAGGTGAAGCGACTCTAAGATAAGCTTCACCCGTCCAATCGCATCACTACTGCCAATCCCCTGCGCATAATCACAGGCGACAGTGTAGTAGCGCCTAATTATCTCTTGTGAGGCTGCCTCACGTACCGCTTCATCGTCGACAATCACATCGCCACAACGGTTAATCCCCATATCAGTGGGAGATTTGTAGAGGGAAGGAAGGCCGGTAATCTTCTCTAAAATCCGCTTTAAGACGGGGTAAGCCTCCATGTCACGGCTGTAGGAGACGGCCTGTATACCATAGGCTGAAAGGTGGTAGTGGTCGATTTGGTTGGTATCGCCAAGGTCGGCGGTTGCCGTCTCGTACGCTTTGTTGACAGGGTGATCAATGGGGAGGTTGTAGATGGGGAAGGTCTCAAACTTGGCATAACCACTCTTTATCCCATGGCGGTAGTCGTGGTAGAGCTGCGAGAGGCAGGTAGCCAGTTTACCACTGCCAGGACCGGGAGCTGTCACTAAAACAACCGGTTGGGTCGTCTCGATGTAGGGATTGGCGCCATAGCCGGCATCGCTCACAATAATGTCTATATCGGAGGGGTAGCCATCGGTCTCTTTGTGGATATAGGTCTTAATTCCCCGCCGGTTGAGCCGGTTCATAAACTGGACAGCTGAGAGCTGACCATTGAAGCGGGTTATAACCACCCCTTTTACCGGTAGCCCCCACTCGCCAAAATCGTCAATCATTTTGAAGACGTCGGTGTCGTAGGTTATACCAAAATCGCTCCTTATTTTACGTCGCTCAATATCGTCGGCATAGATACAGACTATGACATCAATTTTATCTTTTAGGGATTGAAGAACGCCCATTTTAACATTGGGGTCGTAGCCAGGGAGGACTCTCGAAGCGTGGTAGTCAAAAAGTAACTTGCCACCGCACTCTAAATACAACTTCCCTTCACAGAGTGCTAAGCGCTCTAGAATGGCCTCTCTTTGCTCCTTAAGGTAGCGTTCATTGTCAAATCCCATAGGTCTCAACTCCTACTTAAATAGAATCGCCTTGGCGATTTCATCACTCAACTGCTTCGAGGCAAGTTTAGTTACAATAGCGAGGGCAAACTCAACGGCACATCCCGCGGCACGGGCAGTAATTAGATTACCATCGACACAAACTCGCTCATCAGAGAACTCAAAGTTAGGAACATACTCCTCAACTCCAGGATAACAGACAGCTTTGCGCCCCTCAAGGAGACCAGCTGGTCCTAAAACAACGGCTGGGGCAGCACAAATAGCGGCTATAAGACCCCCTGAGTTGGCTATGAGGAGCATCTTCTCGTTAATTGCCCACGATTCAGCTAAGTTTTTTGATCCTAAGCCCCCTCCCGGGAGGACAATTGCCTTAAAATCGACGCCCACCTCATCAATTAGAGTGTCACAACATACTTTAATCCCGTGGGCCCCCTCAATCTCGAGTCCCCCCACCCCAGCTACAACAACATCCCACCCGGCACGGCGAAAAATATCGATAGGGGTAATTGCCTCAATCTCCTCAAATCCGTTGGCCAAAGGGACCAATACTCTAACTTTTTGACTACTCATCTTAAACTCCTAGCTCTCGCTTACCCGCTTTCAGCGTTGCATAGGCTCTCTGCAACACCTCAACAGTCTCGTCCCACCCCATGCAGCCATCGGTAATTGAAACCCCGTAGGCTAGTTCAGAGGGGTCATCTCCCAAGGCCTGACATCCGGAGAAGAGGTTACTCTCCAACATAAAACCCCGAATCTCTTTATGGCCCCAAATCACTTGATCTATAACGGCCCTTAAAACCCTCTTCTGCCTCCCCGGAACCTTGCGGGAGTTGGCGTGTGAACAATCGATTACAATTGAGGGGGTTAAGTTCATCTTCTCCATCAACTTTGAGGCAACCTCAATCTCCTCTTCATAGTAGTTGGGAGCGTGATCCCCCCCCCTTAAAATGAGGTGGGCACAGTCGTTACCGGTGGTGCGGTAGATAGCCAAATTCCCCTGCTTGTCGACCCCTATAAAGGCCGCCTTCTCCTGAGAACTCTTAATGGCATTAATTGCGGGGGCACACTCGCCACTGGTGCTATTTTTAAAGCCAATGGCCACCGACATTCCACTTGCTAAGGTGCGGTGGGTTTGACTCTCGGTGGTGCGGGCTCCCACAGAGCCCCAACTCAACATCTCGTCTATATATTGGGGGACAATGGGGTCGAGCATCTCACACCCAACCGGCATCCCCAAACTTGTAATATCGATAAGGAGTTTACGGGCTAAGGCAATTCCAGCCTGAATATTGTAGGTACCATCGAGATAGGGGTCGAGAATGAATCCCTTCCACCCCCCAATTGTGCGTGGCTTTTCAAAGTAGGTACGCATCACAATATAGATCTCATCAGAGAGCTCATCCGCTAGTGCTTTGAGCTTCTTAGCATACTCAACAGCTGCCTCAGGGTCGTGAATTGAACAGGGGCCAACGATGGCCAAAAGGCGTCTATCGCCCCCTCGAATAATATTGTTGACCTGTTCACGCGACTTTATAATCGAGTTGGTCAACTCAAGTGAGACCGGATACTTCTCCATTAGGGAAGCTGGACTCTCCAGCGGTTCAATACTATCAATCCTAATATCTATATTCTTAATCATTTCATCCTCAATCTTACCTTTGTGACCGCATTATTTCAATTGGGTAAAGGCTACTCTTGGTGTTGCTCTTTTACCCCACCCTTTAGGGCATAGAGGTAGCGCTTAATCTTTAAGGTCGGGGTGCGCTGGAAAGGCTCCTCTTGGAGTTCCACCACCCTAACATGGCTATGAGAGCCCAGCTGTTGGTTTACCCCTTTGCGCAAACTGCTTAAATAGATTGCTGCCTCCTCTTTTGCATCGACCAAAGACATTTTAAGGTTTTCACCCATCAACTCAAAATTGAGCTTAATCATCGCCACTAAGCCCCCCTCCCCGTCGACAACTAGAGACTCTTCGACAAAGGGTTGGTTATTAAAGAGCTGCTCAATAAATTCGGGGTAGATATTCTCCCCTGATGGGCCCAAAATCATAGTTTTGCTACGCCCCTTAATTGTCACCCTGCGTCTATCGACCTCACCTAAATCACCTGTCCTAAACCACCCATCAGCTGTAAAGGCCTCTTTAGTGAGCTCCTCCTGCTTATAGTAGCCCTGCATTACATTGGGTCCTTTAGCCAAGATCTCCCCCCCTTCACCGATCTTGAGGGTGACTCCTTTGAGGGGATAGCCAATTGTCCCCACCTTGGTCTGCTTAGGACCCGCGCCTGCCAAAAGGGGTGCAGTCTCGGTGAGACCATACCCAATTGCATAGGGGAATCTTGCCTCTTTGAGAAATTTCTCACACTCTAAATCGAGAGGAGCTCCCCCAATACCAAAGAATTTGAGTCGCCCCCCAAAGGTGCTGCGTAGTTTTCTCCCCACCATCCGGTTAATAAGCACCCTAAAGAAGGGGGTTTTGTACCGTTTTGCTATAGTCTCATTCCCCTCTATTTCAGCAATTACCGAACTCTTGTAGACCTTCTCGATTAAGAGAGGGACCGAAAGCATCACATGGGGCCTCACCCTCTTCATAGCCGGCATCAGGAGACTTGGTGAGGGGGGACGGTTTAAGTAGTGGATATGGCAACCACAAAGGAGGGGTAGCAGGAACCCAATCGTAAACTCGTACGAATGGGCCAAGGGGAGAATCGATAGAAACTGCATCCCTGTTTTAACTTTAAAGAACTGCTTAACACTAGCAACAGCATTGCTCGTCAAGTTTTTGTGGGTGAGCATCACCCCTTTGGGTTCCCCTGTGGTGCCACTGGTGTAGATGATTGAGGCGAGGTCCTCCTCTTGGGGAGATCTTGACTCAACTTTCTTATGTTCAATTTTTGTCCGCAAGGTATCAATGCCGGCCCCTTCACTAAACTCCTTGACACTCCTAAACTCTTTGGCAACTGCGTGGGGAACATAAAAAAGGTCGTCTAACCTTATTAAAATATTCTCCTCTTTCGTGTTTAGGTCCCCAATCTTGGGGTAGTGTTTACCCGCTACAATAGCGACAGTGACACCACTGTGGATGAAGATCTCTCTAATTTCAGGCTCTGAGAATTCGGGCAAAATGGGTAAGGCGACACAACCCGCTGAGACAATTGCTAAATAGGCGATAGCCCAATTAATTTGGCTCTCCCCCAGTAGGGCGATATGGGTCCCCTTC
This sequence comes from Spirochaetales bacterium, assembly GCA_012838895.1. Taxonomy (GTDB): domain Bacteria; phylum Spirochaetota; class Spirochaetia; order Sphaerochaetales; family Sphaerochaetaceae; genus DUOJ01. The sequence continues at coordinate 32,618 of DUOJ01000135.1, forward strand.
TCGACGCCCTTATTAATTAAGAAGGTCGCGAGGGCATCAACCTTCCGCTTTAAAGCAGTATAAGTTAGCCCATCCTCTTCACTACCAACTGTACTAAGTGCTAATCTTTGGTCAAATTTTTGAGTCGAACGCTCAAGGAGATGCCTAATCGTGTAGTTGTCCAAAATTTCTTTCATCTTCTCTTCTCCTAATTTAGAGTGTCCCGTTATACTGCTCTCCATTGTGGCAAACAACCACCTCACCCACCCACTCCAACTTCTCGTCACACTGCTTTAAAACGACCTTAGGGTGGTTATTGGTCTTTGATAGGTGGCATAAATAGACTTTTTCAGGTCCCCTTTGAAGGGAGTTGAGGAGATTGATTGCTTCGCCGTTAGAGAGGTGCCCCTGCTCCCCTCGAATCCGCTCTTTAAGGAAGTAGGGGTAAGGCCCCCTCTCCAACATCTCCTCATCGTAATTGGCCTCTAAAAAGAGGAGGTGGGTCCCCTCTATTTGGGCCACCATCGCCTCATCCCAGAGGCCAGTATCGGTCAAAATTGCAAGTTTCTTCCCCCCTACCTCGATGGAGAAGCCGACCGAATGGGGGCTGTCATGGTGGGTTTCAAAGGGGGTTATAACAAAAGGGGGGAGAGAAAAACTTACCCCCGCCTGAAAGGTTTGTAATTGGGGAGGTGGAATATTTAATTTAACCACCTCTTCTAGCTCTACCACCGCTTGATTAACAACTACCGGCTTACCGCTTTGGCGGGCAAAAACCCCTGCCCCTCGGGCATGGTCGGGGTGGAGGTGGGTTAAACAGAGAGCGCCAATTTGGTGAGGGGCATAGCCTGCAACCTCTATACGCCCTTTCAGCTCCTTATAAGAGAAGCCCGAGTCGATTAGAAGGGCCTCCCCCCTATACCCAATGAGATAACTATTTCCAGAGGAACCACTCCCTAAAACAGAGTAGCTAATCATCTCTCCTCCAGAAAGGAGGGGTCAAAGCCGACGACAACCCGTCCCTTCCGCCTCAAAATAGGGATTCTTAAAAGATTGGGGTGTTCTATCAGCTCTTCTTGAGCGTCGTAAACACGCCACTGATACCCCCCCTTCTTGTAATGACTAGACGCCTCATCAATGAGAGAAGCGGGGTCAATTACACTAAATATATTGTTGTATTCCCCCGGAGAAAGGGGACGACTATTGAGGTCGACAAATTGGTATTCTAACGACCGTTCTTGACAAAAGCGTAGGGCTTTTCTGGTCTCAGCACACCCTTTTCTACCAATAATCTGTACCACTATAAATCTCCTTTATTATGACAATCATAATGAGAATGTCAAAGAACGTCCACTACCCTCAGGTTGACAAAAAAGGGGCAAAAACTAATAATAAGCTCCCAAAGAGAGGAGTCATCTATGTACAACAGAATTTCCCAACTACTTAAAAAAACAGTAACCGACGAGCTAGTAACCGTCGAGGGGTGGGTGCGTACCAAAAGAGAGAGCAAAACTGTCTGTTTTCTCGAATTGAATGATGGCTCATCCTTAAAGGGGTTACAGGCAGTTATCGACTTAGAGACCTTTGCTGACAAACCCCTTTTAGCCAAAATTTCAACGGGGGCAGCTGTGTCGTGCCAAGGGAAATTAATCCCCTCCCCCGGCGGAAAGCAAGCTGTTGAATTAGCAGTCGATTCGCTTACCCTCCATGGAGAAGCTCCAGCTGAGAGCTACCCCCTCCAGAAGAAGCGCCACACCCTAGAGTACTTGAGGGAGATTGCCCACCTTAGACCCCGCACTAACACCTTAGGGGCCGTCGCTCGGGTGCGTCACGCCGTCTCTTACGCTATCCACACCTTCTTCAACGAGCGGGGGTTCTACTATGTCCACACCCCTATTATTAGTACAGCCGATGCTGAGGGGGCGGGTGAGCAATTCCAAGTCACCACTCTCGACCTCAACAATGTCCCTCTCCTTGAAGAGGGGGGTGTCGATTTCTCCAAAGATTTCTTTGGCCAAAAGGCAGCCCTCACAGTGAGTGGACAACTCCAAGGGGAGGCCTACGCCTTAGCCTTGAAGAATATCTACACCTTTGGCCCCACCTTTAGGGCTGAAAACTCCAATACACGCCGCCACTTGAGTGAGTTTTGGATGATTGAACCAGAGATGGCCTTTTGTACCCTCGAGGGGAACATGGCACTGGCAGAGGAGTTTTTGAAGTATATCTTCTCTTATGTCTTAGAGAACTGCGCTGAAGATATGGAGTTCTTCTCCACCTGGATTGAGAAGGGGGTGGCAGAGACCCTCCAGAAGGTGATTGATTCTCCCTTCGTTGAGATGAGCTACACCGATGCTGTAACTGAGTTGATTAAAAACAATGCCAAGTTCGCCTTCCCTGTCAAATGGGGGAGCGACCTCCAAACAGAACACGAGCGCTTCTTAACCGAAGAGGTGCACAACGGGCCAGTCATTGTCACCGACTACCCCAAAGAGATTAAGGCTTTCTACATGAAGCTCAACCCAGATGAAAAGACGGTGAGGGCAATGGATGTCTTAGTCCCCCGCCTAGGGGAGATTATTGGGGGCAGTGAGCGTGAAAGTCGCCTCGATTTACTAACTGAGCGGATGGTAACCTTGGGTCTCAAACCTGAGGATTACTGGTGGTACCTCGACCTTAGACGCTACGGAAGTGTCCCCCACAGCGGTTTTGGGCTCGGTTTTGACCGGGCTATCCAATACATCACCGGTATTCAAAACATTAGAGACGTCATCCCCTTCCCGCGAGCTGTCAAACAAGCTGATTTCTAGTATTTAAAGCGGCGTAGAGGACCAGTTGAGATAAATTGCGAGCCCCTGTCTTTAAGTAGAGACTTCTCTGGTGGGTTATTACAGTATATTTAGAGATCTGTAGAGTATAGGCGACCTCTTTAATGGAGTGGCCTTGGGCTAAAAGGTCCAACACCTCCCGCTCCCGTTTTGTTAAGGGTTTGTAATTCACTTCACTCTGATAAACGGCCTCACTCTTCTCGAGGGAGAGGAGCTCGACTAGGCGAGGCATACAGTTGGCCATATTGAGGTTGTGGGAGAAGAGGGGGGAGAACTTCTTCTCAACCTCATCCCCCCAAATAACGACACTCTCCCCTTTATAATCAAACAGGAGAGGTTTAACAAAACGGATTTCAGCTTCACTAAAAATAAGGATTACCAAGGTGCAGTTAGGGGGAATCTCCCCTCTAAGGCCCGTAAAGGTGACCGCATCAACCTCTACTGCCCCCCGCAGAAAGGAGAGGAGCCAATATTTAAAGGTTTGGCCCATCGCTTTTTGTGAGGCTACTATTAAAAGGTTTCTTTCCCCCATACCTAAATGAGAGGGGTAAAGCGAATCTCACTTCATTTCTCTAATTTAAAAGACGGGTCAGCTCCCGGTCGAGGGCGTTGGCGAACAGTTTTATTTCACGGTTAGAGAGTGGCTTGGTCTGCTCGACAAAGAGCCCTTGTTCTCTGAAGTCGCTCATTAAATTGCGCAAACTGAGACGTTCTCCAATATTCTCGGCGGTGTAGACCCCTCCCCTGTCATCGAGGACTACAACCCCTTTTTGGGCAAGGCGATTGGCTAAAGGGATATCGCGGGTTATAGCTAAAAACCCCTCTTCAGCCCTCCCAACAAGGTAGTTGTCGGCGCTATCGTCCCCATGAGGAACTACCACCATCTCAACGGAGGACTCTCTACTCGCCTCTTCAACATCACTTAGGGGGCGGTCGGCTACAAAGAGAGCCTCTATCTGGCGGTTTTTAATCGCCTTCAAGATAATTGTTCTGAGGCGTCGGGGGCACGAATCGGCATCTACCAACAGTTTCATCACCTAACCATACCTATCCTTATCAAACAGGTCAATTGGTGTTAGTATTGCCCTAATGTTGTTAAATTCATATAATTTTCCCATACTACATAGAGATAGGAGGAGAATAATGGAATATTCACCACTACAAAAAGCACGTTATGCTTATAAACCTAAGTTACCCCTCATCTTACGCGATGAGATCGGTACCATTGAGATAAAGAGGGGGGCCAAAGGGGAACCCAAAAGCGACCAAAAGGAGCTCAAAGCCCTATTTCCCAACACCTATGGGATGGAAAGTGTCTCCTTCACGAAAGGGTCAACTACAAAGAAAATGGAAAAAACCAATGTAGGGGTAATCCTCAGCGGTGGACAGGCTCCCGGTGGACACAACGTTATTGCCGGTCTCTTTGATGCTATTAAGAATGGGAATCCTGAGTCTAAACTCTTTGGATTTTTGGGAGGACCCTCAGGAATCTTAGAGGACAAATATGTAGAGATTACCTCCCAGTTTATTGACCAATACCGCAATACTGGCGGTTTTGATATCATCGGCAGTGGTCGCACTAAACTTGAGACCGAAGAGCAATTTGCCACCTGTGCCAAAGTTTGTCATCAACACGACATTAAAGCGATAGTAATTATTGGAGGAGATGACTCCAACACCAACGCCGCTATTTTAGCTGAATACTTTATTAAAACTAATGCTGGTATAACAGTGGTTGGTTGTCCTAAAACAATCGACGGGGACCTTAAAAACGAACAAATTGAGATCTCTTTTGGTTTTGATACCGCCACTAAAACTTACAGCGAACTGATTGGAAACCTTATGCGGGACGCCAACAGTGCCAAGAAGTATTGGCACTTCATCCGTTTAATGGGGCGTAGTGCTAGCCACATAGCCCTTGAGTGCGCCTTGATGACACAGCCTAACGCTTGCCTGATTGGTGAGGAGTTGGCTGCCAACAACACCAATTTAACCGAAATTGTTGAGTACCTCGCCTCGATTATTGTGAAGAGGGCTGAGAAGGGGATGAACTTTGGAATTGCCTTGATTCCCGAAGGGATTGTCGAATTCGTCCCCGAGATGCGCCTCTTAATTGGGGAGCTTAATACCCTCTTAGCGGTTGAGGCCGACGCATATGGAGAGTTGAAGGAGTGGGAAGAGCAGTACGCTTTTATTGAGAAGAACCTTACCCCCACCAGTGCCCACGCCTTTACCTCACTCCCCCGCCTAATTCAGGAACAACTCCTGAAAGACCGCGACCCCCATGGGAACGTCCAAGTCTCCCTAATTGAGACTGAGAAGATGTTGATTGAGATGGTTGAAGCACGCTTAGCTGAGCTGAAAGCCAAAGGGGAGTACAAAGGAAAGTTTGGCCACCAGAGCCACTTCTTCGGTTACGAGGGGCGCTGTGCATTCCCCTCCAACTTTGACAGCGACTACTGCTACAGTTTGGGCTACAACGCCTATCTCCTAATCGCCAATGGGTGTACCGGTTATATCTCCTCCATTACCAACTTGACAGCTTCAGCTGACCAGTGGCAGGCAGGGGGAATTCCCATCACAATGATGTTCAACATGGAGAGTCGCCATGGTGAGATGAGACCGGTAATTGAGAAGGCTTTAGTCGACCTTAATGGGGGCCCCTTCAAATATTTTGCCGCCCACCGCGACAGCTGGGCGGTTGACTCTAAATACCTCTACCCTGGTGCTATCCAGTACTATGGGCCAACTGAGGTGTGTGATACGACAACTAAGACCCTCCAACTGGAACATAACTAGTCGCTAAATTTTTATCGCTTTGTCCCCCTTTTAGTGCTAACATTAGCCAGAGGGGGACTTTATGGAACTAAATAACAAAATTTATTCACTTTTTGCCGATGACGCTGATAACGCCATTATAGAAGAGGTGACCATAGGGTTGGGTTATACAGCAGTCACTCTGAATGACGGACGTTGTGGCATGTGTGCGACTCTCTTTGACCCAAAGCACGCGTTCTCGTTAAACACCGATGAAAACGACTATGAGGGGCGCGGAGCACTACAACTCTTGCGTCAAATTAAGAGAGAGGATAATCATCTCTCAAGGGTAATGGCCGTCGCTCTAGTCAATGCTTTAAACCAGAAGTTTGCCACAACTCTTCCAACGGGACCCGAGGGGCTCTACAAAGCTCTCGACCTCCCTGTGGGGGCTAAGATTGGGATGATTGGTCACTTCTCTCCAGTCTTTAACAAACTCGAAGAGACTGGCTACGAGGTGCGTTCTCTTGATCTGGGGCGAAGGATTGGAAAAGCCGCTGAGTTCTACCCATGGGCGACAGCTGAAGCTGATCTCCTTATTTTGACAGGAACCTCTATTGTCAACAACACAATCGAAGAGGTTCTAAGCAAGTTTGAGAGGGGTAAAATCTCGGTTGTAATGATGGGGCCTTCAACTATCTTAAGGAGTGAACTCTACGCAGATTATCCGATACGCTACGCTGCCGGTTCGGTGGTGGTGGCCAAAAAAGACCTCCTTAAAGCGGTACGCAATGGGAGAGGGACCCTCGACATCCACTACCAAGCCAAGCAGGTCTTCTTACCGGTGGACGGTTAAAGGAGAGAGTGGAGAATCTCAACAACCAGCTCGCTCGCTAACTCTACAGGGGAGTTGCGTTTAAGGTTTTGCCGCCCAATAGTGGTCAACTCCTCTTTAGTAAACCCGTAGGTAGAGAGGCGTGGAAGATTCGCCAAGCGGGTGAGATTCTCTAGGTAGCCAAGCAGCCCTTCAACTCCATCAACTCCCCACAAGTTGGCCACTCTTTCCATCTTAGTGAGGAAGAGCGACCCTTTAGGGGCCTCCTTGAGAAGTGCTTTGTTAAACTCACTTAAAAGCAAGCCACACACCACCCCATGGGGGACAGCGTGCAGCGAGCCAAGGGGACCGGCTAAGCCGTGGACATACCCCAGCCCTGAGTTGGCAATCGCCATCCCTGAGATGTAGGCTCCGTAGGCCATCTCCCCCCGTAATTCGACTGAATGCCCCTCTCCGTTTAAGAGGCGTGGAAGGGCATTACCCACCATTGCTAGCGCTGGCAGGGCCAACGAGTCGATAAAGGGGTTAGCTTTAGTTGAGGTAAATGCCTCCAAGAGTTGCGTCATGGCATCTAAGCCACTCGCAGCAGTAACTTCAGCGGGGGCGCTCAGAGCCAATACGGGGTCGATTATTACAAGGTCGGGGATATAGTTGTCGTGGCGCAGTGATTTTTTGAAGCCCCCTTGGCCCACCTGGGAGATAACAGCATTTTTAGTCGCCTCACTTCCTGTGCCGGCCGTTGTAGGGATGGCATAGAGGGGGAGACGAACAGAAGGGGGCGTTAAATCCCCTACCCCTTCTAAGAATCTTTTAACTGAGAGTTTTCTCCTCTGTTTACACATTACAGCGGTAGCTTTGGCAGTATCGAGGGCACTTCCTCCCCCAATTCCCACCACAACTTCACACTCTCTATCTTTGAATAGATTAGTAGCTTCATCGATTGAGGAGACCGAAGGTTCTCCGGCAACATCGGTAACAGTTACCGCAATTCTGAGGCGCAGTAACTCGTCGAGAAGTTGTCGGTAATGGGTAGTAGAGAGGATACCCCTTCCTACACAGAGGGCAACGCTCGTAAAGCCCCGCTCCTTTAATAGGGATGGGAGCTGGGTGAAGGTCCCCTCTCCAAAGAGGAGATTGCCGGTGGCACTAATGGAAAATTGTGGAATCATTACACTCTACCTCCAAGGTGTGATGGCAAATGAATCACCCTCTTAGCGGGGTCGCGGTTTTGCCGAAAAATAAGGGCAATGTGACCAATGACGGTCACAACTTCCCCCTCCACTTTTAGGGCCAGCTCTTCAGAAATGGTACGCTTCTCATCAAAAAAGGTTTGAAAGCGCACCTTCACCAGTTCGTGGGAATTTAAGGCGACATCGAGGGCCTCGACAATACGCTCATCAAAGCCACTGCGCCCAATCATCACCACCGGTTTAAGGGCGTGACCCCTTTTACGTAAGAAATTACGGGTTGCACTATCCATAATGCTAATCTATCAATCCTTGTAGAGCTTGGCAACTACGTGACGCTTAACTTTCTTAGTACTTGTCATCTCAAGGGGCTCTTTTGTAATGGTGATGCGCTCAATCCGTTTATAGGGGAGGAGCTCTTTGTTCACCTTATCAACAACACCCTGCATGTGGTCCAAAACTGCTTTATCTAACGCTTTGGGGTCGCTGTGAAGTTTAGCCATATCATCGCTGAACTTCTCAGAGGGGTGGATAATCGCCCTTATCCCCTCAGCCAATGATTTTTTATCGACAAGGTAGCCAAGGACACAAATTTGCTCCACTTCATCGTAGAGTTGGAACATATCTTCGATCTCCTCAGGGAAGACGTTTTTGCCACCTTCGGTGACAATTAGTGACAACTTCCTTCCGGTGAGGTAGAGATAGTTGTTGATAATATAACCGGCATCGCCACTGTGGAACCACCCCTCATCATCAAACACCTCTTTTGTCGCCTCGGGGTTGTTGTAGTACCCTTGCATCACCATCGGTCCTTTAATCAAAATCTCACCCACGCCGTTGGCATCAGGATTGAGGATTTTCATCTCGGTACGGGGGATGATTTTACCAACTGAGGTCTCTACATAGGCATCAGTCGGGTTGAGGGTCACAATAGGGCTTGTCTCGGTTAAGCCGTACCCTTGAACAAAATCGATTCCGAGCTGGTTAAAGAGCTTAAAAGTATTTGCAGGCAGAGGGCCTCCACCGCTGATACAGATCCTAATCTTATCCATCGAGAGTTTAGCCAAGATTCCGTTAAACATTTTGTGGCCGGGGTTCACTTTGAACACCTTCTTAATAAGTCCACTGATTGACATCAAGAAGCGGATAAGGCCATAAGCGATAATCCCCTTCTCCTTAATCCCGTTCATCAACCCTTTAAGCATCTTGTTAAAGAGCATCGGGACGGCGAGGAACATTGTTACGTTCCCCTTCTTTAGTTCTTTTAGAATCTGGGAGACGATTAACTTCTTACCAAAGACTATCTCAGCACCGACAGAGGTCGCCTCAATGAACACCGCCAACATCGTGTAAGAGTGGTGGATTGGGAGGAGGGCATAGAAGATATCGGAGGAGGAGATCGATAGATTGGCTTGGGCCAAATAACAGTCTGATACTAAATTGGAGTGGGTCAACATAACCCCTTTGGGGGTTCCTGTGGTACCACTTGTAAAGAGGATTGCTGCCAGTTCGTCAACTTTAACCTTCTCACGTGTCACATTTTTGGGGCCCTTCTTATTGAAGATATATTCACTGTGCCCCTCTTCAAGGGAGATCTTAAACTCAAGGTCTACCTCTTTATTGGCATCGATAGCGTCGTAACGTTCACTGTCGATAAAAAGGTGTCTCACCGAGGCAAAATTCATCAAGTGTTGCAACTCTTTATCGCTCAACTGGTAGTCAAGGGGGACAATTATTCCCCCAGCATAGAGAACAGCTAGGTAGGCAACGGCCCACTCTGGGGAGTTTTTCCCCGTTAAGGCAACTTTCACCCCTGGGCCTATCCCCTTACTAACCAAGTAGTTGGCTACTTCAACAATTTTATCATGAGCTTCGCTATAGGTGAGGGTAAACTCGGTTGGGGCAAAAGCTGTAAAACAGCGTTTGTTGGGGTAACGGCTAACAGAAATTTCAAACATCTCAACTAAAGTTGGCCACTCACCATCAAAAAATGTTCCCCTGTACTCTTCTAGAAAATCCCAAGGATTTTGTGTGCTCTTTTTCGATTTTCCCATAAGTTAACTCCTAAATCTTCTTCTTAGTAACTATTTATACAGTGGAATAATAGACTCAATTTAATCTTAAAACAAGTGTTTTAGACTACAAAATGTCATTTTCTGTCAATATGTCTAAATTTGCCTATCGATTGACCAACTTTGCCCCCTATTATAGAGTAGCTCTATGCAATTTACTAACTTCGATCAATTCTGCCTGTATATGGAATCTTTTGCCAATTTAGAGCGTAAAACTGGCGATTATTCCCCTCGAGAATACCGCCTCGACCGGATGGGCAAACTACTCACCCACCTTGGCAATCCTGAGAGGTCATTTAAAAGTATCCACATCGCTGGTTCTAAAGGGAAAGGTTCCACAGCGATTTTTATTGCAAAAGGACTCAGTGCCCTCGGCTATAAAACAGGGCTCTACGCCTCACCGCACCTTGTTGACTACCGTGAACGCTTCACCCTGAGTGGCACTTTCTTCAGCGAAGAGGCCCTTGTAAAAAGTGGCAATAGCTTAGTCGAAAAGCTTGAGGGATTCTCCTTTAGCGATGAGTGGGGGGTGAGCGAACCCACGGCCTTTGAACTTTATACCGCTTACGCCTATCTCCTCTTTAAGGAGAATAAGTGCTCTTGGGCGGTCATCGAGACCGGCTTGGGAGGACGCTTAGATGCAACCAACACCCTCACGCCTGAAGCCTCTGTAATTACACCAATTGAGTTGGAACATACTGCCATCCTTGGTAACACCCTCTCCTTAATAGCCTATGAGAAGGGGAAGATTATCAAAGAGGGACGCCCTGTTTTCGTCTCCCACCAAGACTACCGTGTAAGGGATGTTTTAGAAGAAGAGGCCTTCCAGAAAAAGAGTCGCCTCTACCCCCTCGAAGCAAGTGTTGAAGCGTTAACGTCCAGGACAACTGAGGAGGGTGAAAAAGTTAAAATTAGTTGGCGCAATGGGGAGGAGACCAACCTCCTCCTTAAGATGCGCGGCGCTGCCCAAGGAGAAAATAGTGCCCTAGCCCTTCTACTCTTAAAAACTCTCAACCTCTACCGCCCTGGAGTGAGCGAAGAGGCTATAATGGGGGCCTCTCTACCGGGAAGGATGGAGAGACTCTCTGCCAATCCCCCTCTAATTATCGATGGGGCCCACACCGAAGCGAGCCTTAGACACCTCTTAACCTCTTTTAGACAGCTCTATGGGAATGAGGGTAATACCCTAATTTTTGGAGCTATTGAGGGGAAAGACCATATCCATATGGCCCACCTCCTCCTCCCCCTCTTTGAAAATATAATTGTGAGTCGCCCGGGAACCTTTAAGGCGAGCAATCCCGAAAAACTCTTTAGTCTCCTCCAGGAGGAGGCTAAAAAGCTCAAAGTTAAGCCCAACTTTTACCTAGCACTGGAGGCTAATGATGCCCTAGAACTAGCCCTCTCTTTAGTGGCTAAAGGGGGCGCTATCTTAACCACCGGCTCTTTCTATCTCTGTGGTGATATCACGCTAGCCTTTCGAGAAAGGGGTAAGCATGAGTCTAAACTGGCGTGAAATTGAGCTCATCTTAAGCGAACTCCCCCTTGAGGAGAGCGTTATCCAAAAAACCTACCAGATAGGGTTTAATGGTCTCCTCTTTGAGCTCTACCACCCCCAAGAGCGGGCGTGGCCCCTCTATATAGAGGTGGGAAGTCGTTCCTCACGCCTCCACCGTCTCTCCCAAACAATTCGTGACCAAAAGAATCCCAAATTGCAACGCTTTATTCAATTTCTAAGGGCCAACATTGAGGGGGCTAAAATAGTAGGAGTTGAGCAGTTACCTGAAGATCGCCTAATCACCCTTAAGTTAAAGAGGAGAGGGGAGAGTCTTAATTTAATCATTCGCCTCTACAGTGGCGCCAAAGCCAATGTGATTGTGTGTGACGCTAACTACAAAATCTTAGAGCTCCTCTTTAGACGCCCCAATCAAAATGAGATGGCAGGCGAATACCTAATACTGGAGAAGAGGGCTCCCCTCACCTCTTTTGAGGTGCGAGAACACCCTAAAGACCTCTCGTTCAACCAATTTATTGAGGAGTACTACCAAAGTAGTTTAATTGAAGAGCGGGAAGACCTCCTCAAAAAGCTAGCTAAGGTCAAAGATGAGGAACTAACAACTCTTAACAATCGCTTAAGGCAAAATGAGGAGCGCCTCAAAAAGAGTAGCGACTACGACTCTTACCGTCACAGTGGAGATCTCCTCAGTTCGGTGAGTCCCCCTTTAGCTCGAGATCAAGGGTGGGTTGAGGTGGCTGACTGGCTCCAAGAGGGGGCTAAGGTGACCATCAGTGTCGACCCCTCTCTCTCCTTAGGGGAGAATATTGCCAACTATTACCGTAACTATAGTCGCCTAAAAGCAACTTACGAGAAGAGTCTTGAAAATGGGGAAGCTCTTCAAAAACTGCTAGATCAAAAGCAAGCTTACTATGAGCAACTTGCCAATAGCAGTGATGAGATTTTAAAAGAAGCCCTCAAAGGCGATTCCCCTAAAGGAGTCACCCCAGAGAAACAAGTTGGCCTCACCTTTAAGAGTGGAATTTTCACCATCCTAGTGGGGCGCAACGCCCAAGAGAACGAAGCTCTTCTTAGGAGAGCTGTTAGAGGCAACGACTGGTGGCTCCACACCCGCGATTACAGTGGGGGGTATGTCTTTATTAAGTCGATTAGGGGGAAAAGTATCCCTCTCGAGACCCTCCTGGATGGGGGCAACCTCGCCCTCCACTACTCCAAAGGGCGTAGCGGTGGTTCGGGTGACCTCTACTACACCCAGGTAAAATATCTGAAGCGAGTCAAAGGGGGAAAGGTAGGATTGGTCTTACCAATGCAGGCCAAAAATATTACAATTAGATTGGACCAAGAGCGTTTAAGACGACTCTTTAGTGAAAGTGAGGAGGAGTAGCGTGGAGAGTTTTAAGGTCGTTAACCACACCATTAAAGGGGTGGCGATGAGTGGAATCAAGTTAAAAGAAGAGCCACCGCGCAACTTTATGAGTGGGGTAAAAGAGGTGGGTTATATCTACAAAGATGGCTCTTACCGTGAATGGCAATGGCACTCACTAGCGACTATAGACGAGGAGAGTTACCTCCTCTTCGACCGCTTGGAGATCTACCATTTCAACGCAATAGCCGACACCCTCCGCCCTAAGGCGCTCCCCCTCTTAAGGAATTTGGCTAAAGCTCTACAAACCCTCCCCCCCTCTTTTATAAACCTCAACTGTGGCCTTATTGAGACGTGGAGAATCTACTTCTTAGGTGACGACTCAGTCTTAATTTTGCCCCAATCCCTCTCCCTCCTCTTCCTCCAAATTACACCGCCAGAGATCCGTGCCCACTATTTTGATTACTATCTAAAACCCAACCTAGAGGCCCCATTCACCCTTTGTCACCAATTTACCCAATTCTTGTACTTCGCTATAACAGGCTCTCTCCCCTATGGTGATGAGAAAGTGCGCCTCGATAAATGGCGCCATCTCCCCATCGCTTTGGTAGCTAAAAACCTAAAAGAAGAGGAGGCGGCCTGGATTGACTCAACCCTCTCCCTTAAGGGGGCAGAGCAGCGTCAAATAGCCTCAAGTGCCTACAGTGGCGAGGAGAATCTCGCTTGGTGGCTCGATAAAAGCAGTGACTTCACTTGGCCCGTTGAGTTGGAAGAGGGTGAGGGAATAGCGACGTTTAGAGAAGAACAAGATAAGCGGGTAGCGAGGCGCCTCTTTTGGAAAAAACGGGGGCCCTTAATTGTAACCTTAGTTATTGGGGGACTTATAGTGATCTCATTCGTATCGTCCATTATCTCAAAACAGCTTGCCCCCCCCTCGACAGCTAACCTCTCGCCTGTGGAGATTATTGAGTCGTTTATAGAGGGGCAAGACAACCTCGATGTCACCCAGATGGGGGCAGCTCTCGCACGCGGGACTAAGAACCCTTTTGAGAGAGAGAGCTCAACCCTCTTTGTCACCACTAAAGTGCGTGAAGCTTACGAGAGGTACAACCCTTTAATCAATGCCCGCGAATGGGTCGCTGAGGGGCGCCCCCCTGTTGAAGAGAGCTCCCTCCTTTGGGGAAACTTGGAGTACTCAATTGAAGAGACCTCACCCCTAACCTACCGCTTAACAACCCTCTTTTTAGCCCCTAAGGGGGGTGAAGAGGCGCTCTTAATCGAGGAGATTGAACGGGTAATCGATTTCACCTTTAGAGAGAAGAAAAACTACTATTTAATCGATAAGATTGAGATAATTGAAGAGACTCCCCTTAAGAGTTATCGCCTCGATTGAGCAGAGAGATTATCTTATCCTCTTCATCGGGGTGGACCCAGTTGACATTAGGCAGCGATTTAAAGAAGGTCATTTGGCGCTTGGCGTATTGGCGTGAGTTACGAACGATTAGGTGGGCAATATCGCGACGCCCCATCGAAGGGTTCTCTCTGGCAATACAAAACTCACGATAACCAATCCCCTGCATCGCTGGCCACTCTTTTTTAGCCCCCATTTGAAAAAGGCGCTCAATTTCTTCCTCCAACCCATCGTTAAACATCTCCTCCACCCGCTCTTCGAGGCGTTCAAGAAGCTCATCTTTATCGCGGTAGAGGCCAATAATTAAGGGATTGACCCCTTCCCTCGCTTTAGTTGGAAGGGAGAAATCAGAGAGCGGTTTGCCCGTCTCTTCGTACACCTCTAAGGCGCGCGTTAAGCGATAGCGGTCGGCGGGGTGGATCTTTTCGGCCGAAAGGGGGTCGACCCGTTGGAGTTCCCTATGAGCCCACTCTAATCCCCGCTCTTTAACCTTTTGAGCAACGAGTTTGCGCACCTCGGGGTTACTCTTAGGGGAGGTGGGGAGGCCGTAGTAGAAGTGCTTAAAGTAGTAGGCCGTACCCCCACAAACGATGGGGATTCTACCTTTAGAGACAATCTCACAATGCGCCTCATCGGCCAACTTAACAAACTCCCCCACCGAGAAGGGTTCATAGGGCTCTTTGATATCTATCAAGTAGTGGGGAATTTGTGCCATAAGCTCATTAGAAGGTTTAGCCGACCCAATATTGAGATGGCGATAAATCTGCTTAGAGTCGGCATTTATTACACTATAGTTGGTTGAGAAGAGACGCTTCAGAAGAGCTGTCTTACCTACCCCAGTGGGGCCAAAAAGGAAAATCAGCCCCTACTCCTTGTCGTCTGTGGTAAACTCGATCTCCTGGGTTAGCACTTGTTTGAGGACTTTAGAGACAACTTTTTCGTTGGAGGGCTCTCCCTCTTCACTCTCTTGTGCCGCTACAATATTAGAGAGACTAATGGCTACACAGGTGGTCTCGTAGACGTTGTGTTCTTTATCAATTAAGACATCTAATGGAATGCTCAAAGTATACTCCTTAAACTGTTTTCCTTGATTTAATAGTAAGCTATTTTACTTTTTTTGCCTAGAGGAGGCCGCCTCAACGATTAGGGTAGCAATCTCTTGGGCACTAAGATTATCGGTATTTATCACAAGGTCGGCAACAGCTGGGTCGGTATTATCGATTGAATAAATTCGCTTGTAACGTTTAGTATCTTTTCTATCGCGCCGTTTAGTCTCTTTGAGGCGCTCTTCAAGGGAGCCCCCCTCCCTTTCGTGTATGCGTGCCACACGCACCTCAAGGGACCCCTCTAGGTAGACCTTCAAGTCGGCCTCCTTTAAGACCCAAATAGCTAAACGGGAACCCAAAACACAGTTTTTCTGCTCCATTGCCATCTCAACTTGTCGCCGATCGAGCTCTAGGTCGATTGAGTCATCCCTCTCAGCCATCTTACAAAAGGTCCAAAAATCGATTCCCCGCTCCTCAGCTAAGTTACGAAAAGTGAAGTTTATAAGGGGGTAACCGGTAATTTGAGAGACCAGAGTACTAACAGTAGTGTTACCACATCCGCTTCTACCCGAAATTGCTATCCTCATCCCTCCCCCCTACTCAATATTTCTAAGCTGTTCTCGAATATTTTCGAGTGCCTCTTTCATTGTAACCACTTGCTGACTAATGGGAACTAAAACACTCTTGCTCCCAATAGTATTAATCTCTCTATTCATCTCTTGGGCCAAAAAATCGAGTCTTTTTCCTATCGCCCCAGAAGCTTCACACCCCTCAAAAAAGGCCTTTAGGTGGGCTTCGAGGCGTACAATCTCTTCATTTATCGTTGCCCGGTTGAGTTGGATAGCCACCTCTTGTAGTACTCTCCCCTCATCGTACCCTTTGTCACCCAACAACTCCTCAATCTTATTGACCATCTCCCCTTTTAGATATCCTTCAAGCTCTTGAGCATGCCCCTTAACAACCTCTACGCCAGAAGCAATTTGGGTAGCTGATTTAACCAAATCTTCTTTAGTCGCCTCCCCCTCTTTAGAGCGTGAGGCTTTTAAGGTAGCCAACGCCTCATCTAAGAGGGAGAAGAGGGGCTCTTCATAGATCGAGGCATCCCCTTGGTAGAGGGGGACAACGACCCCTTCCAAGGCGATTAGAGTTTTAAGGTCAATTTTATTTTTTAAATTTGAGAGGGTTGCTACCTTTTGAAAGACCTTCTCGTACTCCCTTAAAGTCGCTTCATCGACATGGAGGTTATAATTGCTCTTTAGTTGGCGCAATCGTACATAGACCTCAACTCTCCCTCTTAAGAGGCTCTCTTTAACCCTCTCGTTGATCGCAATCTCATACTGCCCCAAC
Organism: Spirochaetales bacterium; assembly: GCA_012838895.1. Taxonomy (GTDB): domain Bacteria; phylum Spirochaetota; class Spirochaetia; order Sphaerochaetales; family Sphaerochaetaceae; genus DUOJ01. The sequence goes on from DUOJ01000135.1 coordinate 48,953, forward strand.
ACTGAAGGGAGATTGGTAGCAAGTTCGAGGTAGCGGTTGTTGTACGATTTAATTTCAAGTGAGAGGAGATACTCCTCAGTGAGGCGTTCACTAGCGCCATAGCCAGTCATACTATCCATTTAAGCTCCTCCTATGGTGGGCAATGGCAGCGCCTACTTGGTAGTTGTTGCCTGCCCCCATCGTAACGCAGAGGTCTCCCCTCTGCAACAGCTCACCGGTTTTAATGATTAGCTCCTCCCTAGTTACGAAAAGAGGGGCCTTTAGCGCTGAGGCTAACTCTTGTGAAAGGTGGGTTGCGTCCTCCCCATCACTCCGTGCCGAAGTGGCAATGGGACGTAAGAGGAGGAGGTCCCCCTTGCTAAGTTCTTCAACAAACCCTTTGAAGAAGGCTTTAGTGCGACTTGCGGTGTGAGGGTGGAAGATAATCACCACTCGCCGCTTAGGGTAGCTCCTCCTAATTGCCTCAATTACAGCTCTTATCTCATTGGGGTGATGGGCATAGTCGTCTATGTAGGTAACTCCGTCCTCATCAAAAAGGTGCTCAAATCTCCCCTTACACCCAGGAAAGGTTGCCCCTAATTCTAAGAAGTGGGGCAAATTCTCTTTATGGGTGATGGCACTGGCCAAGAGGGCACTCCCCACAACATTGAGGGTAAGGTGGAGAGAGTTAAAGGGGGCCTTAAAGCTCCCTTCAAGGGGCTCTAGGGTATACGTTTCTCTCCCCATCTTGAGGTGGTAATCGCTCCCCTCCTCTACCCCGTAGGTTACAAGGGGCAGATCTTGGCGCTCCTCTTTAACCCACTCAATCAAGAGGCGAGAGGAAGGTGAGTCTCCTCCACACACTAAAGGTGCCCCTTGGGGGAGACGCTCTACCAATCGCTTGAAGGAGTCGACTGTCTCTCTCTCCCCCTTAAAGTAGTCGGGGTGGTCCCAATCGATGGTGGTTATTAACGCACCCTGCAAGGAGTAGAGGAGGAAGTGGTCGCGGTATTCACACGCCTCTATGAAGGTGAGCTTAGGCTCTATTGGGGCTGAAAGGGCGTTCTCCCCTTGAAGGTGAGAGCCGTAAATGAAAAGGGCGCTGGGTAGCATCGTCTCGAGGGCTCCAACAGCAGTTGTTTTGCCGTGGGTACCGCTCACCCCATAGCTGGCGATAGTTTCACTAATCTTTGCAATAAAATGGGGGTGGCTAAGGGTCTCAAAGCCCCTCTTTTTGACCTCTTCAATGAAGGGGGTGTTACTATAAGCAGCGCTGTAGATAACCAAGTCGCTATTGGCGGGGATAAGGTTGGGGGAGAACCCTTCAAACCACTCTATAGCGCCCTCTTTTAGCACCTCTTCGGTGGCAAAGTGTTCACTAGAGTCGCAGCCACTCACTTTAATCCCCATCTTCGAGAGGCGCACAGCTAAGGGGGCCATAATGGTCCCCTTTATCCCAACAAGAAAGAGATCTTTACCTTTTAAATTAGTGAGGAAGCTCACTAGGACACCCCCTAAGTAGGGTTCTCTAATTGGCTCTCTTTAACGTTGCATTACACTGCTTGCAAATCATCGCTTTGGTGCCATCAATTTCGCGCTCGTACAAAACCTTAATACCGGTCCGTTTACAGACGGGGCAATCCCCTCTACCACGAAATTGTTGCTCTCTGATTCCAGCTCCCCTATGTGCTTTTGCCATTTAAAACTCCTTGAAGCGCGAGATTATAACGGTCTGACTATAGATATCTTAGCCGAGATTGTCAAGCTACTAGAGGGACCATTTGAGAGCTGTCTGGAGACGCCAGACATCAGTTTTTAGAGAGTAGAGGGCAATTACGTCTAGATGCACCTTCCACAACTGTCCCCCCAATCCCATTGTCACAACCCCCTGACCATCAAAAGCAAAGGGAGAACCCTCCCCTCCCATATTCTCTAGATACCCCCCCCTTAAAGCTAACCAAACGTTGCTCAAAAATTGGACCTTCCCCTCCAGCCCCATATTAATTGAGCGCTCTTCGTTATCACCTAAATTGGTTAGATCGAAAGCAAAGTTAAAGACAACCCGATTGAGCTCATTGTCACGGTTGTAGATAGGGGAAGAGAGAGCTAGCCCAAGCGTAAGCCCCGAATAGAGGTTGAGGAGGTCGAGACTCAATTCGTTACTTGAAGAGTCGTAGCTAAAAAGAGAGTCGCTCATTATACCGATAGAGATCCAGCGATAAGTGAGGAGGAGTCCAAAACCGGCGGAGAAGAGTTGTCCATCGGCACTCCCCCCTCGGTAGCGCTCAAAGATTGTCTCCCTAAAGTAATCGGTGAGGGTGTGCCCCTCCCTCAAGACCACCCCTCGCTCGGAGCGGTTCCCCCCTCGGACAAATAAACCGAATGAGAAAATTGGCCACCCGTAAGAGAGGGTTAATTGAATACGTGAGTCGTTGTACCCCTCAAAATAGAGAGCGTCTCCCTGTAGAGAGCGATTTTCTAAAACATTAGAGAGGGCAATTGAGAGGGCTATGTAACGGTTACTAAGGAGCATACCTAAGGTTGTCGAGGGATTTTGCAAGAAGGGGGCAAAGTCGTTAACGTCAGCACTACTGCCAACTTTCTCACTAAAACGCCCCTCTACAAGAAACATTGGTTGTTCGTGGTGGTAGAGGGTGGCAGGGTTACGGTAGAGAGAGGCTGGGGTATCGGCTAGAGCCACACCAGCACCCCCCATAGCAAGGGTTCTTAGATCAATAAAGCGGGCAATCTCTTCAAAACTCTCTTGTTTAGCACTTAAAGGGGAGATAAAGATGAGCAATAGAAATAGAGACAGAACACTTTTTCTCAATTTTTCCTCGCAATCAGGGGGACTAAAAACTCCCTTAGGCGCTCTGCGACAGAGGGGTCTCCCCCCGCCCAATCCAACTCCTTTAGAACTCTCTCCAGTTTAACTTTTTCATCTAGACGACGCAAGAGAGGATAGAGGCGCCGCTCCAGTTTACCCCTCTCACTCTGATTGGGGTCCAGTATCGCCCTAACTAACACTTTGAGCCCCTCGTCGAGGTTGTCACAACTGTTAGCTTCAAGATGTTCCACCTCCCACTCGAGCTGCTCAACCTCTTTATTGAGGAGCACCTCCAAAGGGGGTAACCCATCCAAAATTAGCCCCCCAATAAAGGGGTAGTCGGGGAGACTCTGGGGGGTTTTAAAGAGCCTATCGGTTAGATTGGAGAGACGTTCAACTAGAGGTAATAGCTCAATTCCAGACTCAACCGGGAGGTGAAAATTGCCCATTTTTCCCGCAACAAAAATATACTCAATGTTTTGTTTACCTTTGCTCTGTCTCCCCCCCTGGTTCCTTTTAGCCACCGGTATTACGGTAACGGGGCCATGACGTGGTTCTAATAGCTCGTAGATGCGCTCAATTTCAACTATCCCCTTAGCGGGATAGGTGAGGACAATGTGGCGCGCATCGATTGAACCAAAGAGGTTAACAAAGGCTAAGTCGGCCTCTTTAAGGGAACAAAAGGGGCTGTAAGTTTGGCGCCAATCGCGACGGATTCCCCCCTTGTCAAGGAGATTTCCCTCGCTGTCCCGCTCTTCAGAGGGGCGGTAGTTATCCCAGATGGTGATGGTATTGAGGAGGTGGTAGTTGTTCCCATACTGCTGGACAGTCGCTGGGGGGTCGAGATAGCAGATATCACCACTAGTGCTCTTTAAAAAATCGGCGGCACTCATCAAAGAGACCTCCCCCCTTTTCAGTGGCTCATCAACTAGGGTGGGAACGCGTAGCACCGGCGGCTCTACTATCCGGCGACGCGCTAATGAGCCCTCCGTGACAAACTTCTTTTGGTAGGCGGTGAAGGAGCCAAGGGTATTGGCTTTACGAGAAGCCTCGTAGAGGAGAGCTGCAATTACAACGGCCCGCTCAGCCTCATCGTCTAGACTCCTTTCAACCTCGTTACGCACCTGGTCAAAAAAGCGGGCATTGGCTGCTGTAAAAAAGAGGCGCTCCTTTTGTCCATCGTAATAGTTATCGTCTTGGGGGGCGTAGTGGTGACTGAGGTACCCCCCCAAGAGGGGTTCCTCTGTATTGTAGGCGTAGAGTCCCTCGAGATTAAGGAGGGAGAAGTAGGCATCAATTCCCCCCATCTCTCTAAACATCTGTGATAAATCGTCATTAGTTAGGGTGAGGTAGACATAGTTTACGAGGTGGGCAAAGGGTTGATTATCGTTAGCTTTAACCCCCATCCCAAGGTTTCGAGCAATGCGCGAAATAGCACCTGAGCCACAAAAGGGGTCGATAAAAGTGGTCTCTCCCCGAGGTGCTTTCAACTCAGAGAAGAGGAGTTTGAGCGACTCCCCAATCGATCGCTTGTTACCAATTATTGAGATTAGTTGATCTCTCTCATAACTGGGGAGGGCGAGGGGCAAGAGCTTCTCCTTCTCCTCTCCTTCCTTGAAAAAGGGGAGGAACCTTGATACGATATCGTCAATAAGGACGCTTGATGAGAAGATTATCAGTGTTATGGACAAAAGACAAGGTACGCCGTGAATGTACAATTCGTGGCATAGGGGACCCTCTAGTGGGGACCCTCTCTCTTGTCGCCCAAGAGTGTGGCCCTAATTCGATCTTTGTGGCCCTCCAAGGGCTCCACCATGATGGCCACACCTTTATCGAGGAGGCAATTGAACGGGGGGCTGAAGTTGTTGTCCATAGCGCCCCCCTTGATTACTACCGTCCAGACAAGGTCTATCTGCAACACCCCAATCCACGCCGCCTCGCCTCCCTCTTCGCCGCTTCCCTCTATGGCCCTATCCCCTCCTATATAGTGGGAGTTACCGGCACTGATGGGAAGAGCACAACTTGTGAATTCTTGTGGCAATTTTTAAGTACATCAGGGGTTAAGTGTGGACTCCTTTCAACCACCTCCTATGATGATGGCACCGGCAAGAGGGGGAGCCCTTATAGACAGAGCACCCCCGAAGCCCCCCTAATTTACACCTTTTTAGCAACTTGTTACAAAAATGGGGTTGAGGTGGTAATTCTTGAAGCGACGAGCCACGGCCTCTCTCTGGAGGCTAGTCGCCTTGTGGATATAACCTTCAGTGGAGCCATTGTCACCTCTTTAAGTAGCGAGCACCTTGAGTTTCACACCACCCAAGAGCGCTATGTCGATGCTAAGGTTAACTTAGTACGCCAACTCAAAGAGGGGGGATGGCTCGCCCTTCCCAAGTCTCTCCCCTCTTTCAACCTCTTCACTAAGGAGGGGATAAAACTCCTCCCCTACGCACTCGATGAGGGCTTAGGGGGATCTACCCTAAGTGAAGCATGGGATAAACGGGTGATTGCTTTAGATAATGGAACTACCCTTACCCTCCCCTACGGACAAAAGTGTTATGCCCAAAATGCTTTGGGGGCCTATCTAGGGGCTACTCAGATAGCTAAAGAGGTTAAACTTGATAAACTGACTCCGGTAGCTGGGCGCTTTGAGGTGATAGCCACCTCCCCCTTCTTAATAATCATCGACTTTGCCCACACCGGAGAGGCCTTTAACCTCCTTTTTAGCCACCTAAAGGGGCACTTTAATAATAAAAAGCTGGTTGCCCTCTTCGGCTCCGCTGGGGAGAGGGACCGCCAAAAGAGGTTCACATTGGGCTACAGTAGTGGCCTCTACTGCGACGCCATCTTCTTAACCGACGAAGACCCCCGCTTAGAAGAGCCTCAACAAATTGAAAATGATATTGTTGCCGGCATTGAGGCAGCCTCTTTTAGAGGCGACCTCTTTAAGATCTATGGGAGGCGCTCAGCAATTGAAGCGGCTCTCAATTATTGCGACACCTCCTCAATCCTCCTTTTGTTGGGAAAAGGGCACGAAAGTACCATTCAACACGCCACCTACCAAGAGGCGTGGAGCGAGCGAGGGGTAGTAGAAGAGGTACTAAAATGGTAATTGCACTCCTTTATGGCGGGGTTTCAGTGGAACATGTCGTCTCATGTCGCTCTGCTATGACGGTTGGTAAAAAGTTAAAAGCTCTGGGTCACCAGGTAGTCCCCATAGCTATTGCCCGTGATGGGCGCTGGAGCCTCTACGAAGAGGTCTCTCTAGAGACCACCTTTACCCCACACCGCGCTGTAGCGATAGCTCCGGGGGGAGGTTTAACCCTTCAAGGCGAGCCACTTAAGGTTGACCTAGCCTTCCCCGTTACCCACGGGAGCGGAGGAGAAGATGGACTTCTACAAGGACTCTTAGAGCTCGCCCATATCCCCTATATCGGCTCGCCCCCCCTAGCTAGCAGTGTAGGAATGCACAAGAGTGTCACTAAAGAGGTGGTCTCTCCTTGGGGGGTTCCCACCCTCCCCTCCTATTTAATTAAGAGAGGCGAGCCCTTCTCGCCTCAATCTATTATCGCAAATCTAGGGCCTTCTCTCATTGTCAAACCCGATGATGGGGGCTCGTCTGTAGGTGTTACCCCTCTTTTAAAGAGCAGTGAAGAGGCGTTGACGGGGGCGGTCGAGAAAGCTTTTAGCTTTACCAACCGGGTCTTAGTCGAACCCCTTGTGACCAACATGGTGGAAGTGGAGTGTGCCGTTATAGCTGATAAAGGGGGTTACCTTAGTAGCCCCCCAGGCCTCGTTAGAAACCCTCTCAAGGGGGATAATTTCTTAACCTACCACCAAAAATATCTCTCCTCTAACCAAGCCTATATCGAGGTGCCAGCCCCGATTGGAGAAGAGAAACTTAAAGAGATTTCAGAGCTAGCCTGTATGGTAGCTCAAGCCCTCTCGGTAGCGGGGTATGCGCGGGTCGACTTCTTCTTAGAGGAGAGCGGGAAAGTGTGGTTTAATGAAATCAACACCCTCCCCGGGTTAACTGATAAATCCCACTTCCCCGTTTTGGCAGCTACTATTGGCTACCCCTGGGAGCGCCTAATTCCCCACCTGATTGAGGAGGCTCTTAGAGTAGCTGCTTCACAAAGGGGCCTCAACCTTTATGGGGAGGAGTAGTTGTGGAGAGTGTCTGGTTCCATGTCGATATGGATGCCTTCTATGCCAGTGTCGAGCAACTCGACAACCCCTCCTATAGGGGGAAGCCGGTTGTTGTGGGAGGCTTGGGCAACCGCGGAGTTGTTTCAGCCTGCTCCTACGAAGCACGCACCTATGGGGTCCACTCGGCCCTTCCAATGTACCGTGCCCGTCAACTTTGCCCCCACGCAATCTTTGTGACACCTCGAATCGAGCGCTACAGTGAGGCTAGCCACCAAGTAGTCTCCCTCCTTAAAGAGTTCTCCCCCACCGTCCAGCAGATCTCGATTGATGAAGCGTTCCTCGACATGACGGGGACTGAGCGTCTTTACGGCAAACCGCGCCAGGCGGCCACCCTCCTTAAAAATAGGGTTAAAAACGAAATTGGCCTCACTACCAGTGTCGGTATCGGCACCTCCCGCTTTATCGCCAAGATGGCAAGTGGCTACGATAAACCCGACGGGTTGTGTCGTATCTCAAAAGGGAACGAAGAGCGGTTCATCGACACCATTGGTCTCAAAAAACTGTTTGGAATTGGGGAGGCGACCTTAGCTATATTGAATCGCCACTCGATTACTACGCCAGCGCAAGTTAGGGAGTTCTCCCTTGAGCACCTACAAGCGCTTCTGGGTGAGTCGGGGGGGCTCTATCTCTACCACGCTTGTCGAGGCATTGACCCAGGCATCTACACAGGGGTGACTAAATCGCGCTCTATAAGTACCGAAAACACCTTTGCTAACGATATCGATAACGAAAAGGAGCTGTTGCAACAGCTCCTCATGATGTCGCATGAAGTTATGTTTAGAGCTCTACAGGAGAACCTCTCCTCTTCAACCGTGGCTATCAAGGTGCGCTTCAGCGACTTCACCACAGTGAGTGCTCAAAAGGGATTAGACCATAACCTCTACTCGGGGGAGCAGATCTACGAAGTTGCCCAAGAACTCCTTAAGAGCCGATGGCGAGATTCCCAGAAGGTGCGCCTCTTGGGGGTGGGACTCTATGGGGTGAGTGACCAGGGTCCCCCTGTCCAGCAAGAGCTCTTTGAAGATCCCTATAAACGCAAGGGGGAGCTCGAGAAAGCGGTCCTCTCCCTCCGTTCTAAGGGGAGAAACATTCAAAAGGCGAGCCTTTTAGAAGAAAACGATTAATGCCCCTCCTCTTGCTAGAGACTCTCTATTGGTGGTACAGTAGCGGTGGATTAGGGAGTAGAGCATGGGACTTAATATTGTCTTATTTGAACCAGAGATTCCACAAAATACGGGCAACATTGCCCGCACTTGTGGTGCCATTGGGGCAACTCTCCATCTAGTCCACCCCCTCGGCTTTGAGCTGAGTGACCGCTACCTAAAAAGATGTGGTCTCGACTACTGGCACCTTCTCGAAATTAAAGAGTGGCCCTCGGTTGAGAATTTTTTGAGTTTCCACCCCACATCTCCCCTCTGGTTTTTTACCACTAAGGCCCCCCAGCTCTACAGTGAGGTTAGCTACGGAGAGGAGGCCTACCTAGTTTTTGGGAAAGAGACAAGGGGAATTGCCGAGTCAATTTTAATCAACAATTGGCAGCAGTGTGTTAGAATACCAATTAGGGGAGAAGCCCGTTCCCTTAACCTCTCCAATAGTGTCGCTATTGGAGCTTTTGAGTGGGAACGACAACACCATTTTGCAGGGCTTAAAGAGAAGGGAGAGCTCTCCCAAGGAGGATTGAAATGGGTAAAATAGGCGTTATAGGGTGTGGAACAATGGGTTCAGCCATTGTCAAAGCGATTGCTCCCCACACTAAAGAGACAATTCTCCTCTACGACATTAATGAGGTAGCAGCCACCGCCTTAGCTGAAGCTACAGGAGGGAGGGTCCTCCCCCTTAAATGCCTCTTAGATGAGGCCGCTACAATTATTTTAGCTGTAAAACCTCAAATTCTCCCCCACCTCTATGTGGAGCTCTATCAAGCGACCGGTAAGCGGTGGATTTCGCTCGCTGCCGGAATCTCTTTGGAGACGCTAGTGGCCAATTTAGGGAGCTCAGAGGTTATTAGAATAATGCCCAATATTGGGGCTGAGGTGGCCCGCTCTGTTACTGCCATAACTCCCAATGAGGAAGCCTCCGAAGAGTTTATAAAAGAGACGGTAGCCCTAGTAAAACTCTTTGGTTCAGCCCACCTTTTAAGTGAAGAACACTTGGCAGCTTTCATCGGGGTCTCAGCTTCGGCCATCTCTACCTGTTTTGAGTTCCTCCATGGCATTGCCCTTGGCGGTGTTCAACAAGGGCTCCCCTACAGAGAGGCCCTCGCCTTGATAAGTGAGACGATGGAGAGTGCCACTAGCCTCATTCAAAGGGGGGAAAAACACCCCAAAGAGTTGCAGACGGGGGTTTGCTCGCCCATGGGGACCACCATCGAGGCGTTAAATGTAGTTTTAGACAACTCGCTAGCCGGCATATTGATGGCATCGGTCGAAGCGGCAACTGAGCGAGCTTTAGAGTTAGAATTTTTAGCAAAAAATGAGAATAACTAGAGGGATGGTATGATTGATCTAAGAGAGATAAAAGAGCGGCGCGACGAGATTGCCGCCAACATCAAGAACCGCGGAATGAAGGTTGACATCGACCAAATTATTGAGCTCCAAGAGGAGCGCGCCCAGCTCTTAAAGAGAGTTGATGAGCTCCGCTCAAAGCGCAACGAGAATGCAGCGAAGATGAAGGGGAAACTCGATTCTGACGTGCGCGCTCAACTAATTGAAGAGGGAAAGGCTCTTAAAGATGAAATTAGCCAAGATGAGACCCTCTTAAAAGAGGTTGAAGAGCGCTACCTCTCCTTAGCCAAAACAATCCCCAACTACGCCCACAAAGGTATTCCTACTGGTGTTGGTGAGGATGATAACCGTGAAATTAAGAGATTTGGAAAGCCTACCACCTTTACCTTCACCCCCAAAGACCACATTGAGCTGGGAGAGGCGCTCGACCTAGTCGATTTTGATACAGGGACCAAGGTGACAGGACCCAAGTTCTACTTCCTCAAGAATGAGGCGGTCTATATGTCTCTAGCCTTAGAGCGCTACGCCCTCGACACCTTAAGGAAGCACGGCTTCACTCCAGTGTTAACCCCCGACTTAGCCAAAGAGGAGATTTTGGAGGGGATTGGTTTTAATCCAAGGGGTGAGGAGAGCAATATCTACTCAATTGCAGACACCGACTTGTGTCTAGTGGGGACAGCTGAGATTACCTTGGGGGGCTACCACGCCAATACAATCTTAGAGAAAGAGGCCCTTCCCATTAAGTTTGGGGGAATCTCCCACTGTTTCCGCCGTGAAGCCGGGAGTGCCGGTCAATTCTCTAGGGGCCTCTACCGGGTCCATCAATTCTCCAAAGTGGAGATGTTTGTCTACACCCTCCCCGAGGAGTCTGAAAAGGTGCATGAGCAACTCCTAGCGATTGAGGAGGAGATCTACCAAGGGCTCAACCTCCCCTATCGCGTTGTTGATACCTGTTCAGGGGATTTAGGAGCACCCGCCTTCCGCAAATACGATATTGAGGCGTGGATGCCTGGCCGTGGCGATTATGGGGAAGTTACCAGTACCAGTAACTGTACCGATTACCAAGCCCGGCGACTAAATATTAGATACCGCGAAGAGGATGGGTCGATTCGTCACCCCCACCTCCTTAACGGGACTACCATTGCTGTTTCAAGGACCATTTTGGCCATTATGGAGAACTACCAAAGAGAGGACGGGTCGATTGCAATGCCCTCAATATTGGTCCCCTATTTGGGGTTCTCGGAAATAAGGGGTTAATAATGAAAAAATTGGATGAGTCGGCTTTAGGGACAGACTTTTACGAATTGACAATGATGCAGGGTTATTTTCTCTCCAACAATAATCCGCAAGTTGTTTTCGATATGTTCTACCGCTCAAATCCATTCAATGGGGGGTACGTCGTCTTTGCCGGACTCAACGACCTCCTAAAACGGATTGAATCGTTCGCTTTTAGCGCTGGAGATATCGACTATTTAGCCTCCCTCAACACCTTTGATAAGCGGTTCCTCAAATACCTTGAGGAGTTCCGCTTTCAAGGGCGCATTGATGCAATTGATGAGGGGACAATTGTCTTCCCCGGGGAGCCTTTAATTAGGGTCGAAGCCTCCCTAATGGAGGGACAATTAATTGAGGGGATGCTCCTCAATACAATCAACTTCCAATCTCTGATTGCCACTAAAGCCTCCCGCGTCTACAACGCTAGTAACAATGGTGAATTGATGGAGTTTGGTTTTAGACGGGCACAAGGCCCCGATGGGGCCCTCAGCGCTTCAAGGGCCGCCTTCATAGGGGGCGTTGCCGCCACTAGCAACACTTTGGCGGCTAAAGTCTTCGATATCCCGGCGGCGGGGACGATGGCCCACTCGTGGGTAATGAGCTTTGAGAGTGAACTCGACTCCTTTAGAGCTTTCGCTGAGATCTACCCTAACAACGCCATCCTATTAATCGACACCTACGACACTTTGGGGTCAGGCATTGAGAATGCCATTATTGTGGGGCAAGAGTTAAAGGCTAAAGGGTACAACTTTGGGGTGCGCCTCGATAGTGGAGACCTCTCTTACCTCTCACGCGAAATTAGGAAGAAGCTCGACCAAGCTGGCCTTGAGGCGGCCCGCATCTACGCCTCCAACGACCTCAATGAACATATCATCGAGACCTTGATTCACGACAATGTTCCCATCGATTCGTGGGGTATTGGGACCCATTTAGTAACTGGTGGCTCCCAAAGCTCCCTTAATGGGGTCTATAAACTCTCTGCCCGCCAGATGGAGAATGGCTCTTGGCTAGAGACGATGAAAATCACCAACAGCTTTGAGAAGGCGACCAACCCAGGGCGTAAACAGGTGTGGCGCTTCTTTGATGAAAACGACTCACCCATTGCCGACCTAATCACACTAGAGGATGAGAAAATTGAACTCGACCAAGATTATCTCTTCTACCACCCCTTCAGTGAAGTTGACTTTTTTACTATGCGCCAAGGGCGGTTTAAGAGTGTAAAACCAATGCTGCAACTCTGTATGGAGGGGGGCAAAAGGACAAAACTCAATCCTCCGGTCAAAGAACTCCAGAAGTACACCCTAGAGGGGTTAGATGCATTCCACCCAAGCTACAAGCGACTAATGAACCCCCATATCTACAAGGTCTCCCTCTCTAGTGAACTAAAGAGGCTAAAAACAAGATTAGCTGTCGAGGGGCTCCAAAAACTCAATAACCGCTAATGTAATCAAAGAGTCCTTCAGCAATAGCGCTAGCCATCTTAGCTTGCCACCCCCCTTCTAACATCAGCTTCTCCTCTAGGGGGTTGCTGATAAATCCTATCTCTACTAAGACTGAGGGGTTTTTAGACCCATTGAGGACCCAAACATCTTGCTCTTTAACCCCTCGGTTAGACATCTCAGGATAGTAGCGGGCAATTGAGTGGTTTACGGCAGTTGCCAACAGAAGATTTTGACGGTTGAGGGCGGTGTTGAGTTGCGAGGCAGTGGCTGTAGCATAGCGCCCTATTTGCCAGTCGCTACTAGTCGCCTCTAAGAAATGGACCCAGTGGCCACTCTTCTTGATTAACACCTCAAACCCTTGTGCTTGGGGCGAAGTAGATGAGTTGGCGTGAATTGAGACAAAGAGGAGAGAGTGTCCCACCCCTGGGTTCTCTCCAGAAGCAATAGATACCCGCTCTTCAAGGGAGAGGAAGGTGTCACTCTCACGTGTCAGCATCACCTCAAGGCCCCCCTCTGTCAGCTCTTTTGCTAAAAGTTTAGTCACCGCTAGGGTAATCTCTTTCTCTTTTGATAAAGAACCAACTGCTCCCGGGTCCTCTCCACCATGGCCCGCATCAAGAATTACCCTCTTCACGGGAGAAGTGAAGGGGGTAGCAGCAATTAAAGGGGTGGCAATTAGTAAGATGAGAAGGGGGATAAAGAGGCGCTTCATGTCACTTGCCACTGCTCGATAAGTTGGTGAAAGTCGGTTTTATAGAGAGGCAGACGCCTTTTCATCTCCTCTTGTAGGTGGTTGTCTTGGTAGCGACGGACCCGTCGAATATAGTTTTTACCCCCTATTTGGCGCACCCCGAGGGAGCGGGTGTGGACCCGATTCATCCCCACCGCGTCACTGCGGTCTTCAATCACAAATTGGCGCTCAAAGAAGGTCGACCTGAGGAGGGGGGTATTGTAAATTGGGTAGCCGTAGAGCCACGAGCGCGCTCCAAAATCTAAGGTTTGCCAGTAGTCACTCTCGATCTCATCATCAAAGCCCCTAAGGCGTTGAAAAAGGGCCCGCTCATAGAGCCCAACTCCCAAAAATGGGTAAAGCGTCGCTGATAACTCCTCTTTAGGAAAGAATGAAATAGGGTCGATATAATTGCCCCTAACTAGCGGAATTTGAATTGAGGGGATCTTCTCCCCAATGCGGTTGGTTAAAACGGGGGTGACAACGGAGGGTTTATCACTACGGTTTAGGATTTCAATGGCCCCCTCAAAGTCGTCGACTTGGTGGCGTAGGTCACTGCGGGTGAGGTAGAAGAAGGTTGAGTAACACTCGTTAGCCAACACATTGCCCATCACACCCAAAGAGGTGGGCAACTTAAAGACTATAAAGGTGACTGAGGGGAAGCGCTTAATGAGGTCTTGAATGCGCCCCTGGTCCTCAAACATCAAGACGTGCAAGGGGTATGGGTAGCGCTCAATAAGGTGCTCGATTGAGCGGGCTAACGCCTCCCCCTTCTCCAAACAGACAACTCCAATTGAGAGGGGTTGCTCGCGGTGGAGCAAACTAATCCGTTTACCAATATCTTGTTTTCTGTGAAAAATTTGATAGCTACTGTCCATTATCTAAGAATACTATATCTTCGGGCCTAAAAAGTACAACACTTTTCCCCTTTCTAGCGTTAGAGGGGATATCGCGTCCTTGGTGGCCTGCCATTTTTAAGATTTCGGTAGAGTTGTAGTAGGGGACCGCCTTAGCAATCTTATTAACCATCACCACATCACCCCCATGGAAAACCCCTTCAACGGCAACAACCCCACTAGGAAGGAGGCTCTTATGGGCCCTAAGGGCAGCTACAGCCCCATCATCAATCCAAATTGTCCCCTCTGGGGCGGTGTTAATAATCCAGCGCTGACGCTGCTTCATCCCCTCTTGAGGGTGAAAATAGGTTCCCAAAGTCTCTCCATCGAAAATTCTCTGTAACACCCTCTCCTCATAACCGCTGGCGATTACGGTGGCACAACCGGCAAAGGTGGCTATTTTAGCAGCCAACAGTTTGGTGCGCATCCCACCAGTTGAGAAGGCACCACTGGTTCCTCCCCCGTAGCTTAAAATTGTCTCATCAATTGAAACTACATCACTTAGCAACTTAGCGTCACTGTGGAGATGGGGATCTTTATCGTAGAGGCCAGCAATATCGGTGAGAATCACTAATAGATCGGCATCAATCTTACTCGCCACAAAGGCGCTGAGACGGTCGTTATCGCCAAAGGCGGTCCCAATCTCAGCAATACTGACAACGTCGTTCTCGTTAATTATGGGGATAACTCCCAGTTCCAATAGGGTATCAATTGAATTTTTAAGGTTGACGAAAGTTTTACGCTGATTCATATCGCTCCGAGTGAGGAGGATTTGAGAGCAAATTAGGGAGTGTTTTTCAAAAGCTTCCCGGTAATGACTCATCAATAAGGGCTGTCCAATTGAGGCACACGCCTGACGCAAGGCAACTTGGCGCACGGCGGTGGTGCGCTTGAGCTCTTTAGCCCCCAACCCAATGGCCCCTGAAGAGACGAGGAGAACTTGGACACCCCGCTCGCGTAGCCCCGCAATATCGTCTACTACCTGATCAATTCGAGCATTATCGATGCCATTTTTTGAAGAGATCAGATTTGTCCCCACCTTAACCACTGCCCGATGTACTTTAGAAATATCGCGTCCCATTTTATTCACCACCGTACAATTCTGATTTATCGTTTTCTAACTCTATATGCTTGAAGGGTCGCCCCGCAGCGTAGGTGGCTACAGTGTGCCCCTCACCACCTAAGAGCCATTTCGAGGTGACAAGCCCATTGAGGCCAACGGGACC
>DUOJ01000136.1 GCA_012838895.1 Spirochaetales bacterium
ACCACGGTGAGGCAAACCTCACGGTTGTGGGTCAAGAGGGAGATCTTATGCCCCTCTCTAGCTCCATGGATATAGATTGTATTTCCCGTTAGAGCATACGAGATGGGGACTCCATAAGGATTCCCCTCACTATCAACGAGGGAGAGGGTTGCAAATTCACCTTGCGAGACAATCTCTAAAGCCTCAGCTTCACTAAGCCTATTTTCAACTCTACGCATCAATTTACCCTACCATAATTAAAGAAAAGAGTGGGTTGCAAATGCAACTTAAATTGAAAATAATGTAAAAGGGCATATTATGCATAAATATACACTAATAGGGGTATACAAAATTGATATTTGCATATATATACATAGAAAGGAGAATTTAAGATGATTTCAGTTGGAGTTATAGGGGCTACAGGTTACGCCGGAAGTGAGCTTATGCGCCTCTTGGTTAACCACCCCCAAGTCGAGAAGATAGTAGCGGCCTCCCAAAGCTACAACGGTGAGGCGTTTTCAGCTATCTATCCCAACTTCTATAAAATCTACGACACCCCTTTAGTCGGTGCCGATATCCCAGCTCTTGTCAAAGAGGTAGACCTCCTCTTCCTCTCGCTTCCCCACAATGTCTCGAGCCAATACTTGAGTCACGCGCACCTTGAAGAGTGTGTGGTTATCGACCTAGGAGCCGACTTCAGACTTCAAAATGTGGAGGTCTACGAGAAGTGGTACAACACCACCCACCCCAATCCGGCTCTAGTTAAAGAGGCGGTCTATGGGCTGTGTGAACTCTACCGCGAAGAGCTAAAGGGGGCCAATTTAATTGCTAACCCAGGGTGTTACACCACAACCTCAATTTTGACAGCCTGGCCCCTCCTAATGGAGGGACTAATCGAAGAGGAGTCGATTGTTATCGATGCCAAGTCGGGGGTCTCTGGGGCGGGAAGGGGGGAGAAACTCACCTCCCTCTACTCAGAGTGCAACGAGTCAATTAAAGCCTATGGGGTGACCACTCACCGCCACACCCCCGAGATTGAGGAGTACCTCTCGTTGGCAGCTTCTAAAGGGAGACGGAGAGACGGTATTACCCTCTCCTTTACCCCCCACTTAATTCCGATGAACCGGGGGATTTTGGTGAGTCTCTACGCTAAGCTAAAGAGAGGAGTAACCTTTGAGAGGGTAGAATCAGCTTACCAGAAATGGTACCAAGATGAGAAATTTATAAGGCTCCTACCTCCGGGAATCTTACCTGAGACACGCTGGGTTAAAGGGACCAACTTTTGTGATATCAACTACGTAGTTGATGGGCGCACCAACACCTTAATTGCCTTTGGCGCCCTCGATAACCTCGTTAAAGGGGCTGCCGGTCAAGCAGTTCAAAATATGAACATTAGATTTAACTTCCCAGAAACAAGTGGGTTAGAGGCTTTAGGAGCCTTCCCCATCTAGAGGAGATTGTGATGAAAATAATTGAAGGTGGAATACTCTCCCCATTGGGTTATAAGGGGGCTGCTGTAGCGGCTGGCCTTAAGAAGAGTAAGCTCGATTTAGCCCTTCTTCTCTCCCAAGAGGTGGCCACTGTAGCAGGTGCTTTTACCACCAACTGTGTTAAGGCTGCTCCGGTTATCTATAGCCAAAGGATTGTTGAGAAGGGGGATGGGGTGCGTGCTCTGCTGGTCAATAGTGGCAATGCCAATGCTGCTACCGGGAGCCAGGGGTGGAGCGACCTTGAAACTAGCGTCGCTTATGCGACTAATGAATTGAAGATTAAGAGGGAGGAGATCCTCCTCTGCTCAACCGGCGTTATTGGGGTTCCTCTGCCGATGGAGAAGGTTTTACCAGGAATTAAAGCGTGTGTTAACACCTTAGGAGCCCCTGCCAATGACCTCGCCCAAGCAATCTTAACAACCGACACCTTCACTAAAGAGGTTGCTGTTGAGATTGTTATAGAGGGGCAAAGCGTACGCATCGGGGGGATGGCTAAGGGGTCGGGGATGATCCACCCCAATATGGCGACAATGCTCGCCTTCGTCACCACCGATGGGGAGGTTGAGAGAGACTATTTAGAGAAGCTCCTCCTAGAGAGTGTCGCTGAGAGTTACAACATGATAAGTGTTGACGGAGATACGAGTACCAACGACACCCTCTTGGCCTTTGCCAACGGAGCCAGTGGCGTAAAAATTGTAGAGGGGAGTAGCAGTGCTCAACTCTTCAAAGAGGCGTTTAATTACGTCAATACCACTCTGGCCAAGATGATAGTCCAAGATGGGGAGGGAGCCACTAAATTATTAACGGTTGAGATCAAAGGGGCTGCCACTGTCGAGGATGGACGCACCTTAGCCCGTTCTATTGTGGGGAGCAACTTGGTTAAAACAGCCCTCTTTGGGAGCGATGCCAACTGGGGGAGGACCCTTTGTGCCATGGGTTACTCGGGGGTTAGCTTTGACCCTGAAGGGGTCTCTCTTGCCTACAGTAGCCCAGCTGGGAGCATTGAGGTGTTCCAGGGGGGGCTTCCTCTCCCCTTTGATGAGAAGTTAGCCAAAGAGATTTTAAATGAGAAGGAGATTACCCTCTGGGTTGAACTAAGTGAGGGGAGTTGTACGGCTCGAGGGTGGGGGTGTGACCTCTCCTACGATTATGTGAAGATAAATGGAGATTACCGAAGTTGAATATGAAGCGAGAGATAGAGAAGGCCCGTGTCTTAATAGAGGCTCTCCCCTACATCCAACGCTTTGCCGGCTCAATTGTAGTGGTGAAGTATGGGGGGAGCGCCATGAGCGACACAGAGATTAAGAACTCCACCATGAAAGACATTGCGATGATGAAGATGATTGGGATGCGCCCCGTTGTGATTCACGGTGGAGGCCCTTCAATCAGTGAGATGATGGAGAGGCTTGGTAAAAAGTCGTCGTTTGTCGATGGGCTACGGGTCACTGATAGCGAGACCGCCATGATCGCTGAGATGGTGTTATCGGGGACAATTTCCAAAGACCTGGTCCTGTCACTCCAGAGACAAGGAATCGATGCTGTAGGGATTAACGGCAAAGATGGTCAAACCCTCTTAGCCCGTAAGAAGTTGGTTGATGGAAAAGATATTGGCTTTGTGGGGGAGGTGGTTAAGGTTAAGACGGCCCTCTTAAATTCGTTAATAGAACAAGATTTTATTCCGGTTATCTCCCCCATAGGGACCGACTGGGAGGGGAACACCTACAATATTAATGCCGATTACGCCGCTAGTGCCATAGCCGGGGCGCTCAATGCCCAGAAGTTGGTCTTCTTAACCGATGTAGAGGGGATTCTCAAAGATGTGAACGACAGCGAATCTCGTTTTAGCCAACTCTCACTCAGTGAGGCAGAAGCCTACATCGCCGATGGAACTATTACGGGGGGGATGATTCCTAAAACCGAATGTTGCATCGAGGGGATTAAACGGGGAGTCCAAAGTGTCCACATCTTAGATGGACGCATCCCCCATGCCCTACTGTTAGAGATCTTCACCAACGAAGGTATTGGTACAATGCTTACAAAATAGGAGACCAAGATGATTGAGAGGGGAAAGAGAGTATTTGTCAACGCTTACGCCCAATACCCCATTGTCCTTAACGGGGGCGAGGGGCGCTATCTACAAGATATAGAGGGGAAAAAGTATTTAGATATGATGGGGGGGATTGCTGTCAATCTTCTCGGTTACAACGACCCTGGATTAAATAAGGTCCTTAAAGAGGTGATTGACAACGGTCTTTTACACTGCTCCAACCTCTACTGGAATAAGTGGGCTATCGAGGCGGCTGAAAAGCTGACGAAGCTCAGCGGGATGGAGCGGGTTTTCTTTTGTAACAGCGGAACCGAAGCCAACGAGGGGGCCATTAAGATGGCTCGCAAGTTTGGCAATGGGCGCAGTGAGATTATTACGATGGAGAACTCATTTCATGGACGCACCCTCGGCTCTCTCAGTGCAACGGGGCAAACAAAGTACCAAGAGGCCTTTAAGCCAATGGTAGGGGGCTTTAAATATGGGCACTACAACAACCTCGAGAGTGTCAAAGCGTTGGTTAACGCTAACACCTGTGCCATCATGGTGGAGGCGATTCAAGGAGAGGGGGGGATCAAAGTTGCCCAAGAGGCGTTCTTAAGGGGAATCAGAGAAATTTGTGACGAGAACGACCTCCTCTTAATCTTGGATGAGGTGCAGTGTGGCTTGGGGCGTACCGGTCACTATTTTGCTTGGCAAAAGATGGGAGTGCTTCCCGACATTATGACCTTAGCTAAAGGGCTGGGTTCAGGGGTTCCCATTGGGGCCATTGTAACTGGCCCTAAAGCTGCCTCAATTTTTGTCCCCGGAGACCACGGAGCCACCTTTGGGGGCAATCTCCTCGCAACTGCCGCAGCCAGTTATGTCTTAGATTACATTAGCAAAGAGGGGTTTCTTAAAGGGGTTCAAGAGAGTGGTCAAGCCCTCTTTGAAGGGCTCACTGCAATCAAAAATCGTCATAGCCACCTTGTGAAAGAGGTGCGAGGGGTGGCTCTTATGATGGGAATGGAGCTCACTATTCCTTCACGTGGGGTAATCGATGAATGTCGTCAAGCGGGACTCTTAGTCGGTTCAGCTGGGGAAAATATCCTCCGCTTTGTCCCCCCTTTAACTATTACCGTTGAAGAGGTTTTTGAAGGACTCTCCCTCTTAGAGGCTGTTTTAGAATCTTTATAGGGTAAACATTGTTGCTACCTCTCAAGGTTTTAAGGTATGATTGGTATCACTCTATAGGGGGTTTTTGTGAGAGGTAACAAAAGATTAGTAGTAAGTCTCGTTTTGTTAACTCTGGTCTTCTCCCTCTTTGGAGCAATCGAATTTCCCACTAGTGTGGCCAACAATTCAAACGATGTTTTAAGCTCAACCATTCCAATTTTGTATGGCGACCACTCTTTTAGGGAGAGGATTTTGGAGAGGACCCAAGGGGAACGTGACCCAATTGCCTTAGTTCTCTCCGGGGGGTCAGCGCGCGCCTTTGCCCACATCGGGGTCTTAAAATACTTAGAAGAGGAGGGGATTGTCCCCGATTTGATAATCTCTAACTCGATGGGCTCAATGGTTGGTATCCTCTACGC
>DUOJ01000137.1 GCA_012838895.1 Spirochaetales bacterium
GACGGCGAGGTAGCTCGTAGAAAAGGGGACGCAGTGGCGACCCTCACCACCTCTGAGGGGGTTGATCGCCGTCACCTCTTCTATGTCCGCTCCCAAATTGACCGCTTCCGTTTCAGAGACTACCCCGATAACGCCCTCCCTTTCCGTGGAGGGTATGTTGAGTGTGGTGAGAATATTGCTTTTATCAAAGATTCGTTCGACCTTGAAGAGGTATTAGCTCAAAACAGCCACGCTGGGACAATTATCATTGATGAAGCTTCTTTCTTTGATGAGCGCCTCGCCTATGTGGTTCAAAACCATAGCCTAGAGCGAGGGGTGCAGTTTATCTTCCCCACTTTGATTCTCAACTTCCGGCGTGAGATTTTCAACTCTACCGCCAGGTTAATTCTCGATACGGCTACCGATGTGATTCCCCTAACGGCCTACTGTGAACACCACAACTGCCTCAACGACGCCTTCTACACCTACCGCTACTACTTAGTTGACAATCAGGAGTGTCCGGCCCTCTACTTCGATCCCCTAATCATAGTAGGGGGCGATGAGGAGAGGGTGGGGGCGGTTGATCCCAACTACGCAGCACGCTGCGATGAACACCACTACCTCCCTGGGAAAGAGTACACCTTCTTACACCTTAAACCACTGGGGGAGCGGGCAGCTGGAGGGGATGAGGAGCCTTTAAGGGGGGAACTCAGAGCTCTTAAAGAGAATATTTCAAAGAGCTTTCTCTACCGCCATATGGAGGAACGCTATAAAGAAGCGATCTATATGAATGCCCTAAAGAGCGACTACTTAGCTGAAAAAGCCCTAATTTACCTCTTTAGTGAACAAAATGTGATAGGCGAAGAGCTACTAGTGCGCCTTACCTACCAGCTAGAGCTTGACCACACCTATATGAAACGAATTTTAAATGATAACTTAAGGCGGGTCTCTTTTGATCAAAGGCCCCTTGTGATGGAGGTGTAGATGGTGCAACTAAAAGATTCGGCGGCTTATGTCCTCTCGATGATTGGTGACCCCCTCCCTGAGATTGCCATAATCTTAGGTTCAGGGTTGGGTGGCTTAGCTGATGAATTAGAAGAAAAAATAAGAATTCCCTATAAAGAGATACCCCACTTCCCCACCTCAACCGTTAAGGGGCATGCCGGTCGCTTAGTCGCTGGCTACCTCGAGGGGCGACGCCTCTTAGTGATGCAGGGTCGTAGCCACTACTATGAGGGGTACACCCTCCGTGAGTGTGCTTACCCAGTACAGATGATGGCAACGATGGGGATTAAGAACCTCTTGGTGACCAACGCTGCCGGATGTGTCAATGAGAGGTGGAGCGCTGGCGATTTGATGTTAATCAGTGACCACATTAAGCTGATTCCAGATAGCCCTCTGCGTGGGGAGAATATTGAATCGCTGGGAGAGCGCTTCTTCGATATGAGTCGGGCCTACCCAGAGAAGCTCCGTAAAGTTGCCCGCTTAGCGGCTCAAGAGTTGGGCATTGACCTCAAAGAGGGGGTCTACCAGTTCTTCAGTGGTCCCAACTTTGAGACCCCCGCTGAGGTGCGCTTTGCCCGCCTCTGTGGAGCCGATGCGGTGGGGATGTCGACCGTCCCTGAGGTAATTGCCGCCAACCACGCCAAGATGGAGGTTTTGGGAATCTCCTGTATGACCAACATGGCCGCAGGAATTTTAGAAAACCCCCTATCGCATCAAGAGGTGTTAGAGACAGGAGAGAGGGTCAAGCTCTCTTTTTCAGCGCTTGTTCGCTTAATAGTGAAGAAGTGGCCCTTGGAGTAGGCTGGTGAAGATACTCTGCGTAGCCGACACCAAGGACCCTTTGGTCTACTCTCCAAATGTAGTAGAGCGCTACAAAGAGGTCGATTTTGTCGTTTCGTGTGGCGACTTACCCCTCTCTTACTACGAGTTTATTATTTCTAGCTTAAACAAACCCTTCTATTTTGTCTTTGGAAACCACCACACAGAGAAGCTCCACCGTTATATCAAACCAAACTGGGTCACTGAGATGCGGAACTACAAAGCTAACTGGGGAGTTGGAGGGGACTTTATCGATGGGAAGGGGATAAGGGACCCTAATACCGGTCTCCTTCTAGCTGGCTTAGGCGGGTCGATGCGCTACAACTGTGGGGAGCACCAATACTCCAACTTCCAGATGAATTGGCGGATTTTCAAGCTGATCCCCCGTCTCCTCTATAACCGGCTCCGCTATGGGCGCTACCTCGATATCTTAATAACCCACGCCCCCCCCTATGGGTTGGGGGACTGTGATGACCAGTGCCACACTGGCTTTAAGGGCTTTCTCTATCTGATGCGGCGCTTTAAGCCCCGCTACTTAATTCACGGCCATGTCCATCTCCACGACTTAAACGAAGAGCGGAGCCTTTTTTATCACGAGACTGAGATAATTAATGTCTACGGCAGTTATCTGATTAACAAGGAGTCTAACCATGACGAGCCACGATAATTTTAATAAGGCGCGTAGCCGAGGAAGGTTGCAGCAGTTTTTCTCGCTGTTAAGCTGGAAGAGCACTGAGCTCCTCTCGCTCTACGAGGTGACTAAGTTGCTCAAGCCTAGCATGGAGACCTACCGCGGAGTGATGCCAATCCCTGTTGATAAAATAATTGGGAGTGAGGGGCGCTACCACGACTTCACCCTCGCTTTCTACCCCCGTAAAGATATGCTACGCACCCGCTGGCAAAGTATCGATGAGGCGCTTAACCGCCAAATTATACTACCTCCCATCAGTGTCTTTAAGTTGGGGGAGCACTATTTTGTCCGCGATGGACACCACCGCGTCTCGGTAGCAAAGATGCAGAAAGTGGAGTTCATCGACGCTGAGGTGGTTGAACTCGACTCACAAATTAAGTTGGAACCAGGCTTAACGCGCCAGCAACTCATCAAAAGAGTTGTCGAATACGAGGCGGAGCAGTTCTTTAAGGAGTACAACTTCCCCTTTGCCGACCGAGAGCTCTTAAAGTTCACCTCCCCTGGAATGTACCCCGAGATAGTCAACCATATCTTAGTCCACAAGTACTATATCAATGAGACGCGCAAAGAGGAGATCCCTTTCGACGAAGCGGCAATCTCGTGGTATGAGACGGTCTATTTGCCCATTGTTGAGTTGACAAAAGAGGAGAACATCTTGCGCTCCTATCCGGGGAGGGCGTATGGCGATCTCTACCTCTGGATAGTGCGCCACTGGGACGACCTAAAGCATGGTCACCGCCACAGCATCTCCCTAGAGAAGGCGGTTCGTGACTTTAAGAAGAAGAGTGATAAAGAGGCTGGAAAGCGGTGGGTCAACTGGTTCAAAGAGAAGTTCTCGAGGAGCTAAAGCCATATTAACGGCTATCTGGTTTAATTGGGTCTATATTAGGGAAATCCTTCAAAATAATGCAAGAAGTTGCCCAACCTCTAACTTTTCTTTGAGCAATGTTGTTATAGATATATCATTTTTTCCCTAATTATGCGATACTATCGATAATGTTGGAGGGTCCTATGATTCAATCATTTAGCTCAGAAACTAAGTCATCATTAATCGCTCGTCAAATAGAGGAGCTTATTCTCAATAAAGTCTATGCCGCTGGTGATATTCTACCATCACAGCAAGAGTTAGCTGAAACTTTCAATGCCAGCTCAAGGTCAATTAGAGAGGCTTTTAAGCAACTCGAAGCGAAGGGTCTACTAGAGGTGAGTCAAGGAAAGCGGGCGGTTGTTAAATCAAACAACCTCGACCAGTTTGTCGCCTCCCTCTCTTCTACCCTTATAAGTAAGCACACTACCGATAAAAA
>DUOJ01000138.1 GCA_012838895.1 Spirochaetales bacterium
AACTCTGGTCCGGTGACCATAGCAGAGGTGCCATACCCGTTCCCATCCCGAACACGGCAGTCAAGACCTCTTGCGCCGATGGTACTGCCAATAGGCGGGAGAGTAGGTCGTTGCCGGGCCTTTTTTTTGTCTTAAAGATGCTTGCAGAAGTGGCTCATCTTTCCTATTCTATAGCTATGAATATAGCACTAGAGAAACCAACAATCCGTCGTAAAGAGATGAGTGCCGTCTTACAGACGATGGCTGATGAGCAAATTGGGGTGGGGGAGAGCACTAAACAATTTACCCAGCTCCTAAAAGAGTTTTTAGGAATTGAGGGGTATGGGGTGACTCTCCGTGACCTTATATATGCCCTAAGGATTGCACTATTAAGTTTAGACCTCCCCTCAGATGCCGTTATTGGGATCTCAGCCCTCTCTCCTAAGTTCTATCAAAATGTGATAACCTCTCTCGGTTACTCGTCCCATATTTTCGATATCGACAGCGAAACCGGTGTTATTGGGTACGACGACTTTATAAACTACACGGGGCGTATCGATGCCCTAATTCTCTATGAGCCTTATGGAAATATGGTGACTACTCCCCTTTGGAGAGAGGTGGAAGTCCCCATTATAGAGGACATCAGTGAATCGATTGGGAGCTGTTACGATGAGATTACAGCCGGAACGATTGGCGATGTGGTGGTCGCCTCTTTTGAAGAGGCAGCTGTAGTCTCTACCGCTGGAGGGGCTACCATCTTGACCGCCGATGAGGCGATTGGGAAACGCTTGGCGACTCTAGTTGCTCCCGACCTCCCCTACGTCGCCTTAGCCGACCTCAATGCAGCCCTCGGCGTGGTTCAATTGGGGGAACTGAGGAAAAATATTGAAAAAAGAGGGGCAATATTTGAGAGATATAGGTTATCCTTAATGAAGGGTAAACATACCCTATTTGGGATTAACGAGATCGATTACCAGAGTAATGGAGCATCTTTTGTGGTTCTATTGGAGGCGAAAGCCCAACAAGCCCAAAAGTTTTGCCTCAATAACGGGGTTAGTGTCGCCTTTGCTTTTGAGAATAGGGTTATTGATGACGCCCTCGAGAGGTTTGACCTCTACCCGCAGGCAATTCCAGCTATTACCCGGGCGTTACGATTCCCCCTCTATCCGTTTTTGACCAAAGAACAGGTTCGTCAGGTGGAGAAAGTTTTAGCACACCTACCATAGGAGAGTGTCGATGGCTAATCAAAAAAGAGAGATTAAAAGGGTTGTAGTTTTGGCCAACCAGAGAAAAATGGAGGGGCAGGAGATAATCGAAGAGATTAAAACCTACCTGGAGAAGCGCCAAATACCTTTCGACCTCAACCTCACCTTCGCCTCCTTTAAGGAGATAACCCTCCACCGCGATACCAATCTAGCGATTTGTTTGGGGGGAGATGGGACTGTCCTCTCGTGTGCGCGCCTCCTCCATGCCCACGGAATTCCCATGTTGGCGGTCAATTTTGGCACCTTCGGCTTTATAACGGAGATCTGCAAAAGTGAGTGGCGTGAAGCCTTTGAACTCTATGAAGCTAACCAAGCCCCCGTCTCAAGGCGCTTAATGCTCCGTGTAAGTGTTACGCGCAAAGGGGAGAAGGTGTTTCTCGACCATGGTCTCAATGAGACCACCCTCTCAGCCACCGGAATTTCAAAGATGGTCTTGCTCGACCTCTTTATAAACAGCACCCACACCGGTAAAATTAGGAGCGACGGTATAATTGTTGCTACCCCCACCGGCTCTACAGCCTACTCGTTGGCCGCTGGAGGGCCAATTTTAGATGTCAATCTAGACGCTTTAATAATAAATCCGGTGTGCCCCTTCACCCTCTCCAACCGCCCCCTAGTGGTTGATGGCGAGGATGTAGTGATGATTAGAGTTGGCGAGAGGCAGAAGACTCAAGTCTCGCTTACAATTGATGGACAAGTCCATTTTGCCCTTGAAGAGGGGGATGAGGTGACCATTGAGAAAGCCCGTTCCAAAGCGTTGATTATCGCTTCCCCACAACGCAACTACTACGAGGTTATCCGCGATAAACTCAACTGGTCGGGGGGGATGCATGCTTGAGAGTCTATCGATTCACAACCTAGCCCTAATTGAAGACCTCCAGATCGATTTTAGTGAGGGGTTCAATGTCCTCAGTGGCGAGACAGGGGCTGGTAAGTCGATTATATTGGGCGCCTTGGGACTCCTTTTAGGGGAGACAGTTGAGAGCTCTGTTGTGCGCAGTGGCGCCGAAGAGGCGACAGTTAGCGCCCTTTTTTCAATCCCTAAGGAGAGTGAAATCTACGACTTCCTCAAAGAGCTCCAGATAGAGGCTGAGGAGGAGACCCTCCTCTTAAGGAGGGTGGTCAAGAGGGGAGGAAGGAGCTTTGTCTACATCCAATCCCAACTGATGCGAAAAGCTGATTTAAACCAGATCGCTACCGCCCTTTTCGATATCCACGGACAGCACCAACACCAATCGCTCCTCTACAACGATAACCAACGACGTGTTCTCGATAGCTACGGAAATCTCGATGCTCAACGCAATGCATTGACTAAACAGTTTCGCCTAGTGGAAGAGCTTAAGAGAGAGGAAGAAAACCTCGAAAAGAGTTTGGCCCAAATCCAGAGAGAGGCCGACTATCTCCAATTTGTAGCTGATGAGTTGGTAAAAAGTGACCTTAAAGAGGGGGAGGATGAGCTTCTCGATGATGAGATTAAGCTCCTCAGCCAATACGAGACAATTAGTGAGAACCTTGAGTTGGCCTACACAACCCTCAAGGGGGAGGGGGGACTCTCCTCCTTAGCCATTGCCCTTCAGGCAATTCAAAAGGCGAGTCGCGGCGACAGCGCTTTAATTGAGAGTTATGAGCGCCTCGAGTCGCTCTATGTAGAGACCCAAGACCTTGTTGAGACTTTTAGGGGACGCCTCTCATCAATCACCTTCTCCCAAGAGCGCCTCGATTCTCTGCAGGGGCGACAAGCTCAGCTACAACGCCTCAAAAAGAAATATGGACCAACCCTTGAGATGGTGATTGCCTACCGCGACGAAGTGGTGGGGAAGCTCTCTCAAAGTGAGGGGGATGATGAGGCCCTTCAGCAACTAAGAGATAAAATTGAGGTGCTCGAAGGGGAGTTAAATGTGATGGGTAAGAAGTTGAGTGGTGAGCGCAAAAAAGTGGCCCTTGAACTTCAGCAAGTGGTAGCGGCGCGCCTTGTCCACTTAGGGATGCCCCACGTCAATTTTACAATCAGCTGTGAAGACAAAGAGTTGAGTAGCAATGGGGCAGATCACATCGAGTTTCTCTTCTCTGCCAACTTAGGGGAGCCCTTAAGGAGATTAAAAGAGATCATTTCAGGGGGAGAACTCTCGCGAGTGATGTTGGCAATTAAGAGTGCTTTAGCTGAAAATGATGCCATTGAGACCCTCATTTTTGATGAGATTGATGCTGGAATAGGGGGGGCTGTTGCTATTGCAGTTGGCGAGCAGATGGGGGAGCTAGCCCGGACGCGTCAAATCATTGTGATTACCCACATTGCCACTATAGCGAGCCAAGCCAACCAACACTTCGTTGTCGAAAAAATAGTTAGCGGAGGGCGAACTTATACCCAGCTCACCCCGGTGGAGGGGGAGGAGCGGGTTAGAGAAATCGCCCGAATGTTGAGTGGCGATGGGGAAGATGAGAGCGCCCGCCTCCATGCCAAAGCACTATTGGGCGGGGGCAAAGTTTAGCTTAGCGCGCAACTCCTCTAAAAGACGAAGCATGCGGGGGGGGTTGAAGGAATTCCCCCTGATTATGGGGTAGAGCACCTCTTGGGCTACCGTTAGGGTGGCCCCAATTTTATGCTCTTGTGCCACCTCTATGATATCTAAGAGGTAGGAGCCAAGCTCATACGACAACCCATCAGCCTCAATTTCATAAGCGATACGTTTAATCTCATCGGAGAAGATCGATTGAACGATTGCTTGCTCACTCTGGCGCCCCTTGATACAGATAAAGGTCAACAAGAGTGAGATACTCTCCCTCTTCACTTTCCAGGTGGTGAGGCGACTGTTGGTAAATAGAGAGCGTAGAGCCCTTAAACAGCTCCCCATGTTCTCGATATAGAGGGTTTGGGAGGTTGAGAGGCGCCCCTTTTTTGTTAAGAGGAGGTAGTGTTTTATCCCGATAGAGAGGCGTTTAAGCTCTTCGTCATCGAAGATACTGAGGTAGTTGTCAATCCAGATGTAAATTGAGTCTAATACCCGCTCAGGAATCTGCTCAGAGGTAAAGTTGGTGATACTCCCCCGCTCTAAATCGCTCACCTTAGCTGAGTAGCCCTCTTCAATAGAGGTATCAACCTCCACCTTAAATGAGCTCTTTTCAAACAGTTTTTGGTGGGTTACTTCGATATAGAAGAGGCCCTCTTTCCCCTCTAGGCGGTCGAGAGAGTAGGTGCCGTAGGTTGTAATGTGCCCCTCGGCTTTGGTCAACACCTGGTTGATTAAGAAGAAGAGGGCAGCTTCAACGGCACCATCCTTCTCACCTAAATATTTCTTGGCAATTGTTTTTCCATTGCCCCCAGTAGAACGGTTACTCTTTGCTAGAGCTAAAGTTGGTTCAATTAGGAGGTAGAGGTCTTCCCCACTAAAGCGCTGGTAGAGGGTGATAGCTCTAATTGCGTAGTGGATATTTTGTTTCGGTTCAATACCGGCTAAATCGCTAAAGAACCAACCACAGGAGGTGTACATATAGTGTTTAAAGCGCATCCCCTCTAAGAGAGTAGCGAAGGTCGCTTTATCGGTAACTTTTATTTGATACTCATCTTCGATTTCAGCGATAAACTCTTGTGGTGTAATTAGGTCGCTAATAACGAGGTTGTAACGGTGGAGTAGGCGGGTGGGGTCAACCTTTGAGGGGAGGATTTTTGCCATCTCTCTCAGGTAAATTGTGTCAATCTCTTTAGCTAAGAGGTCAAAAGCCTCCCTTAGAGGGGTACGCCATTTCTGATTCCAAGAGGGCTCTCCTCCTGTGGTACACCCACAATCTTTGTACCAGCGGGAAACGCCATGACTACAGCTCCAACTCGACCCCCTCTTTGCCTCTCCCTCAACTAAAAGGGCCCTCTTTGTGGGGGGATTTTGGGCCAAGTAGGCACCGTAGTTGGTAAATTCAAACTCCTCTCCCCGTTCAACTTTGAGGGTGAGGGCCGCTAGCGCCATATCACCAAAGGGTTCGTGGTGGCCATAGATCTCTCCATCGGTAGCTGTGTGGAGAAGGGGGACTTGGTCGCGCTCTTTAATCTTTTTAAGAGTGGCATACATAGCATCGGCATCGGTGAGCATGTGGCCAAAACTGATTGAGGAGGCGAGAGCTCCGTGGTAGAAGAAGGCGGCTATTTGAGAGCCACGACGCCCCTCAATTATATAGGGTTCACTATAGGGGACACTCTCTCCATTAACTTTAATCCAAGTTGAGTTTTCCCCCTCTACAGAGTGACACTGGTAGGGGGAGAGGACCACATATTTTATCCCCTCTTCGGCCAAGATATCGATAACATCGCTATTGATAGCGGTCTCTGGGAGCCACATCCCTTCGCTTGGGCGGTTGAAAGTTGCCTTAAAATCGTTGATACCCCAAACAATCTGAGTCCGCATATCCTCAAGAGTGTTTAGGGGGAGGATAGTATGGTTGTAGGCTTGAGCGATAGCGTTACCGTGACCTAATCTCTCTAAGGAGAGACGGTCAGCCTCTAAGATTTTGAGGTAGGTGGGGTAGTGGTGGTGGGCAATCCATTTGAGTAGGGTGGGGCCAAAGTTGAACGAGATGTATTGGTAGTTGTTGATAATCTCCTCTATTTGTCCCTGGCTGTTTAAGTAGCGACTAAAGGCGTTGGCCCGATAACAGTCGTCAAATATTTTCTCGTTCCAATCGTTATAAGGTTTAGCTGAAGGTTGTTTAGGAATAATATCGACAAGAGGGTCTTCTCTAGGAGGTTGATAGAAGTGACCGTGTATAATTAATTTGGTCCGTTTGGCATCTTTTTTTTCCATGCGGCATCTTAGCATAAAAGTTGACCCCAAGGTAATAGGGCAAGATGGGGTTGTGTTGACTAAATAAAGCAATTTCTCTACGATAAAACAACTTGGTGTTAATTTTTTTGGGGGAGACGTTAAAGAATGATCACAGTTAACATAGATGCATTATCGATTAGCGAATTACGTTACATAGCCAAAAAAGAGGGAATCGATGATGTCAAGTTGATGGATCGGGAAGATTTAGTTGAGACACTCAAGGAGCTCTACGAGGAGCGGATGAGTACCTTTGGTGGCGAGGGGGCTAGCTACTCCCCATCGACCCAGCCCCGGTTTATGAATACCATTGTAGAACACGAACTTTTAAATAGTGTTGGGCCCCTGCCTGGGGTGGAGCCCCTCCCCGATTTTTACCCAGAGACTAGAATTTATCTTTTGCTGAAAGATCCATATTGGGCCCACGCTTATTGGTCGATTTGCCCCACCGATTTACAGCGCCTTGAACATAAAGAGGTCCCTTTTGAGTTTTTCCTTAGGGTGAGCATTTTGAAAGAAAATAGTCAGCTGGTTGAGGTCGACTCGTTTGATATCGACGTCTCACGCGAAGATACGAGTTGGAACATCAACTTACCCGAGAGGGGATGCTCCTACCTTGTCTCCCTCTTCTACCGCGATGAGAAGGGCAATAATGGACTCCTCAGTCAATCTGAAAAGGTCTTTACCCCCCGCTGCTATTGGATGGACCACCTCGACAAGTTACAAAAAGATAGGGCATGCTTTACCCTTTTAACTTCCTCATTAGTGACCAAGGGGGGGGTGATGGTTGAAAATCCTCTCCTCAAAGAGGTCGCCGACAAACTAGACACTTGGATGGATAATTGATGAAGAGAAAAAATTATATTGGACTAATACTCAATGCTCACATGCCCTATGTGCGCCACCCAGAATACCCCCGCTTTTTAGAGGAAGATTGGTTGTTTGAAGCAATCAGTGAAACCTACCTCCCCCTTTTAAGGATGTTTAGACGTCTTAGGGGTGATGGGGTAAAATTTAGGGTGACAATCTCTCTCTCCCCCACGCTTTGCACTATGCTGAGCGACCCTATTCTTCAGGGGCGCTTCACCAACTACCTACGTCTCCACCAAAAATTGGGGGAGAAAGAGTTGGTGCGCTGTGCAGCCGAGGCTCCTGAAAGTCTCTCGTTGGCGCGGATGTATCTCGATGAAATTACCCAAAACCTTGAAGACTACTTTGAAATCTACCAGTGTAATATTTTAGAGGGGTTTAAAGACCTTGAGGATTCGGGTCACTTAGACCTAATCACAACAGCAGCCACCCACGCCTATCTCCCCCTCTTCAGCCAATATCCTACAGCCATTGAGGCCCAAATTGAGTTGGCTATTCAAACCCATATAAACCATTTTAAACGGCGCCCCAAAGGGTTCTGGCTCCCCGAGTGTGGCTATTTCCCCGGATTAGAGGAGTACCTCCAAAAGGAGGAGATTGCCTATTTCCAACTCGCAGCGCAAAGTTTAGCTTTAGCCCAAGAGCCGGCCAAGTATGGGAACTATGCCCCAATTAGTTGCCCCAATGGTGTTCACGCTTTTGCCAGAGACTTTAACTTAACTAGCTTAGTGTGGTCCAACCAAGAGGGGTACCCCGCTGATCCCAATTACCGTGAATTTTACCGCGATATTGGCTACGACCTCCCTCTCGACTATATTGGCCCCTATATCCACGAACCGGAGGTGAGAGTTTTCACCGGGTTTAAGTACCATGCGATTACCGGTAAAGGGGACCAGAAAAATATCTATCGCCCCGAGCTGGCTGCTCGTAAGGTTTTAGAGCACACAGAGAACTTCCTCTACGAGGTTGAGAAGAAGGGGCGCAAACTAGCTCCACTAATTGATCGCGACCCATTCTACACCCTCGCCTTCGATACCGAACTCTTTGGTCACTGGTGGTTTGAGGGGATAGCCTGGCTCGAGTCCCTTTTGCGCAAAGCTGACCAAGGGGAGAGCGTTGTCTTTGAGACCCCAACCGATTACCTGAGGCGCTACCCAGATAACCAAGAGCTGCAACCAGCCCTTTCGAGCTGGGGGGAGGGGGGCTACTCTGACGTTTGGGCCAGTGGTTCAAATGTTTGGATTTACCGCCACCTCCACAAAGCAATTGAGAGGATGGAGGAGTTGTCGGTGCGCTTCCCCAATCAAAGCTCCCTTAAACAGCGCTTCTTAAATCAGGCGGCTCGTGAGGTCTTATTGGCGATGAGCTCTGATTGGCCCTTTATTATCCACAACGGTACCTTTGTCACCTACGCTGAGTCACGTATCAAAGACCATCTGGGGAATTTTAACGTTGTCTACGAAAATATGTGTAAAAATGCGGTCAATACCGAGTGGCTTGTAAAAGCTGAGAAGCGAAACATCGTCTTCCCCGATATCGACTACAATATTTTCAACCCCGATAGCGACCGAATTAGGTACAACGGCTAGCCTTTATCTCGACACTAGTTCTCACTCATGTAATTTATAATCAATTTTAACTCAACATCCGTATAGTATACTCTTGTATTGCAAAGAGAAAGGGGGGTAAAACCGCTCTTTTTTTGTTGTTGCGTGGTGGTAAAAAGTGTATAGTTTGTGGTAGCTAGTGGTAATTATACCCAGATTTAATACTTTTAGTGGGGAGAAAAGATGTTAACTGGCGAATACAGAAACACAATCGACGAGAAAGGGAGAATCCTCATCCCCTCTAGACTGCGTCTAGCGTTGGGGGAAAATAGCACCTTGGTTATCACCAGGGCCGTCGACCCCTGTCTCTGGATAATGCTCCCCCCCTTCTTTGAAAATATCCGTAGCAAAATAATGGATGACCCCGGTGCAATGTTCGATTCCAATCTACGCCTTTTACAGCGGAGAATAATTGCCCCCGCCATGGAGTGTGAAATTGACAAATCGGGTCGTCTCTTAGTTCCGCCACAACTGCGTGAGAGTGTCTCTCTCAACCTCAAAGAGGAGTCGGTGATGTTGGGTATCAGTACCTACCTCGAGTTGTGGAGTGTTGATGCCTACAACCGATTCCTCAACGACAGTGAAGCCGACTTCTCAGCTGCCAGCCAGAGCTTGAGTCTATTACTACAGGAAGGGGGGCGATGAGATGGAATTTGTCCACCGTTCAGTCCTCGCTAGTGAAGTCATGGCTAATTTGCCCCTCCCTACAGAGGGGGGACTCCTCATCGATTGCACACTGGGAGAGGGGGGGCACAGCGCCCTCTTTTTAGAACGTTATCCCAACCTCCAGGTGATTGGAATTGATCGGGATGCCACAATCCTCAGCAAGGCCGTCAAGCGCCTTGAAAAATATGGGTCACGCTTCACCCCAGTCAATATGTGGTTTGACCACTATTTGGCGAGTTACGAAGGGGAGAGAGTTGACGCTCTCCTTTTTGACCTAGGCATTTCAACCTTTCACTACGCCCAATCATTACGTGGGTTCAGTTTTGCCGTAGATGAGGAGCTCGATATGCGCCTCAATCTCGAGGGAGACTTGACCGCCAAAGAGATCGTCAACACCTACACTGAGAAAGAGATTGCTGATCTAATCTATAAATATGGTGAAGAGCGCTATTCGCGTCGCATCGCATCAGCCATTTGTCGCTCCCGGGAAGAGGAGGAGATTGTTCTTGCCACTTCCCTCGCCGATATCATAGCAAGGGCGGTACCCCCTCAGTACCGCTATGGGCGCCTCCACCCGGCAACCCGCACTTTCCAAGCTTTAAGGATAGCTGTCAATGGTGAGATAGAGCGCATCGTCCCAGCCCTAGAGAGGGCCATTCAAATCTGTCGCCCAGGGGGGCACATTGGCGTAATCAGTTTCCACTCCCTTGAAGACCGACCAGTTAAGCACTTCTTCCGCGAACGTGCTGCCCTTGGTGAGGTCAATCTTGTCACCAAAAAACCAATTGTCCCCACCGAGGAGGAGAGTAGCGAGAATCCCCCCTCAAGGAGTGCCAAGTTTAGAGTTGTCGAGAGGAGGGGAGAGTAGTGTTAAATATACTAATCAATACACGAGAAAAAAAACGGTCCCTCTCACTCAAAGAGAAAGCCCTATTCCTCTCCCTCTTAACTCTCGTTTTTGTCGCCCTCCTTATACCGGTGATGCAAGCCTCTAAAAATCGACAATTGGGCGTTGACCTGCGGGGTGTTGAGCGGCAACGACAACTTTTGGACGAGGAGCGCCAAGTTATCCTCTCCCTCCTCGCTGAGGCGTCGCTCCCCGAAGTGATTTTAGAGAAGGCCTCTAATGAAAACCTAGTCTTAGAGAAAATCTTAGGTGAAAACATCAAAGTTGTGACGGTCAAGGAGTAGGTTATGCGTAGGATAAGTTGTCAAAAATTGGCTCGATTAGCCTCCGGCACTGCCACTGCCAACGCTTTTGTCTCCTCAATAGCGGTCGATTCGCGTCAAGTGGAGCGGGGCTCCCTCTTTATTGCCCTTCAGGGAGAGATGGTCAATGGACACGACTACGTCACCGATGCCTTTGAGAGGGGTGCAAGTGCCGCTATGGTTGCTAAGAGCCACCTTGCTCGCCTACGAGGAAGGCTAGGGAAGGAAGAGAGGCCTCTAATTGTGGTTGACGATCCACGCACGGCTCTGTGGCAGATGGCTAAGGGGTACGTTGAAGAGCACAAAAACATAGTTAAAATTGGGATTACCGGCAGTTGTGGTAAAACCACTACCAAAGAGATGCTCGCTTCAATCCTCTCTGAGATGGGGCCTACGGCTAAGACTCCCGGAAATTTCAATTCAGATATTGGCCTCCCCATCTCCCTCTTCGAAATCGATAAAGAGAGTGAATATGGAGTTTTTGAGATGGGGATTGATCGGGTGGGGGAAATGGATCGCCACCTCTCTCTCTGGAAACCTGAAATTGCCCTCATCACTAACATTGGTCTTTCCCACATTGGGAAGCTGGGGACCACCGATGTTATAGCCAAAGAGAAGAGTAAAATCTTCTCCCCCTCTCTCGAGCGCGCCTATATGGTTGAGAACTCCCCCTACATCTCCCGCATTAGTGCGTGGAGGGGCCATTCAATTAATCAGTATGGTCTCAGTTCTACCAAAGGGGTGGGGCAGATTATCTCGTTAGGGCTGCAAGGGTGGCTCATTGAAGTGGGCCCTGAGCAAGCCCACCTTAAGGCTGTTGGCAAACACAATTTGATTAACGCTTTGGGGGCAATATCTGTTGCCCAAGACTTGGGTGGTAATCCTTCCCAAATTTGTGCCGGTCTTGAGAACTTTACCCCTGTTGAGGGGCGTAGCAAGGTTGTTAACGGTTCGGTCACTGTGATTGAGGATTGGTACAACTCGAGTGTCGATTCAACCACATCAATTTTAGATTATATGGTCTCCCTGCCATGGCAAGGGAGAAAGTTGGCTGTTTTAGGTTCGATGAAGGAGTTGGGAGATATGAGTGAAGAGGCCCATCTTCACATTGCCCATAAACTTCTTGCAGCCAAATTTGATGATGTCTTTCTCTTTGGTAAAGAGATGAGTAGTGCGTGGAGTGAAATAAAGCGTTTGGGGGGGAAGGACCACTTCTTCTACACCAACGATTGGGAGGCGCTTCAAAAGAAGATGTTAGAAGGGACCAGTCGAGGCGACCTTGTTTTACTGAAAGGGTCGCGCTCGATGGCAATGGAGAGGTTAGTACCAGCTCTAACCTCTATAGCTTAAGGAGTTATTGTGGCTATACTTGCTGTTTTTAATGGATTGTTAGCTCTCTTAGTTAGTTGTGCTATCTCTATAGTTCTCGGTTTTATCTATGTCAAAGTGATGCGTAAGTTGGAGTTAGGGCAACCCATTGATGCCGATATCCCTGAAAATCACCTTGAGAAGGTGGGAACGCCTACCGGTGGCGGACTCTTCTTCTTAATTAGCATCACCGTGACCACCCTCATCTTTAATAAGATGGGGAGCCCCCAGATTAAGATTTTAATGGCCTCTATGTGGGGGTTTGCCTTCGTTGGCCTAGTTGACGACTTGATGAAGGTTTTTAAACCAGCCTCATTTGGCTTAAAGAGTTCACGTAAGCTAGCGATGCAGGTCTTAG
Organism: Spirochaetales bacterium; assembly: GCA_012838895.1. Classification (GTDB taxonomy): domain Bacteria; phylum Spirochaetota; class Spirochaetia; order Sphaerochaetales; family Sphaerochaetaceae; genus DUOJ01. The sequence goes on from DUOJ01000138.1 coordinate 12,131, forward strand.
TCGCCGCCCTCCTTTTTTGGCTCATTTCAACCGCATCGCTTCAAACGACAGTGGTGAGCCACCCTTGGTTCCCCTCCCTCTCGTGGGATATTGGGTTTTGGTACCCGATTGCCTTCCTCTTCTACCTTGTCCTCTTCGTCAATAGTGTCAATATAACCGACGGGCTCGACACTTTAGCTACCCAAGTAGCAATTAGCCCCCTCCTCCTCTTAGCTGTTATTGGGGGGATCTTTGGATTAGGTTTCCATTCGAGTGAGGTTCAAATGTTGGCCTCTTCAGGGGGAGGGGATGTGATGTTCCTCCTCTTAACCACTATTGGAGCCCTCCTAGGGTTCCTTTGGTATAACGCACCTAAAGCGCAAGTCTTCATGGGCGATACAGGCTCTCACGCTATAGGGGCTCTAATTGCAGTCAGTGCCCTTTTGTTAAAAGTGGAACTTATTGCCTTGATTGGTTCGCTAGTTTTTCTTGTTGAGTGTTGCTCTTCGTTTCTTCAGATTGTCTCACTCCGCCTTTTTAACAAGAAAATATTTAAGATAGCACCACTTCATCACCACTACGAAAAAAAGGGGGTTGCAGAGGGTAAAATTGTCGTACGCCTACAGGTTGTCAGCATTTTAGCTTCCGTTGGAGCTGCCATTATGTTTATCTTACGTTACCTGTAGGTTCCTCAAAGGTAGAGTGAATTACAACAATTACGACGACTTGTTCGTCGAATCTAGACCTAAACCACCCTCTAAAGCTCTCTCTAAAGAGGCGTTTCTCTTTACTGCTATTGTTTTAGCCCTCCTCTTTTACGGTCTTATTGTCCTCTACAGTGCCTCCTACGATGAAGCTTTCCAAAATGGTCTTAAAGGGTCGTACTACTTTACCCGTCAACTCCTCTTTGCCCTCTTGGGGTTAATTGTCTACACGATTATCAGATGGATTCCCATCTCCCTGATAAGGCGCTTAACCCCCCTCTTACTATTGGCCTCTTTTGGTCTAATGTTATTGACCTTGTTTACTCCATGGGGTGTCACCCGGTATGGGGCACGCCGCTGGATTCAAATAGGTTCATTGCCCTCCTTTCAGCCCTCAGAGCTTTTAAAAGTTTCCGCCAACCTCTTTGTTGCTCTCCTCCTCTCTAAGTGGGATGGGAAGAGTCTCTTTACTCCAATTATCAGTGTTGTAACCCTCCTTTTTTCCTCTCTCCTAATCATTATCCAGAAAGATTATTCAACAACACTGATCTTCCTTTTGGGAGCCCTTGCGCTCCTAGTTGTTGCCGGTTTTAAGGTGCGTTACCTCCTCCTCCTTATGGTACCCCTAACGGTTGCGGCAACACTCTTTCTTCTCATCGAGCCCTACCGAATTAAGAGGGTGGTCAGTTTCCTCTTCCCAAACATCGACCCCAGTGGTTTGAATTGGCAAGTGCAAAAGGCACTCGAAGCAATCAAATCAGGGGGGGTGTTTGGGAGAGGATTGGGCAATGGCGTTTACAAATTGGGAATTATTCCTGAAGTACAAAATGACTTCATCTTCGCCTCGTTAGCTGAAGAGTTGGGGGTGGTGGGGGTCTTACTGTTAGCCCTCCTCTTGTTAGCTTTCACCTACTACGGTTTTCGAGTCGCTCTCCACTTCTATCGAAGAGAGGGAGAGGAGAGATTTATGGGTTATGCGGCCTTTGGGATCACTTTTATGATTATCTGGCAAGCAATTGTCAATTTAGCGGTAGTCACCTCGCTGTTACCGCCAACAGGTATTCCCCTCCCATTCTTCTCACAGGGGGGGACGAATTTATTGATGATATTGGTCGAATGTGGCCTTCTTTACAAATTTATTTTGTATCGCGAGAAGGAGGGCACCGACTATGAATAATGGGTATGCTTATGACTTCGATTATGACAACTATCGCTACACTTCGACTAATCATCCAACTAGGAGGGCTGAAACTAAGGGAGTTCCACTTCAAAGGTGGGTTATCATACTCCTCGTTGCTCTCCTACTCCTTGGCCTTGGTTGGTATTCCCTCCGCTATATTCCACTTTTTGATATCAATCAAGTTGTTCTTTCAGCAGAGGGCAATATTGCGCAATTGCCAAATCAAGTGAGGGAGATTGGGGAGAAATGTATTGGCAAATCACTCTTCTCTTCTGCTCCCCGACAACTCAGGCGCACTTTAGAGTCGCTCGCCTATGTTAAAGAGGTGAGCCTCAAGAAGCGCTCTTTTAACACCCTAGAGTTGAATCTTATCCTCTACCCAAGTGAGATTGAAATTGAGGTGAGGGAAGGGGGAAATATAAAACGGATCTACCTCCTTATTGAGGGTAAACTTTGTACCCTAGAGGGGCAAGTTAGCCCCATAACCAATGGGGATAGTTTGGTCGTTACCATCGAGAGCTCTTACGAAGCCGATTTATTAGCCAACGGTTTCTCCAATGAGTTGAATAAAGCTGTTGAAATTGCTACAAAGCTAAGGATGGAGGGGATGCAAATTGGTCAACTCGACTACTCACCCACTGTAGAGGGGGGGCAAGGAGCAACCACTTTCCACTTCAAACAACTCAATTGTGCCTTGACGGTCTTTGAACCGATAAGTGAGTCTAGGTTGCGTGAAGCTCTCCAATTGATTAAACTAGAGCGTGATAACGGTATAATTGCCCTTGGTAAAGAGGTTAGCTATGATTTGGACGGTAGGTCTTTAATCAGGCGGCAGTAGGGTGGAGGTGAGTTGTGGCCACAGATAGAATCATGATGGGTCTAGATATCGGTAGCTCATGGGTTAGAGCCATGATAGGGACCGTGAGCAAAGATGGAACCGTTGTGGTCGATAGTCTATGTGAACACCCCTCAGAGGGGGTACGCCACGGTATAATTGTCAATATTGAACAAGCTATTCGTAGCATCACCTCGGTCATCTCTGAGGCTGAATTACAAGCGGGTGTTGAAATCCAACAGATTATTATTGGCATTGGGGGGGAACATATCGAAGGGCTCCCCTCCCAAGGGGTGGTAGGAATTAATGCCAAAGACCAAGAGATTAAACGAGAGGATATCTTCCGCTCACTCGAGGTGGCCCGCGCTTTTGAACTGCCTCTAGATCGGGAGATTCTCCACACCTTGGTGCAAGACTTCAGAGTTGATGGACGCGGTGGGATAAAAGACCCCATCGATATGTTGGGACACCGCTTAGAGTCGCGTGTCTTGATAGTGACCGGTTCGGCTTCAGTTTGCCAAAATGAGCGTAAATGTATCGAGAGGGCCGGTTTCCAAGTGCAACGCCTCGTAGCTCAACAACTCGCTGATGCTGAAGCGGTACTAAGTGTTGAAGAGAAAGAGATGGGGACAATTTTAATCAATATTGGCAGTGGCACCACCAACATGATTGTCTATGCCAATGGGGCCCCCATCTTTACTGGTGGCGTTGGCCTTGGTGGCGGTAATGTGACCGATGATATCGCCTTCATCCTTAATAAACCGAAGATTATTGCTGAACAGGTGAAGTGTGAGTCGGGCAATTGCCACATCCCCTCAGTCGATAGTAGTGAGATGGTAATAATTCCCCAAATTGGGGGGCTCCCATCGATTAAGATGCCCAAGCGAGAGTTGAGCAAAGTTATTGAACCCCGAATGGCTGAGATTTTCTCCCTCCTTCAAGTGGAGTTGGAGAAGAAGCAGGTGAGGGGCTCTTTTGGGGGTGGTGTGGTCTTAGTGGGGGGAGGCGCCCTATTGTCGGGGGCAACCGAGTTAGCTAGTGAAATCTTTAGACTTCCGGCCCGTATCGGATTTCCCGAAGCGCTCCATGGATTGGATCGCTCCTATATAAATCCCCGCTACACAACAACCCTTGGGTTGGTGATGAGTGAAGCGCGGCGGATACGTGACCACTACGTTGCTGGAGGTTCAAGAGGGGGGAGAAAGAAATCTTCAACCTCTTTCTCTAGGAAAGTTAAAGGTTTTTTTAGAACTATTTTTTGAAGTCTTAGCCAACAGATGGCGGAGGTGAGAGTTGATGGATTTTGATATGTTAGAAGATTTGCTACAAAATGAGCAAACCCCACCCACCGATATTAAAGTTGTCGGTATAGGAGGGGCTGGTGGTAACGCCATCAACCGTATGATTGCGGGAGGTCTCAAAAAAGTCACTTTTGTAGCGATGAATACCGATATTCAGGCTCTTCAGCGCTCCAATGCCCAGGTCAGAATGCCCTTGGGCAAACAGTTGACGGGAGGACTCGGAGCAGGCGGGGTTCCTGAAGTTGGTGAGAAGGCGGCCCAAGAGTCGCGCGAAGAGATTAAAAAACTCCTTACAGGGACCGACATGGTCTTTATAACAGCTGGAATGGGGGGAGGGACCGGTACCGGGGGTGCTTCCGTTGTGGCTGAAGTTTCGCGTGAAGTGAACGCGCTCACAGTGGCTGTTGTAACGACCCCATTTGCCTTTGAGGGGAAGAAGAAACTTGAGCTCGCTTTAGCTGGGATTGAGAAGCTACGTAAACATGTTGACACCCTAATTTTAATCCCCAACCAATACCTTCTCAAGATTGTTGAGAACAACACCCCCATTAAGAAAGCTTTCCTCCTAGCCGACGATGTGCTGCGCCAAGGGGTGCAAGGCATTAGTGAACTGATTACCGAACCCGGTGAGATTAATATCGACTTTGCCGACGTGCGCACCGTTATGAAGGGGCACGGCGACGCCCTGATGGGCATTGGGATTGGTGAGGGGGCCAACCGCGCTATTGACGCTGCCCGTGAAGCGATCAACAACCCCCTCCTTGAGAATGCCAGTATCGAAGGGGCCCGTTCAGTACTGGTCAACTTGGCGGGAGGCGATGGTTTAACCCTCCAAGAGTACCAAGATGTGGTTGAGCTTATAACCGAGAACTGTGCCGAAGATGCCCTCATCATTGCCGGTCAAGCCTACAACCCCGAACTGGGGGAGAAGATAAAGGTGACTGTCGTTGCTACCGGCTTTGTCCGTCCCTCCACTGCCGTCGATACCCAGCTCGAAATGATGGATTACAAACGAATGAAAACGGCTACCACGGGGGTCCATACCGCAGCAACTCAAGAGGGCGAAGATATTGTCACAGTTAACCGGTGGCAAGACCTTCAGCAACAATTGGGGAAGCAACAACAAACCAGTGATTACAACTTCCCAGCAGTGTTGCGCTACCAACAAGGTGATGACGACGACAATGGACGCCACTCTAATTGAGGAGTTTAACGACTACCTCTTTATTGAGAAAAGAAACTCAAAAGCGACCGCCTCGCTCTATACAGCCGAGGTTGAGCGCTATTTAAAGTTCTTAAATAGCAAGAATATTAGTGTTAAAGAGGTGACTAGCGAAGAGGCTCTCACCTACTTTGTGGCGCGCGCTAAGGGGGACCTCTCCTCACGTACCCAAGCTAAAAATATGAGTGCGTTAAGGAGCTTTCACCGCTTTTTGACCGAGAGTGGAGTGCGCTTAGACAACCCCTTTGAGACAATCGATATGCCCAAAACTAAGGTGACCATTCCCGAGAGCGTCCCCTATGAAGCGGTAGTGGAGATCCTTAAAGTGATTGATGAGAGGGGCGATGAACCTCTCGCCCTCCGCGATAAAGCCCTCTTTGAGTTGATCTATTCGTGTGGACTGAGGGTCTCTGAGGCGTGTAGCTTAACCTTAAGTGACTACCGCGAGGGGGAGCAACTTCTCAGGGTGATAGGGAAGGGCGATAAAGAGCGCCTTGTCCCAGTTGGCGCCTACGCCCGTGAAGCACTGGGTTACTACCTAGAGGAGGTTAGACCGAGCCTCTTAAATCCCGCTTCTCAAGAGAAACACCTCTTTTTAGGGAGGAGGGGGAAGCCGTTGGGGCGGGCCCAAGTTTGGAAGCGCTTTAAGGCGTATTCAACTGAAGCCAATGTTGAGGCGAAGGTTCACACCCTGCGCCACTCGTTTGCCTCCCATCTCTTGAGAGGTGGTGCTGATTTGAGAATTATCCAAGAGCTATTAGGCCATAGCGATATCAAGACAACCCAGATCTACACCCATAGTGAGACCGAAGACCTCCTCCAGGCCTACCGCCAATACCACCCTGAAGGGGAGCCTGATAAACCCTAGCCAAGCAAAAATTAGACTGAGAGACTCATTTGTGTGTGCGCACCCTAGCCATCGCATCACTACCAAACCTCACCCTTGAGGAGCGCCTCACCCTCTTATTCTCATCGATTGAGGTTGAAGAACTGCTCTTAAAGGGTAATCGAAGGGAGTTTGACTCTCTCTTAAGGTGGTGTGACAAAAAGGGGAATAAGTGGGTCTCTTACGGGGACGAAGAGTACCCCCCTCAACTGAGGAGCATTGAGGAGGCCCCCTTCTTACTCACTTACCAGGGGAGTTTAACCATGGAGGGGTTGGGCCTCTCAATTGTGGGGGCCCAATACCCTAACCGTTCACTAATTTCTGCAGCTTCAAAAATAGCCTATCAGTGTAGTGCTAGGGGGCACACCGTGGTGAGTGGTTTTGAGAGAGGTATCCCTTTATTGGTCCACAAAGCCGCTTTTAAGAGTTGGGCTCTCCTCCCTTTTGGTATAGAACACCTTAGTCTCCCCAAGCTAGTGAGCTACATTATTGAACAAGGAGGGGCTTTGATTAGTGAATACCACCCTGATGCTTCCCCTTTAAAGTGGCGTTACCACTACTCAAGTCGCTTAGTGGGGGCTCTCTCCCCTGTCACAGCGGTGTTTGGGGCTCAATGGAGGACGACAGCATCCTTGGCGGCCAACTATGCCCTCGATTACGGACGTGATGTGGTGGTGGCAAATGAGGGGCAAAAGGCGTGGGCGTCAAAAGCCCTCTTAGAGGCTGGAGCCCCCCTAATCTCCTCGCTTGATGAGATTACACAAGTTACCCAAATCGATTATGGTCGATTGTAACCGATGAGAGGTGCGTGTTATATTACAAATAGTGCTATGCGACCATACGAGACGATAAACAGCTACCTTGAGTACCTCGAAGGGGTACGCCACCTCTCTACCCATACTCTCACTGCCTATCGTGAGGATTTGAGCCTCTATGTCGCATTTTTGAAGGAGAGGGAGCTCCCCATTGATGGGGTTAGCCATCTCGATGCGCGCCGTTTTGCCGCCTACTTAATTAGAGAGCGGGGTTTCAAACCCAATAGCGTTAACCGCAAGCTCTCCACCTTAAGGGGGTTTTACCGCTACGCTTTGAATCAGAAGATTGTCGACTTTAACCCGTTTGCCCGAATTAGTGGAACACCCCGCTACCGACGCCTTCCCGAAGTTTTGAGTCGTCAAGAGGTGAAACAGGTACTGTCTCACCCCTATAACGACTTTCTAGGGCTCCGCGATGCACTCATTATGCACCTCTTCTACTCTACAGGGTGCCGTATGTCGGAGCTTTTGGGGGTCAATATTAATCACCTCGAGCTCGCTGACGAGCGCCTCAAGGTGGTGGGGAAGGGGAATAAGGAGCGCTATGTCTTTATAAATCCAAAGACCAAAGCTCTTTTATTGGAGTACCTGCCACTAAGAGAAGAGTGGCTCTTCAAGAGTGGTCAAAAGAACAACGCCCTTTTAGTGGGAGCACGGGGGAATAGGTTGTCACCTTCATCGCTCCATAGTATCTTTGAGAGGTATCGAAAAGAGTTGGGTTTGCTAAAGAATTTCACACCCCACACATTGCGACATAGCTTTGCAACCCACATGTTGGACCGTGATTCGGGAATTAGGGTAGTTCAGGAGTTACTTGGACACTCCTCAATCTCGACAACCCAGATCTATACACACGTTAGTAGTGCTAGACTGAAAGCGGTTTATGAAAAAACGCATCCACATGGAAGGAAAGAAGATGAATAGTTTTAGAGCAACTACGATTATAGTGGTGAGAAAAGATGGAGAGGTGGCAATTGCCGGAGATGGGCAAGTAACTGCCGGGGAAGCTATCTTAAAAGGAAACACCCGCAAAGTGCGACGGATGATGGAGGGGAAAGTCCTCTCCGGGTTTGCTGGGGCAACCGCCGACGCCTTTACCCTCTACGAGGTATTTGAGAAGAAATTGAAGCAGTACAATGGGGATTTAATGCGAGGAGCAGTTGAGATGGCCAAAGAGTGGCGCCTCGACCGCAACCTGCGTCGCCTTGAGGCGATGCTCTTAGTGGCCGACAAAGATAAAACTTTCTTAATCTCAGGTTCGGGCGATGTAATTGAGCCAGAACACGACGTTATAGCGATTGGCTCGGGGGGTAACTACGCCGTTGCTGCCGCGCGGGCCTATCTCGAATGTTCCCCATATAGTGCAAAAGAGATTGCCCGTAAAGCGCTCGAGATTGCGAGCGATATTTGTATTTATAC
>DUOJ01000139.1 GCA_012838895.1 Spirochaetales bacterium
GAGAGTATAATGGCGTCTTTTCACAAGAGGTTGAGAAGACGCTATTTTCGTCTCTATCGTCGCTCTCTCATAACGTTTGGTGAGAAGAGAGCCCTTTTTGTCCAACCCCTCACCTATATGAACCGTAGTGGAGAGATTATCGGCCACTTTATACCGAAACATTTTCAGGTAGAGAATTTAGTAGTCATTTGTGATAACCTAGACTTGGAAGTGGGGACAATCAGGATCCGCCAAGGTGGCTCCTCAGCTGGACACAACGGATTAAAGTCGCTAATTGAGGCGTTAGGAGCATCTGACTTTGTCCGTATCTACATCGGAATCGGGCGCCCTGCCCCTCAAGAGGGGGTAATCGAGCACGTCTTAGGACGCCCCACGTCACCAGAGGAGAGGCACCGACTAGATGAGGGGATTGCCCTTGCTGCCAAAGCGACAATTGCCCTCTGTCAGGGGGCCTCTGTCGAGGAGTTGAGCCGTGAATACAATCGAAAAAATGGTTCCACATGATATCAGTCGAGGCGTGGTGGCCGCCTTTAGTGGGGGAGCCGACTCGTTAGCACTCCTTATCACCCTCCTCAAGTTTGTCGATAATAAAAATATTGTAGCCCTCTATGTTAACCATCGCCTGCGACCCGAAGAAGAACTTAAAGCAGAAGAGGCGTTGAACCGCCACAACTGTCGTGCCTTAAATATTGCCCTCGAAGTTGTCACCCTCGAAGAGGGGGCAGTTGAGAGGTGTGCCATAGAGCGGGGCAAAGGGATTGAGGATGCAGCCCGTCATCTCCGCTACAGAGCCTTAAATGAGACCGCTGAGCGCTATAACTACCCCTACATCGCCACTGGTCACACCCTAGACGACCAAGGAGAGACCCTCTTAATGCGTCTTCTTCAGGGGGCCGGCCCCCTCTCAATGGGAGGAATTGAGCCACAGCTCGGCAAGGTTATCCGACCCCTCCTCACCATGCAAAGGGGGGAGGTGGAGGCTCTGGTTAAAGGGCACCACCTAGAGTGGTCGACCGATTCTACCAATTTAGAAGAGGCCTATTTGAGGAATCAAATTCGCCACCGCTTGATTCCGGTAGTGAAAGAGATCTTCCCCAATTACCTAGAGTCTCTCGCCCTTGTGGGTGAACGTAACCGCTCCCTTACCCCCCTTCTGCAACCCCTAATTGAAGAGGGGGTCACCCAGGTTTTAAAAGCTTACTCCGATAGGGTAGAGTTGGATTTAATACCTCTGGAGAATTTACCCAGAGTAGCTGCTGAGCAAGTTGTCTACAGGGGGTGGAATCTCCTCACCAACGAGGAGGGGTCAAGATTCCCCTTCCGCTTCGTCACCACCCTCCTCGATCGAGTCGAACAGGGGTGGGGCGAGGGGGAGGTTCTTAACCTCAGTAATACAACCATAAAGCGTTCTAACTCCAAATTAGTGTGGCAATTGGGGAGGGAGGCACTAGCCTTTGGCTACCTCTCCTTAATATATTCCAAAAGAACCCCTTTAGGGGGAAAACTCGACTTGGTGGTTGAGGATAACCGTGACGATGAGGTGGGTGTTAGACTAGACCCCGCAACCTTAACACCTCCCTTGGTAGCCCGCTCCTTTAGGGAGAGTGACACGATTACCCTCGCTGATGGGACAAAAAAGGTCTCGTCTCTCTTGGGTGAGTGGAAAATTGATCCCCATGAGAGGTGGCTCATTCCGGTCTTAGAGGACCGTAATGGGGTAGTTGCCATTTTAGGTGAACCCTTTGGGGGGCGTAACAGGGTGGCCAGGCGCTGTCTCTTACCTCCTCTTGCCCGAAATGGCGCACCATTATATAGTGTTGTGGAAACAAAAGGATGAAAATAGTGAACAAAGAAGACGATAAACGGAAAGAGAATCCCTCTGAGGAGCAACCAAAGCCAAAAAGAGATGATCAAAACTATTGGACTGGGCGTGATCCTCAGCAGGAACAACAGAACAACCCCAACAAACCGAAGGGGCCAAAGCTCGATTTTAGCCGGAAGAATAGGATTGCATTAGGCTTCTTTCTCTTCCTGATTATAACTTTTGTCTTCATGCTCTTTAGTGAAAACAAAAGCCTATCAACACGTGACGTCCCCTACAGCTCTTTTCTCAGCTATGTAGAAGCAAACCAAGTGAGTGCCGTTGAAATTCAGGACAAAGATGTAATCACCTTTGCCCTTAAGAACAATATGACAGCTTCGACTAGAATCCCCTACGACGACACTAAGCTGATGGAGACCCTCAAGGAGCACAATGTTCAAGTGACAGGAACTGTTAAAGGGGTCTCTTTCTTACAAATCATTTTGCAACTTCTCCCCTGGGTAATCTTTATTGGATTTACCATAATGTTGTGGCGCCAAACCCGCGGTGGTGTTGGTGGCAACGTGATGTCTTTCAGCAAGAGTCGCGCCAAAGAGTATATGGAGAGCGATGTTAAAACGACTTTCGACGATGTAGCTGGCCAAAAAGAGGCTAAATACGAGTTGCAAGAGGTGGTTGAATTTCTCAAACACCCCGTTAAGTTCCAAGAGATAGGAGCTAAGATACCTAAAGGGGTCCTCTTAGTGGGTCCTCCGGGAACCGGTAAAACCCTCCTTGCCAAGGCGGTCGCTGGCGAAGCCAAGGTGACCTTCTTCCATATGTCGGGCTCCGACTTTGTGGAGATGTTTGTGGGGGTAGGAGCCTCTCGTGTGCGAGACCTCTTTGAGCAGGGGCGTAAAAACTCCCCCTGTATCCTCTTTATTGATGAGCTCGATGCAGTTGGACGCACCCGTGGTTCAGGCTTAGGGGGTGGTCACGATGAGCGGGAGCAGACGCTAAACCAACTCCTCGTTGAGATGGATGGTTTTGATACCACGACTGGGGTGATTGTGGTAGCTGCCACCAACCGCCCCGATGTCTTAGACCCCGCCCTCCTCAGGCCTGGGCGCTTTGATCGCCAAGTGGTTGTCGATATGCCCGATGTTGCCGAAAGAGAGGCAATCTTAGAGATTCACTGTAAGCGGATTAAGAGGGAGAGTGGTGTTGATTTGAATAAAATTGCCCGAGCAACGCCCGGGACTAGTGGAGCTGATTTGGCCAACTTAGTTAATGAAGCAGCCCTCTTTGCAGCCCGTTCAGGGCGCACTAAGGTGACGATGGAAGACTTTGAGATGGGGCGTGATAAAATCTTACTAGGGGTGGCTAAACACTCTAAGGTGCTCACCCTAGAGGAGAAGCGGGCCACCGCCTACCATGAGGCGGGACACGCCCTCCTCCACTACCACCTCAAAAACTTAGACCCGCTCCACAAGGTGACCATTATTCCCCACGGGAGGGCTTTAGGTTTAACAATCTCACTCCCTGAAAAAGATGCTTACACCAAAAACAGAAGCTCTTTGATTGACTGGATTAAGGTGACTATGGGGGGCTATGTGGCCGAAGATTTGGTCTATGGAGAGACAACGACCGGAACCAGTAATGATATAAAGCAGGCGACCGAAATTGCTCGGCGGATGGTGACCGAATGGGGGATGAGTAACCTTGGGTTTGTGGGCTACGGGAAAGAGGATGAACCCCTCTTTTTAGGGCGCGAAATAACTCAACACAAAGAGTTCTCCGACGATACTGCCCGTAAGATAGACGCTGAAGTTGTCAAAATTCTCGATGAGGCGATGGCTGAAACGCGTAAAATTCTGGGAGAGAATAGGGGACAACTCGATATCTTGGCAGAAGCTTTGGTAGAGAGGGAGACCCTCGATGACGCCGATATTAGAGAACTCTTAGGGTTGCCACCAGCTGAGAGTACGACAAGGTTAGTTTAATTGAGAGAGATAAATGGCTAAAGATTCACGCTTCATTCGCAATTTCTGTATAATTGCCCACATTGACCACGGCAAATCAACCCTCGCCGACCGCTTTATCGATAAAGCGAAGCTGGTGCAGAGTCGAGGACCCGTCAAACAACAAATGCTCGACAATATGGATATCGAACGTGAGCGTGGGATTACAATCAAAAGCCAAGCTGTTACCATCCCCTATGTTTGCAGTGATGGACAAGAGTATATCCTCAACCTAGTCGACACCCCCGGTCACGTCGACTTCTCTTACGAGGTCTCAAGGGCAATTAACTCGTGTGAAGGGGCCCTCCTCTTAATTGACGCCTCCCAAGGGGTAGAGGCTCAAACTATGGCCAATATGTATATGGCAATGGAGTTTGACCTTGAGATCATTCCGGTTATCAACAAGATTGACCTCCCTAGTGCCGATATTGATGCCTGTCTCCACCAAATTGATAATGACCTAGGGCTCGACTCTTCGATGGCAGCCCTCGTTTCAGCCAAGACGGGAGAGGGGGTAGATGCCCTCTTTGAGGCCATTGTGCAACATGTTCCCCCCCCCACTGGCGATAAAAATGCCCCCCTAAGGGCCCTAATTTTTGACAGCCACTACGACGCCTATCGTGGTGTTGTGGTCCACTTTAGAGTCTTTGACGGGGAGATTAAGGAGGGGCAAGAGATTACCCTCTTCTCCACGTCAGTGAACCACACTGTAGAAGAGGTGGGTATTTTTAAGATGGGGCTGACAAAAGCCAATAGTTTAGGGGTAGGGGAGGTTGGTTACCTGATAGCGGGGATTAAGACCATCAGCGATATCCGCGTTGGCGACACCATCACATCGGCCAACAACCCCACTAAAACGCCTCTACCAGGGTTTAAAGAGGTAAAACCAGTTGTCTTCTCCTCGATCTATCCTGTCGACAGCAACGATTATGAGCAACTCCAAGAGGCTCTCGACCGCCTTAAGCTCAACGACGCCTCGCTCATCTATGAGAAGGACTCCTCAGCTGCTCTAGGCTTTGGCTTTAGGTGTGGCTTCCTAGGGATGCTCCACCTCGAGGTTGTACAAGAGAGGATTGAGCGGGAGTTTGATCTCTCAATCATCTTTACCAGCCCCTCGGTGCGCTACAATGTCTACCTCAAGAATGGGCAGATTCTCCATATCGACAACCCCCTCTCTTACCCCGATGTGATGCAAATTGAGTATACTGAAGAGCCCTATATTAGGGCTGAGATAATCACACCTGCCACCTATGTGGGTAATATTATCAGCCTCTGTATTGAAAAGCGGGGGACCCAGGTGGCCCTCAACTACCTCGACGAGAAGCGCGTTGAGTTGGTCTACGAGATGCCTTTAGCTGAGGTGCTCTTTGAGTTCTACGACCGCCTCAAGTCGGTATCGCGGGGCTACGCCAGTTTCGATTACCATGTAATTGGGTATAAAACCACCAACCTCGTGCGTCTCGATATCTTGGTTAACAGTGAGCCGGTCGATGCTTTGAGCCAGTTGGTCTTCAAAGACAATGCGGCCAGTCGTGCCCGCCAAGTTTGTCAACGCCTCAAAGATGAAATTCCTCGCCAGATGTTTAGGATTGCCATACAAGGGGCCATCGGGGGGAACATAATTGCCCGAGAAACTATCACTGCTTACCGCAAAGATGTGACAGCAAAGTGTTATGGTGGGGATATAAGCCGTAAAAGAAAACTGTTAGAAAAGCAGAAAGAGGGGAAGAAGCGGATGAAGATGGTGGGGAACGTAGAAATCCCCCAACAAGCCTTTTTAGCTGTCCTTAAAACAACCGACCCCAAAAATTAGTGTGTAACACCACCTCTTTGTAAACGTTTACAATTTTCTTGACTTATGGCCAAAGTCGTGTAAAAATTAGTCAACAAGGAGATAAAGTTGTGAACGACGTTGTGCTGTCAATGAGAGACATTGATAAGCGTTTTGCTGGTGTCCACGCTTTGAAACAGGTCGACTTTGAACTACGTGAAGGTGAAATACACGCTTTAGTTGGAGAAAATGGAGCTGGTAAATCGACTCTGGTAAAAGCTCTAACCGGTATTTTTCCCAAAGATTCAGGTGAAATACACTACATGGGGAAACTCTTTAACCCCCAAGGACCTAAAGAGGCCCTTGATGCAGGGATCGCTATTGTCCACCAAGAGTTGAATATGATGGAGCACCTCACTGTCGCCCAAAACATTTTTATTGGGAGAGAGTCTACCAAGAGGACAAGTTGGATTTTAGACGAGAAGAGCCAAAACCAGCGCGCTGCAGAGTTGTTTAAGCGACTCAATGTCGATATCGACCCCACCGAACTGGTTAGAAATTTAACCGTGGGTCGTCAACAGATGGTTGAGATTGCCAAAGCGGTGAGTCATAACCTTAAAGTTTTGGTCTTAGATGAGCCCACTGCAGCCCTAACTGACCGAGAAATTGAGGACCTCTTTGCTATCATGCGCGATCTCGCCTCCAAAGGGGTAGGGATGGTCTACATCTCCCACCGCCTCGATGAGATTGGAGTTATTACCGACCGAGTCACAGTCCTCAGAGATGGGGAGTATGTGGGGACCCGTGCTACCAAAGACCTCTCCAAAGAGGAGATGATTAATATGATGGTGGGGCGGGTGATCTACGAGAAACCTAAAGAGAAGAGTAGTGTCCCTAAAGATGCCTCTGTTGTCTTGAAGGTTGAAAACCTCAATGCAGGGCGACTGGTTCAAGATGTCTCTTTTGAACTGCGACGCGGTGAAATCCTAGGCTTTGCTGGCTTAATGGGAGCGGGGAGGACCGAGACGATGCGGGCCCTCTACGGTGCCGATAAATCGTCAGGTGATATTTGGGTCAATGGACAAAAAGTGACGATTAACAACCCGATTGATGCTGTTAAGAGGGGGATTGGTTACCTCTCAGAGGACCGCAAGCGCTTTGGTTTAGCGGTCAATCTATCGGTTGAGGAGAATGTGGTGATGGCCTCCCTTGAGGAGCTTAGCCCCCACGCTTTCATTAATCGTAAGGAGTTTGACAAGGTGGCAGAAACCTATGTCGATAAACTCACTATCCGCACCCCCTCAATTGATCAAATCGTCAACAACCTCTCGGGGGGGAACCAACAGAAGGTTGTAATTGCCAAATGGTTAATCAAAAACTCCTCAATCTTAATCTTCGACGAGCCAACGCGCGGTATCGACGTGGGGGCCAAGAGTGAGATTTACCACCTTATGAACGAACTAGTGGCTGAGGGGAAATCGATTATTATGATTAGTAGTGAATTGAATGAAGTCTTACGGATGAGTGATCGTGTGGCTGTTATGTGTGAGGGGAAACTTACCGGATTTCTCGATATTGAAGAAGCGACGCAGGAGAAAGTTATGCATCTTGCGACATTACGAATGTAGGAGTGGTTTCGTATGGATACAACAGAGAGGGTAGAATTGAAAGAGAGGGGGAGAAGCGTCAATATGTCGAAACTGCTGGCGCCACTCTCTCTGGTGATTGTCTATGCATTTTTTGCAATCTTTGGGAGAAATTTCTTCTCCTACACGAACCTGGTTAATATCTTAGACTCCTCCTACTACATCGGTTTCATCGCTATCGGGGTCACCTTTGTGATTATTACCGGAGGCATCGACCTCTCGTGTGGAACAATTATGATGGCCTCTACGATTATTGGGGGGACTGCCTATAAGACTTGGGGGTGGCCCATGTGGCTCTCCCTCATTTTGATCCTTTTTATCTCTACCGCATTTGGACTTTTTAACGGTGTCTTAGTAAGCCGCCTCTCACTCCCCCCCTTTATTGCCACGCTGGGGACAATGATGATTAGCCTCGGTATTGGATCAATTGTCTCTAATGTGCGTAGTGCCACCTTCCCCGCCAGGGGGGCCCCTGACAGCTGGTTTAAGTCGATCTTTAAGTATGTGACCCCTAAAAACTTTGCTATCCCCACTGGGGCTATAGTCCTCTTTGGGACTGCCTTCATAGCTTTCCTTATCTTAACACGCACCAAAATGGGGCGCTACATCTTTGCTGTCGGCTCCAACAAAGAGGCAGCTCGCCTTAGCGGCGTAAATGTAGCTAAGTGGGAGATGATAGCCTATATCGTTTCGGGCTTCTTAGCTGGTGTTGGTGGAATTGGGTTTGCCGCTGTCTATACCACCGTTATGCCCAACCAAGGGCAAGGTTTTGAGCTCTACGCTATCGCTGGAGCAGTTATTGGAGGGACAAGCCTTAGTGGAGGGGCTGGGTCGGTCTTGGGGACGATGATTGGTGTCTATATCATGAGTGTGCTACGTACCGGATTACCCTCGATGAACCTCCAGTCACAATACCAAACCTTCTTCACTGGAGTAGTTGTCTTAGGGGCCGTTCTCCTCGACATCTATCGCAATAAGCGGGCAACTGAGGTGAGGATTCTAACCCCATCTGATGAGTACCGAAATGCAATGCAGATTGAGATTGCCACCTTGAGGGAGCAGATCACTTTAGCACCCAAACAAGAGAAGGGGCATTTGAGAGCTCAATTGAGGACTCTTCGCTTTGAGGTTCTCCATAAATACCGTGCTATGCGCCAAGAAGAGAGAGAACAAGCTAATGCTCTAAAGCGTCAAGAGAAAGAGTTTGAGAAACGGGATAACGACCGTTTGTAAATAGATTTACCGCTGGCTTATGCTGGCGGAACCACACAGGAGGGTATTTATGAAAAAAACCTTAGTCTTTGTATTGGCTTTGGTTGTTCTTGCCTCTCTGACACCGCTGTTTTCAGCTGGAACACAAGAGGGGAAGAAACCGTACATTGCAGTTGTCTCTAAGGGAGAACAGCACGACTTCTGGCAACAGGTAAAGTTGGGTGCTAATGCTGCAGCAAAGGATTATAACGTCGAAATTACCTTCGAAGGACCCCCTACTGAAAGTGATGTACAGATTCAGGTAGAGATGTTAAACAACGCCATGGCCAAAAACCCAGTAGCCATTGCCTTAGCAGCCCTTAATACCAGCAGTGTTCTCGACCAGCTCCAGCAAGCCAAGAACCAGGGAATCCCTGTAATTGGATTTGACTCCGGAGTACCTGAGGCACCAGCTGGATCAATTTGGGCTAACGCTTCGACCAACAACTATGCTGCCGCCGGAATGGCTGCTGAGAAGATGTTTGCAGTGATTAAAGACAAAATAAGCGCTGCAACTGTTGCTA
>DUOJ01000140.1 GCA_012838895.1 Spirochaetales bacterium
GGCTACGTTTAGCTCATCATAATAGATAAGGGCAGCATCAATGTTTTTCTTGCGTAAGATCGCTCTTACCTTCTCAATTCGGGCCTCGGTCTCTTTTAGATTAAAATAAGCCACTTAATCCTCCTTAGTCTTAAAGAGGGGGCCACAGCCCCCCCTAAAATGTAATTTTATTTTTTAACGGATAAAGATCTCTTTCGGGAAATTGGTCATGTTTTCAGCTCTATCTTTGCCAACTCGGACACTGTCTTCAACTCTAAATCCATATCCATCTTTGTTATGGAGGAAGATGTCGATACAGTAGGTCATATTCTCCAACAGCTCGTAGTCACTATTTGACTCAATCCAGGGTGGTTCACCCTCCATTAAGCCAGTGGCGTGGGCTGGTCCGTAGAGGAGCCAATCGTGGTAGCCACGTTTCTTGAGCGTCTCTTCATAGGCTGCTGCAACTTTGCCCGCATTGTTACCGGCATAGAGTTCACGACAAATCACCTCATGGGCTTCATAGGCGGCATCAATAGCGTCGAGCATCCAATCAGCTGGCTTTTGAATGATTACTTGCCTTCCAATTGAAGAGGCGTATCCCTCATAACGGGCCCCCACCCCAATGTGGACTAAATCACCAATCTCAAGTTTCTTCTGGCGTGCTCGGCTAATAGCTTGGTCGCCACCAACCCCCGAAAGGGTCCACATCGGATAGGCTTCGTTTTCTGCACCTAGTTCATAAATCTTAGAGACCCCTAAGCCTCGTACTTGAAGCTCGCTCATCCCCTCTTTAATGTTCTCAATCACGTGGTGCATTGCTTTGTTGCTCATTAAGCCAGCAGTACGCATACAAGCTAGTTCATTCTCACTCTTCACCATCCTAGGACGCATCACTAAATCGTCACCATTAATGAGATTATCACAAGAGAAGCTAGCTAAAGCCCTCTTCAGGTCACCATATACAAGCTGGGAGACGATGTTGTAACCGGCTATAGCTGCTTTTTTAACTTTGCCTCCCCGGGTGACGTCGCGAATAGCCTCCTCAAGGGTATCTAGTTTAACACCAGGATACTCAGGGTTGGACGACTCCCTAAACGATTGGACACGACGAATCTCTTTAATCCTTGAGCGATCGCTAGCATAAGTTAAGCTCTCAGGTCCAATGATTAATAGTGGCATCCCCTCTTGTCCCATAATGACACCGGCAGTCTCAAAAGAGGGCCAATAGTCACTAAGGTAGCGTACAAATTGGGGCTCTGCCTCGTGAGCATAGGCCAACAGAACATCAACGTCAGCCTCTTTCATCAATTTTTGGATAGCTTTGTAGCGATCCAGAAATTCAGAATCTGGTATTTTTGGAAATTTAATCATATTAATCTACCCTCCTTTTCCATCTGTGCAATCCAGTTTTCACAATATCTCCGAACAAAGGGGGGATAGTGTTTTACCCCATCCTCGGTTATTACGAATCTACTTTTCAAAAAACAATTACTCGTAAATGACGCTCCATTTAAGGAGCGTCATTACATCCTACAAAGTCAATTAGAACCAGCTATAGTCGTCAACATCAGCGGCCCAAATTGGTCCGGTTGGTGTCGGAACCCACTTATCGACAGCCTCACCCTTGATAATCTTGTCGAGCATCTCAACCGAGAGGGCACCCTCTCT
Organism: Spirochaetales bacterium; assembly: GCA_012838895.1. Classification (GTDB taxonomy): domain Bacteria; phylum Spirochaetota; class Spirochaetia; order Sphaerochaetales; family Sphaerochaetaceae; genus DUOJ01. Next base: position 1,651 of record DUOJ01000140.1, read on the forward strand.
GAAGGGGTCTTGAGCAACACTAGCGTAGAGTTCGCCATCAAGAAGCTTTTCTTTGACAATTAGGTCTTGCCCTTGGCAGAAAAGACCAAATTTGCCTGCATAACCGGCAGCTTGAATTGCCGAGTAAGCGCCTTGGAACATACCTCCATCCTGTGCAACAACGATGTCGATTCTGTTACCAAACTTGGTCAACATATCTTCCATGATTGCCATTGCTTTGGAAGGATCGTACTCAGCGTACTGGTGGTCGTTAAGGATGTTAACATCGGTCCCTTTAAGGATCTCCATCACACCAATCGTAACGTTCTCGGTGTAGCTAGAACCGGGGCTTCCCTCAATATAGATCATATTTTTGCTTGAGCTGGGATTCTCATCAAAGTATTGGAGAACAAGGCGACCGAGCCAGCGACCAATTTCGACCTCATCCGAGGCGACCATACAGGGAACCAAATCAAGAACAGAGTCGTCTACGACTGTGTTAACAGCAACCCAGGGGAGTTTTGTAGAATCTAAGTACTCCACCAGCGGGGGGGATGAAGCTTGATCACCTGGCCAATAGATGAGAGCATCGTAACCGTCAGCTACAGCAGCTTTAAACTGAGAGAGCTGTTTGTCAGCGTTCTCTTCTCCATCAACGATTTGTACACTGTACCCAAGTTCTTTAGCTTTCTCACGCACTGCTTCTTGTAATGGTGCTCCGTAGGGAGCTGTATAGTAAGCACTAGACATGAAAATCTTCTTTGCTCCGGGGGTTTTCTCCTTTGCCCCACCAGCTACAACGACACTCAGTACCATTACTAGCATTAGAACAATCAAACCAGTTTTCTTCATAAGAAACCTCCTATTGTTTACCGTCTCACTGACGGTATTTCGAATCACTCTTTTTTCCGCTTGGCAACAACTGCATCAAGCATAATAACTGTAATTAATACCAATCCTCTAATAAACTTCTGCATCGAACCACTCACCCCTAGGAGGGTCAAAGCGTTGAACAAAACAGCTAAAAGGATAACGCCAATGACAGTCTTATGGACTCCACCGTTACCCCCAAGCATGCTAGTACCCCCAATAATTGTCGCGGTAATACAGTGGAGGGAGAGGTCTTGCCCATAAGGGGCCCACCCTGCTTTAATTCTTACCCCATACATGATGGCCGCTAAAGCTGCTGCAGCACCCAACATTGTAAAGACGATAAACTTAGAGAAGACTACGTTAATTCCCGAAAGACGAGCCACCTCATAGTTTCCTCCAGTAGCGTAGATATCACGTCCAAACTTGGTGTAGCGGAGGAACCAGACAAAGAGGATTATGACGGCAAGATAGACCATCGGGATGATTGAGATATCGCCAATATGGATCTGACTTATAGCTTTCAATGTTGGGTTGTTGGTATTGATGGGTTGGGCTTTAGTGACAACATAGGCCAAACCACGAATAGCAATCATGGTCCCTAAGGTTACAACGAAAGCAGGCATCTTAACTTTAGCTACTAAAAAGCCGTTAAAAGCACCAAAGAGCGCCCCACAAAGGAGGGTCACTATAAAGGCTCCTAAGACCCCTATGGTGTTACAACAGATGGTGAATAAGACCGTTGACCAACCAAAGATTGAAGAGGCTGACAGATCAAACTCTCCACTGATAACCACCACCGTCATGGCACACGCTGCAATCCCATAAATTGAGCTTTCATTGATAATATTGACTATATTGTCCCAAGTTGAGAATGACCTTTTAGTAAAGACCATAAAGATAACAAAGCCAACAAGGAAAACCGAGACAGCATTTTCTATAATAAACGTTACAACTCTTTTTCTACTAGGCAAAGACTTTATCATGAGCCATCTCCTTTAATTTAAGCTGCTTGTTGAGTATATCCATAGCGACAGCAATTAAGATTATTATCCCTTTTACAACTTGCTGGTGATAAGCGGTGATCCCCAAGATATTGAGGGCGTTTGACATAACTCCCATGATAACCGCCCCTATGACAGTGCGCATTACGCTACCACTTCCGCCACTCATCTCAGTCCCTCCAACTACGACAGCGGCAATAACGTCCATCTCGTAGTTGAGTCCTGCAGTGGGGTTGGAAGAGGTTACCCGGCTACAGAGGACCACGCCCCCCAGTCCTGCTAAAAGTCCCGAGATGGCAAAGTAGCTAATTCGGTTGAGCTTGATGTTGATACCACTCATCTTGGCAACATCCATATTGCCCCCGATGAAACACATCACCCGCCCATATTTTGTCTTCTTGAGGGAAAACTCCATGATAGCGGCAATTCCTAAGAAGATGATGATCGGCATAACACCCTGCCCCAACGATTTGAAGAAGCCCTCAGAGACGCGCCCCGCTATAAAGAGACCGTTAGAGGGGAAGAGGGCGATTGAAGCAACCACCACCTGCATTCCGTAGGTGACAATAAAGGCTTCACCACTGCGCCCATCAATTAACGAAATGAGAACACCGTTGATAACCCCCACCCCGACACCGGCCATCAGTCCATAGAGGACCGCAATATACTCGTTGACACCAGCGTTGATGTTAAGGATTGTGATAACCCCAGCTAACGAAACAACTGAGCCTACCGACAAATCGAAGGCCCCCCCTATGATACAGTAGGTCATCCCACAGGCAACTATCCCAACTACTGCCACCTGGCGCAAAACGTTTAGGAGGTTGTTGAATGTTAAGAAGTTGCGCTCAATAATTCCTGTCACAATGATGAGTAGGAGAATTACCAAAATTATTCCGTTATTCCTCACTACATCGATAAATCTTTTTTGGTTCATGCTACCTTTCTCCAAACTACTCAATAACTAATTCCATTACTTTATCACCCGTCATATCTTGACCAGTGAGCTCACCTTTTATCTCCCCTTTATGCATCACCAATAGGCGATCACTCATACTCAAAACTTCGGGCAACTCAGAGGAGATCATAATAATCGATTTACCTTGCTCAGTTAGCGTATTCATTAGGCAGTAAATTTCATACTTAGCACCAATATCGATACCGCGCGTCGGTTCATCAAAAATCATTATTTCAACATCCGAGAAGAGCCATTTAGCCAAAACAACTTTCTGCTGGTTACCACCTGAAAGGTTTAAAAGGGTTTGGTAAATTGATGGTGTGCGGATATTCAATTTCTCTACATACTCGTTAGCAACTTTTGCCTCCATCCCTTTGCGGATGATGGGCCCCTTCTTAACAGCATCTAATTTTGTAATCGTAATATTCTTGGTAACGGTTGTATCGAGAACTAGGCCTGTCTCTTTGCGGTCTTCAGTAACCATCCCAATAGAGTTCATCTTCCCTTCGCGAGTTGAACGGATTGAGACTGGTTTGCCATATATTTCAATAGACCCTTTATCCAGGGGGTCAGCTCCAAAAATAGCTTCTGCCAACTCTGTCCTGCCTGCTCCAACTAGACCCGCGATACCTAAAATCTCCCCTTGACGGAGGTCGAATGAGATATTATTGAGGGTACTACCACGGCTTAGATTTTTAACCGATAGCACCGTCTCTCCTGGTTTAACAGTGCGCGGTGGATATTCAGCGTCCATAGCCCGCCCCACCATCATCTCAATAATCTTTTCACGCGAGGTATCTTTGACAAAACTCTCGCCAACAAGTTTACCATCCCTTAAGACGGAGACCATGTCACAAATTTGGAAAATCTCATCGAGTTTGTGAGAGA
>DUOJ01000141.1 GCA_012838895.1 Spirochaetales bacterium
GGCTCTTCTTTGTCATAGCTACAATTGTAGCTATCTTTAGACAAAAAGTCAACCCATAATCGTTCTTAATTTGTATTAATTAAAGTAATTAATCAAACTTATAGTTATATTTGGGAGGGAATTTGGGGTCAAACAGTAATAGATATTTTATCCCAACTAAAATATTTTAAAACTGGAACAAGATTTTTAATGGCACGAACTGTTGGTGATATTTCCCTATTTGATAGATATGGCGAAGGCTATTCAGGGGACTGGGAAGATGCCACTGGAAAGGGTGAAAATATAGACAAAATCATCGTAATCCATTTCTTTGAAGGGGACAGCTCCACTAAAGCCCATGTCTATCTAGCAGATTTTGTCCACAGGAAGTATCAAACAATTTATAGAATAGACCAACCACCCCGTTATCGCTACTACTTCAAGAATCTTATGTGGTGTGGTGAAATAAGAGCTGATTTTACAAAGGACTTCCACTCCACAAAGTTTTTTAGTGTTTGAATATAATTGGAAAATCTTTTAGATCTTTTAGCTCACAAAATTTAACACCTCCCCTCCTCTTTATATGTTAATATTGTTGAAAGGAAATTTTTGAGGATGCTTGTTTATATAAATAACAAAAAGAATTTTTTAAAAGACGTTTTCTCAGGTCAAATCCAAGACATCATCGGTCAGCAACTTAAGATGAAAGCTAATGTTGGTACAGGGAAAAGTGAAAGAGATTCTTGGAAAAACTCGATGCAATATATGCATATGATTTTACATGATGAACAAATCCCTAATGACTGCGGTGTCGCCATAGAATTCACTATGCCACAAGCCAAAAAGAAGAGAATCGACTTCATCTTATCGGGCTATGACGAGAATAGAAATCCGCACGCTATCATTATCGAATTAAAGCAGTGGAGCGAAGTCCACCCTTTGCCCGACATTGAAACGTTGCTAGAAGCAGGTTCTTTACAAGCGGATAGGAAAGTACAAACCTACTTTAGGGGAAGCCTTAAAACAACGGTTCATCCTTCATACCAAGCTTGGTCTTATAAAACACTCCTAAGTGATTTCAATTCAAGCATAGAAGAAATTCCTATAGAACTTACTTGTTGTTCCTATTTACATAACTACGAACCCAAGAAGAATAATGATCCACTCTTTTATCCCCACTTTGATAAATACATAGAGGAGGCTCCCATCTTCTGCCGCAATGATGCTGAGAAGTTACAGCGTTTCATAAAGGAATACATTAAAACGGGGGATGACAAGCAAACTCTTTTTTATATTGAAAATGGCAAGATAAAACCTTCTAAGAGCCTCCAAGATAGTCTAACAGCTATGCTAATGGGTAATAAGAAAGAATTTGTTTTAATAGATGAACAAGAAATCGCTTTTCAAAAAATTCTTTCTTTCGCAGACCGAGCCAAAAAGGATAACAAGAAACGGGTAGTTATCGTTAAGGGTGGCCCTGGAACGGGGAAGACTGTAGTTGCAATCAATCTCCTTGTTGCATTAATTAACTCTGATCAAGTTGTCGCTTATGTAACCAAAAACAGCGCCCCCCGAAATGTTTTCCAAGAACGCTTAAAACAAGGCACAATGAAAAAAAGGGACATTTCAGCCCTATTTAAGAATTCAGGAGCTTTTATTAATTCAGAGCCAGGTGATTTTGATACCCTACTAGTCGATGAAGCCCATAGATTAAATGAAGTCTCTCAAATTGGTCCTATGCGTAAAGGTATTAACCAGATTAGAGAAATTATTAATGGTTCACGTTGCTCGGTCTTTTTTATAGATGAGGCTCAAAAAGTAACTGCTAGTGATTACGGTACTGTAGATAATATAAAGAAGTGGGCAAGAGAATTTAATGCTAAAATCTATGAAGAGGAATTAGTATCACAATTCAGATGCAATGGTTCAGATGGGTACCTTGCCTGGATTGATAATACCTTAGGTATTAGAGCAACAGAAAATGATGACCTTGAAGATATTGATTATGATTTTAGAATATTTGATTCTCCAACCGAGTTGTATGAAGAGATCGTTGAAAGAAACAAAGAAGACGGAAAGGCACGCCTACTAGCTGGTTACTGCTGGAACTGGATCTCAAAAAAAGATAAGACCCTGAATGATATTGTAATAGGTGATTTTGCTATGCAGTGGAATTTAGCCGATGATAGTACTTATGCTATTACTGAAAATTCTATAGAACAAATCGGGTGTATTCACACATCTCAAGGTTTAGAGTTTAGTTACGTAGGAGTGATAATTGGTGATGACTTACGCTTTAAAAATGGCGAAGTGATAACAGATTTTAATAAGAGAGCAAAAACTGATTCCTCTTTGGACGGCCTTAAAGGACCAGCACGAAAGAATGATGACTATTCGTTAGCTGAGATAGATAAAATAATTAGAAACACCTACCGGACACTGATGACACGGGGTATGAAAGGGTGTTACGTCTATTGTACAGATAGAAACTTAGCTGAGCATTTAAGAAAGAGCTTATAAAATTTAACCGCCAAAAAGGTTGAATATTACAAATTATGATGGTTTTGTCGCTAAACTTCTGCTAGATTCAAAGCATGGGTGTTGAACGATTCTATTATCAAAGTACAATAAATGAGTTCTTGCAAAAGGGTGATGAAGAAATTCTAGGAACAATAGTAGCTAGACACGATTTTTCATCTTTGGAGTTAACACAGCGAAAAGCATGGGGTGCTCAAATAACAATCCTAAGAAAAGTATTGGCAACACTACCCGATGGTTTAATCGTATTTGAATATATAATAGTCAAGTCCATAATGTTGGTGTAAATTGCCCTTTGGTACATCCTCCTTTTAAGCAAAGTTGGAGGATCTAATCAAATATGTAGCTGGTAATCTATATTTCTACTTTTTAATACATAGGTTGAGTGAAATTGAGCCAAAAGACTCAACCGCACAGAATGCAATCAATTCACCTTTCTGTGGTCCCAGAGTTAGAGTCAGATGAAACAACGTGGATGGCCAACACTAAACCTACAGAAGTGAATTCTTCATCCTTTGTAGAACATCTTCTCTAGTTGGTCGTTTACATGGTCTATATCGAAACTACCAGGAGGGTCCTCACTAAAGCTTACAGGTAAGGTAAAAACACTCCCCTCCACACAGACAGGGTACGGCTTATCGTGATTATCTTGGAATCCTACCAATTTAATTGCAAAAGCCCACCCATCTTCTAATCTATAGTTGTAGGTAATGGCACTATATTTACTAAATACTTCATCGAGGGTAACTAGATAACATAGTCGACTCTCATAGGAAATATCACTAGGCGCTGGCTCTTCACTCTCAAGTTTGGAAAGAGGACGTCCTTCAGAGTCTTTTTCTAACCAATAATTGTATTTTAGAAAATGTTTTAGAAAACCACTATTTGGCCATCCAAATGCAGTTACGATAATGTAGTGGAGCTCACGAAAGTTATACTGAATAGGAACAACAATCCTGCGGCGGAAAACGTTGCTAGTACCAAGCGTAATTTCCAATTCAACTGCCCTAGAGGCGAAAATATCCTCTCCATACCGTTTTTTTAAAGCTCTTACAAAAGTCCTTCGGATAGGCTCACAATACTCATCTGGAAGAAAAGTATTTGAATTTAGAGAGGGTGTTATATGAAATTGGAGAAGGGTCTTTAATGAAAAAAAGCTCTGAAATTGAGTGGCACTCGATAATAGTTCTCTTAAACGGGCAGTAATTTTGGGAGAGGGAGATTTTGTGAACTTAATAGCAGCCCCCCCCGCTGTCTCTGCAATATATTTATCAAAGATAGCTGGACTGATACACTCTTGTTCAAAACAGCTCCTAATCCCTCCCAATAAAAGGTCATCGAAGTTTTTCAAATCCCCCTTTTTTATTCCATAAAAAATAAAATTGTAGCGGGTTTCATCATTGGCGACTAAAATTATACGACGACGATTAAATAGCTGAAGAGTGGCACTCCAACCCAATAAACTATCTTCTTCAGGAGAGCGTGGTTGAGGCTTCTTCCCAAGATACTCCAATAACTTCTTATGGCATCCAATTTGCATATCGCCCTCCCCCAGAGCTAAATTTCCCCTCGATAAAACATACTTCACTAGACGGGGAAAGTTTACCACGAACTACTAACATCAGGTAATAATTTTGATGAGAAAATCAAGGAAATTATCCCCTCATAGATTTAATTTGCATCCCTGATAACAGTGATTCTCTTTTACGAGGTAGACCCTCCAGAGACCTATCCATTACACTTTAACCAGTCCAGAATATCGCTCCGTTAAACGCACTGGTTTCAGTGGCCAATGCTTCGGTCTAGAAGATAATATTCAATCAAAAAGGTAACTAATTTGGTGTAACTATTTCTCTCTTATTGAACGTAGATCTTCCATTGTTTTATTCCCCCTTTTGTGGTACTGATTCAAAGTTTTACTAACAACATCTGGAGGATTAAATGGATAATAAAACTGCTATTGCTAACCCTGGTCCCCTTGGACTACTGGGGTTTGGTATGACTACACTGCTACTTAATCTACACAACGGAGGACTCATTCCCCTCTCTATCGTTATTGTCGCTGTGGGCTTTGCTTTAGGTGGTGCTGCCCAAATCATTGCCGGTGTTATGGAGTTTAAGAATAACAACCTCTTTGGAGCCACGGCTTTTACCGCCTATGGCTTCTTCTGGTGGTCCTTGATACTTATCTGAATTAACCCCTTTAGCAAGATCGCTGCCGCTGATGATATCAGCATGGGGTTTTATCTCCTCATTTGGGGAATCTTCACCCTCTTAATGTTTATTGGAACACTCAAGCACGACCGCTCTCTGCAGCTTGTCTTTTTAACTTTGACCCTCCTTTTTTTCCTCTTGGCCATTGCAGACTTCAGTGGAAGCAAAGTACTTAAGCTCATTGCGGGTTAGGTGGGAATCATCTGTGGATTAGCAGCTATTTACGCCAGCTTAGTGCAAGTCATTAACAACGAGTATGGGAGAAAGGTGCTTCCTCTTTAGGGTGAAGTAACCTGACTTAAATAGCGCTCCACAACCTTATAATCGCCTGAATCGGGGGAGAGTTGTTCGCTTCTTACTATTTGGCTTAAGACCTCCTCCGCCGTCAGAGGAACCTCTTGGGTGGCAAAGCTCTCCTCTACTAAATAATCAATGAGCTCATCTTTTGTATCTTTATGCAGCCTCTTAACTATCCCATCTTCTAAAGCCTTAATTAAAGTATTGCCAGTTATCTCTTTACCTTCAAAGAGTGCTTCAATCTGCTTCCAGTAAGCTGAATCGTAGTTTAATATGACTGGCCCGTAGCGTAAATCATCAAGGGTGATCTTCCTGGGACGCCCCTGACGTGCTAACTCTTGCGCCCTCTTTATTAACTCAATTCTTCTTTGGTTAGAATCAAGTTGGCCTATTTGGGAATACCCCTTCTCTAAATAGGAGTATAGATCTTGACTATTGAGGAGAGCGTGCCAGATGTGGAGCTGCTCAACCTCTTCCCACAATGATGCTCCTGCCACATCTAGTCTTCTCCCATATTCGTAGTAGTCATCGATAGGCTCACTCACTTTGCTTACTAGGGGCTTAGACTCTATTAAGGGAGAGGAGATCGCTTTTTGAACTCTTTGAATTGTCTCTAAATCGACCTCGTTAAAGACCTCTTTGGCATGAACCCTAAACTTCTCTACCTCATCACCCTGGGCAGTGAAGTAGAAGACTTGTCTCTCCTTGGCAATCTCTTTAACAGCTTCGATTATAGTGAGAGCCCTGCTATCATCACTATTGGCTAGAAGCTCATCCATAAAGATGGGGAACTTCCTATTACTAGAGACCTCTTGCTGCTCTATAAAGCCCATTCGCACAGCAAAGAGGAGTTGAAGCCGGGTAGCATCAGAGAGCTGCTCTAAAGTGAGATTCTCTTTTCTAATTAGATCTTTGGCAAAAAATCCATCTCTGTTTATACCAACACTGTAATGGCGATTAGTTATCCTCTTAAACCACTCTTCAGCTTTGTTTAATACCTCTAGGTTACTGGCTTGCTGTGACTGCTCCTCTAAGAATTGAGCTAAAATATTGACTGCCATCCCCACCAGTTGTTCATCCCTTAGTTTTTCCAACGCCTCGAGGGCTAAGTGGTACTCTCTTTCAGCATTTGCTAAATCAGAGCTATCTAAGAGGAGTTCATACTCTTTATCAGCTGCTCCTAACTCTTGATTCTTCTCTTCCCTCGCCTCTAGTTTGCCCCTCCACTTAGTCAATTCTTCTTCAATGGTCTCTATACTCTCTTTTATGGCAATCTCAACTGAAGAGGGTGCACTGCTTTTAAACTTCTCGAGTTGACTTCTAGTCCCCTTTAGTTCACTCCTTAAATCACTCCAACTACTCTTCATTTCCGATAGCTCTTTCAGGAATAATACCTTGTCGATTGTGAAATCTAGACTCTCTAAGAAGTGATTAAGCTTTTCTTCCCTCTCTTTAAGATCGCCCACCTTTCTCACCTTATCTTTTCTCTTACTCTCTGCCTCTCGCGTTAATTGGTGGGCATTTTGAAGGCGTTCAATAAAGCTCTCGGCTTCACTGGTGAGATCTATGTAGGAAGTGTTATCAACTTCGATAACTTTAACTAACGCTTCAAGAGCTGCTTTATAGTTGGCCTCATTCCGCTTTAATTCCCCCTCTTTCTCTGCTAGGTCATTTAACAACTGAGACCAGACTAGGAGGTGCTGAGAGAAGTGGAAAAACTGCGCTCCATCTAGGAGAGTTTGATCTTTCATTAAACCTAGACTCTTACACGCTCCATCCCAATCCTCTATCCAAGCTTGGTACTTTCCTTGATCTCTCTCTAAATTTCCTTGGGCTACTTCTCGTCGCTGATGGCCCTCTTTTAAGTTATTATTTTGGATTAGCCGTTTACCAACCTCTAGGTAGAGGTTCCCTAACCCCTCTAGATCCCAAGTGGCTGGCTCAGGGCAGCTGGTTGCTTCTAGGGCTTTTTTAATCTTAGTGAAATCTGTGTTCAATTTGTCTCTTCTTTGAAAGAGGATAATAAATACCCCTAATAGAGAGCCAAGAGAGAACCAAGGTGATATCATAAGGGCCAAGATAACCGAGAGAACTATTATTAATGAGGCAATTACCCCCCTCTTCTTAGGGAAGCCCCTTTTCATTTCACCACTAACTGTAGTAATCCCATCGGCAACTCTTTGTTTTAGAGTCCCTAGAACCTCTTCCTCATCTACAAACTCCACACCAGCTCCCAACTGATTGAGAAGCTCCTCAGAGACAGCGACGCGTACCCTTAAAGGCTCATACATCTGAGACAACTTCTTCAGCTGCTCCACCGCCCCCTTAAGCTTTCCTCCATCAGGTAACCCAGAGGTGAGCCAGCTGTGCTCCTCCCTCCACTTAGCTTCGCCGTCAATGCTTTTATCTAGCTCTTTACGACTCTCTTGGAGGGCTACATGGGCCTCTTGTACCTCTTTTAGCCTGTTTTTAACATTAGCTACTAGGGCATGCTCTCCTATTTGCTCACTTCTTATTCCGCTCTCTTTTAGGCTAATTTCTAACTCTTCAATCTCTTTTATAAGGAGACTTAATTCATCTCTCTTCTCTGCTACCTCTTCTTGTAGCTGAACAAAGCGGTTATAAGAGAAGGTTTCAACTTTATCAATTCTTGAGTCGAAATTGCTAAGTTTTTGTTCTAACTCTCCAATTTGACTGAAGAGCTTTTTCACCTCTAGCGCCCTCTCATACTCTTCAACCTTATCTTTAAAATGGTCTCCCTTCTTTAGTTCCTCTTTTATCTTGGCTATCTTCTCTTTAAGGTCCTCTAAATCTTTTTGCTTCTTCTCAATCTTTGTTATCTTCTCTCGTGCCTCTTTGAGAGCTTTATAGGGAGGCACTCCTCTAGTGGCAAACTTGGTTAAAACGCCTGCTTCTACTGTCGCTTTATCTAAATCAACGCCACCGTGTAGCTCATTGTAGAGGACCTCATGGAAGTTCTTATTGCGGGTCTCTGCCTGAAGTAGATTGGTTAGAGAGAGCCAGTAGGAGCTCTCCATTGAGTCGTTGCGTCCATCTAGCATTGCTGTTGCATTATCTGCAAGGCGCCTTTGGACTAACCTCTTTTGGTTTAGCTCTAATCGCCATTCCCCCTCTCTCCCTTTGACAAGGGCACTAACGGAGAGCTCTCCACTCTTATCTCTCGCCCAGAGAACCGAGCGCATAGACTTGGCTAAAGTGGTCTTGCCTATCCCATTGGGTCCCCAAATTACATTGAGCTTATCTGATAACCCCTCAACTGGATAAAAGGGACGCGTTGTAAAACCTGGGGCACGGGTGATTGTAATATCTTTAATCCAGTATCTCTCACTCATTGTCCTCTCCCTGCTTAACCATGGCCCTTAGGAGCCTTTGTCCTGCAATATTAAATAACTCTTCCACCGAGAGGTTCGCTTCGCCAAGAGCTTGGAAAGTAGGTTCATTGGCACTCTCTTTTATCATCTTCTCTAACTTGGTGTAGAGATCACTCTTTGTATCAAAGTTTATCAACTGATTAGCTAGTAGCCCTTTTATCCCTGTCCCTCCCCCTATCCTCTCTAGGTCGAGCTCCAAGGTGGTCTCATCTTTGTAGTTGCCGACTGGTGAAGCTCTTAATACTGGGTTGATATCAACTTCTAACTTATTGAGATCTTCATCATTCAATACTTTATTGAGCTCCAATTCAGGTTTAACTCTTCCTCTAAAGGTTAAGCGACAATAGAGCCTGCCACTATAGTTCTCCTCAGCAATCCTCTCTCCCACCTCTCGAATTGCCTTATTGATGTAAGTGCCAATATTCTCCTCTGTTGTCAGTGGATCTAACTCAACTGAACACTCCTCAAAGCGATGAGGGGTAAGAGAAATCATTTTTGGTGGGCTCCAATGGCTCCCCTCGAGCTCAATTAAGAAAACGCCATGGTCTCCCGTTTCCCCCCTATCGAGGGCAAAGGGGGAGCCACAGTTAAGATAGTTCTTTGTGACAATCGGCTTGTGGATGTGCCCTAAAACCCAAAAAGCAGACCCTTCAAAGCGGTGGGCAGGCACTGGAGCATAGCTCGAGGCGCCATCTACCTCACAGTGGAGAAGTCCTAAAATAGGTGAAGCTGTATCTAAAAACTCTTTTGGAAATGTCTCGAAAGGATCTTCTTTGTAATGGGACTCTTTGAACGACCACCCCACAAAGCGCACCCCATTAAGATCTAGATACTCCCATTCTCCACCTAATCCCAAGATATTCACAAATGGCTTCTCTTCAATTAGTTTGGGAGAGATGGAGGAGTCGTGGTTCCCCGCTACTGCAACAATGGCAATCCCCGCTTCATGGAGACGATCAAAACCTCTTAGGAGGGGACCATAAGCCTCAAACCAATATTTATCTTTATCAACAATATCCCCCGCGAGAACGAGGGCATCGACTTGTTGGGCTATAGCGGTCTCAACCACCGCCTCCCAAGCGGAGGAGCCAGTTAAATCGTCCCCCTCTACACCACATATTCTCCCTAAGTGGATATCACTACAGGCTAAAATTTTCATCTATAATCACCTTTTACCAATTGTACCATACAAAACTGAAAAAGAAAGAATACCTCAAAACTATTCTGTCACCACCGCTGTTTTATAGAAAGCTAGGATACTTGCTTTTGCCCCCTCTCGCCACTATATTTAGAGGCGGAGTTTCTATGAAAAGAAAGATATCGCTTGTCCTCCTAATTCTTATCTTCGCTGTCACCCTGCTTAGTGGCAAGGGGGGGAAAGAAGAGAAGATAGACAAGACAAGACCACTACTAGCTGTCAGTATTTTACCTCACCAATATGTGGTTAACCGTATCGGAGGGGACAAGGTCGATAGTGTCGTCTTGGTCGGGGAGGGGCAAAACCCCCACAACTACGAAATAAACCCCCGCCAGATGAGCCTCCTCAGTGAGGCTGATGCTTGGATCCTCTCCAACGTCGACTTTGAAATTGCTCTCCTCCCCAAAATTAGTGCCCTCTACCCTAAGCTCCCTATTGTTGATGGGACTGCCGGCGTCATCTTTCGCTCCATTGAGGAGCATGGAGAAGCACACCATGCGGGTGAGATTGACCGCCACACGTGGTTAGGAAGAGAGCCTATCAAGATTTTAGCGACCCATATTGAGGAGACTTTAAGTAAAATTGACCCCGCTAACAGCAGTTACTATAAGGGCAACTTAAAGAGCTTTATAAGTGATGTCGACAACCTCTTTGATTCCCTTAAAGAACAGCTGGCCCCCTTCAAGGGGAGTACTGTTTTAGTCTACCATCCCTCCTTTGGCTACCTCTTTGATGAGTTGGGTCTAGTTCAAAAAGCGATTGAGACGGGAGGAAAAGAGCCAACGGCTAAAAACTTAACCTCAATGATTGAGGAGGCGCAGAGGGGGGGAATCAAGGCTATTTTCGTCCAAGCACAGTTCCCCATCTCAGCTGCGAAAAACGTTGCCCAGGCGATTGGGGCAGAGGTGTTGCCCCTCGATCCTCTCGCTTACGATTGGCTCGACAATATAGAGCTGATGGGCAACACTCTCGTCAAAGTTCTCAGTGGGGGTAATCAATGAGAAGAGATGCACCAGTAATCTTAGAGTTTAATAAAGTTGACTTCTCCTATGGACCGGTTCAAGTCTTAGAGGGGGCCTCTTTCCACATCCACGCTGGGGAGTTTGTTGCCCTTGTGGGCCCCAATGGGGCCGGCAAATCGACGATTCTTAAATTAATCTTGGCCCTAGAGAATCCCAATAAAGGGAATATTACCCTCTTTGGCTCTTCACCTCACGCTAGCCGAGAGAAGATTGGCTATGTCCCCCAACTCATCACCTACGACCCCGCCTTCCCCATCTCGGTGGAGGAGGTGGTTAGGATTGGGAGAATCGCCCCCTTTGCGCGCCGCTATACTCCAGAGGACCAACAAGCCGTTGAACAGGCTCTTGAGCAAATGGACCTCAGTGACCTGGCTAAACGCCCCTACAGAGCCCTCTCTGGGGGTCAGCGACGCCGTGTGCTGGTAGCCCGCGCCCTCTCGGCTAACCCCAAGATGTTAATTCTTGATGAGCCCACCTCAAATATGGATGCGGAGAGTGAACAGCGCCTCTTTAGTGCTCTAGGAGACCTTAAGGGTGAGACAACCATCTTAATCGTCACCCACGACACTAGCTTCGTCTCCTCCCTCACCGACCGCGCTTTGTGCGTTGGTGAGTTTGGCCCCCAAAAGATGGGGAGAAAAGTTGTACAACACGAAGTTGTCGCGATTGACGACGACTCGCTAAAAGTACTCCACAACACCACCCTCAGTCACGAATGTGGTTACCTAAAGGAGCCCACCAATGGGTAGCTTTTTCAATGCTCTCTTCAACTCCTCTGCCCCCTTCTTAAGGAATGCCCTTTTGGCCGGTCTCCTCTCCTCAGTGCTCTTTGGAGTGTTGGGGACCGTTGTGACCGTTAAAAGGATTGCCGGGTTAGCTGGCGCTATAAGCCACGCTGTCTTAGGTGGAATTGGGATGGCCCTCTTCCTCTCCGCAACCGGGAGAGTTGCCAACCTCTCCCCTATTGTGGGAGCTATTATCTTTGCTGTTCTAGCCGCCATTGTAATTGGAATAGTCTCTCTCAAAGCACAGCAGCGTGAGGATACCGTTATTAACGCGATTTGGGCCATTGGGATGAGTATTGGAGTCCTTTTTATGGCCAAGACCCCCGGTTACACCGACCCAGCGAGCTACCTCTTTGGGAATATCTTGTTGATCTCAAACAGAGACCTCATCCTAATGGGTCTCCTCGACCTCATTGTCATAATCTTGGTTGTTAGGTTCTACCACCAACTTGAAGCCTCCTCTTTCGACCCTGAGTTTGCCCAAGTTAAGGGGATCTCCTCCTCTTTAGTCTTCTTGGTAATCTTGAGTGTTACTGCCATTGCCGTGGTCCTGCTACAAACCTATGTGGGAATTGTGATGGTGATAGCAATGCTCACCCTCCCAGCAGGAACAGCAGGTTACAGTGCTAAGAATATGGCTCACATGATGCTCTTGGCGTGGCTCTACTCCTCCCTCTTCTCGGTAGGGGGGCTAATCATTGGATGGATTCTCGACTTCCCAGTAGGAGCTACAGTCGTCGTGTTAGCCGGGGTGGTCTTCCTCCTCGCCTCCCTCTTCTCGATGGTTAAGAGGAGACTAAAGGGCTAGCTATAATGGGCTCATCGTCCAAGTTTAGCTCATCGGTAACTAAATCAAGGAGAGTCTCAACCATCTCCTCAGAGTCACGCTCATCATCTAAGAGGTCAATCTCTTCGTAGTGGTCATACTGGTAGATCCCCACAGTGATGGGGGAGAGATACCCCTTTTTATCACCTTTGAGGTCTCTCAGCTTCTCCCCCGTCATAAAAGAGAGCATCCTAAAGTCAGTTTGTTGAAAGGTGACCGTTAAGATGTGGCGCTCATCTTTATCATAGACCGTTAGGCAGAGGGGGAAGACTAAGAAACCGTCACCATGGGCATTAGCTGGGTCAATTTGGAGAATTGCTTTAATCTGGGATTCGGGCCAAACCCACGTCAGAGCTTGCTCCTTATCGTAATCTTTGGGGTCGGGCATTGCGGGGTAACGTAAAGTATCAATCTCACTAAACACTCTCATCATAGCACCTCCAACAAAGATGTTACGGGCCATTATAACACTAAAATAGAAAAAATACTTGACCCCAAGGCTAGGGGTTATCTATGATTAGGCATCAATTTCAAAAGGGGCTTAAAGTGTTCTCAATTGCCGATAAACCGGTGCTTATGGCATTAATAGCGACCCTAGGGACTTGGGGGTTAACAGCCCTCGGGGCAGCCCTGGTCTTCTTCTTCAAAGAAATTCGTCAACATATTTTAAATATGATGCTTGGTTTTGCCAGTGGCGTAATGATTGCTGCCAGTTTCTGGTCTCTCTTGGCGCCAGCGATTGAGATGGCTGAAGAGAGCTCAGCCCTCCCCCCTTGGCTAGTAGCTGCTTTGGGGTTTATGGCCGGCGCTGGCTTCCTATGGCTCGCCGACCAACTTCTCCCCCACATGCACCTCGACTCAAAACTGGGGGACAAACCTGAGGGAATCACAACTGGCATCCACCGTAGTGTCCTTTTAGTGTTGGCTATCACCCTCCACAACATCCCCGAAGGGTTAGCGGTAGGGGTCGCCTTTGGAGCGGCCTCCCTTGAAGGACCTTCGGTCACCATCCTCTCAGCAACAGCAGTTGCCATCGGAATTGGCATTCAAAACTTCCCCGAAGGGGCAGCCGTCTCAATCCCCCTAAGGCGTGAGGGGCTCTCCCGCTGGAAGAGCTTCATGTATGGTCAAGCTTCAGGCTTAGTTGAACCGATAGCCGGTGTTATTGGGGCCGCCATGGTGGTTAAGATGCAAACCATCCTCCCCTATGCCCTCGCCTTTGCCGCCGGTGCAATGATCTATGTCGTGGTTGAAGAGTTGATTCCTGAGAGCCAACAAGGGAAAGACCACTTAGGGACCCATCTAGCCACCTTTGGTGTCATCTTAGGCTTTACAGTTATGATGATTTTAGACGTAGCCCTCGGCTAGACCCTCTCAATGAGGTTGGCCAGAGAAAGTGAGCCCAGTGTTTTTATCCCCTTCTCATCAATTTGGGAAGCAATCGCATCCCCAATCGTGTCGAGGTTTTGCTCTAGGTAGACCTCCCCATAGAGGGCCTCTACCAGATCAATTACTTTCAAATCTTCAAGAGGGCGGGCCGGGACAAAGGCGGTCCGCATATTGTTGGTTGAGATAATAAACCCATTCTTAATTAAGAGCTCAATCACCCCGTAGAGGGCCTTCTCATCCATAAAGAGGCGGTCGGTGATATCGCGGATGCGGGTATCACCCCCTTGGGTGCGGTATTTTTGCCCAATCACCATCATCACGTTGACGCCATTGGCCAACTGCTCCGCTGGGGAGATGGGGCGCTTTATTGTAGCCCTGTCAGGGCGATACTGGTGGACATAGCTCACCTCAACGGCAGATAAGACCACAATCCAGATAAAATGGACCCACAGAAGAAAGAAGAAGACAGCTGCAAAAGAGCCATAAATTACCGAATAATTGAGGGCACTAGTAATAATAGTTGAGAAGAGGAGATTTATAACATAGAGCCCCAGTGTCCCCACCACGCCCCCAATGGAAGCACTCACCCCACTCACCTTGGCATTGGGGCCCGCTTTTATCATGAAGAAGAGGAAGAGCCATCCAATAGCCCATGGCCCGAGGAGCCGGAGAGCTTTCATGGTGAAGCTATTGAAGGTTTGCCACCCCAGAATCTTCGCCATCCAACTACTCAAGAGCGACTTAACACTAATGTAGGCACTAAACAGAAGGGCTCCAACAATTAGAATTGTCAAAAAGCTGACCGCCCGCTTTACAACCCCTCCCCTGTTACCAGAGGTGCGGTAAATCTGATTAATTACCGACCAAACCTTATTAATCAATAGGAGAGTGGTGACGACGAATGAGAGGAGGCCCACAACTCCTAGACGACTAGCATTGACACTGTAGGTGGTTACCATCCCAACTAGTTGACTCCCCGCCACCTCTCCAAAAATATTGGTGAAGAGGTCGGTTAAGAGGGTATAGAAGGGTTGCAAAACATTGAAAAGGGAGAGGAATGCGACCAAGAATGAGATAAAGGGGACTATCGAGATGAGGGTGGTATAGACAATTCCTGAGGCTAAAATGTTGATACGGTCTTTGGTAAATTTCCAATACCACGCTTGCAGAAAATCCCACAGACTCTGAAAGAGAGACTTTTTATGGTTTGAACGAGGCTCTTCCTGACCCCTTCTCTTTACTCTACCCATAGCGAAGTATCCTAACAGCTAAAGCCAAAAGGGACAACTAAAGTTACACTTCCTAGCCGAGCCACTTCCCAATAATCTCAAAAACCTCTTTTCGGTTGATCTCGTTGATAATCTCGTGGCGCCCATCTTCGACAAGCTCCAATTTCGCCCGCCTTAAGCCAGCCCCCTTATAAAGGTCGTGCACCTTTTTTACCCCTTTCCCAAAATCTCCCACAGGGTCTTCGCTACCACTAATTAGTAAGATAGGGAGATTCTTAGAGAGTCCTTGGAGGGGGTGTGGGTTGTTGGCTCGCTTAATTCCAGTCAATAGGTCGACAAAGAAGCGCGAAGTACACACAAAGCCACATAATGGGTCGTCAATATAGGCTTGAACCATCGCCTCATCGCGACTCAACCAATCAAATTTAGTCTTAACGGGGACAAAAGCTTTCGAGAAAGAGCCAAAACTGAGTTTATCGAGGAGCTTATCGGGTTTCTTGCCACCATTGAAAAAGGCCCTGATTTTAGCAAGAGCTTTTCCAACAGCCCCTAGAACCCCTTGGTCGGCGCCTGTTCCACTCAACACCACTTTTTTGAAGAGCTTGGGGTATTGTCCAATTAGGTCTCTTGCCAAGAAAGAGCCCATACTGTGGCCAAAGAGGTGGAGCTCTATTTTGGGACTCTCTGCCTCAATATGTTGGGCTAGCTCATACCCATCGCTCACCACCCGTTGCCAACCATCTTTAGCGGCAAACCACCCGAGGGTCTCCCCCTCAGCTGTTAACCCATGGCCCCGATGGTCTGGAGCATAAACACCATAGCCTAAAGTGTTGAGGTAGGTGGCAAAATCGTTGTAGCGCCCCCCATGTTCAGCCATCCCATGTAAGAGGAGCAAATTTCTCCTCACTTCCCCTTTAGGGAGCCAGCGTCTATAACTCAACTCCTTACCATCGGAAAGTTTTAATTTAAGGACCTCCATAACAACCTCCCTTACTGTGATTGTAGGACACAGTTTGCCTATAGACAACCTTATTCTTTACCTCTTGCCCCTTAGAGCCCCTTTCTCTACATTGTTTACATGGAAAAGTATGTTATTTTTTCAGACCTCCATGGGGATCGCCAATCACTTGAGCTCCTTTTAGAGCAAGTTGACCAGAGTAAGATAAGCCTCTTTGTGTGTAGTGGCGATGTGGGGATGGAGAGGGTAAGAGACCTTTTAACCCCTCTTCCCCTCCTCTTGGTGCGGGGCAATTGTGATTTCCACCACCCTGCCCCACCCCGCTACGCTACAGCCACCTTTGGGGAGAGAGTCCTCTTTGTCACCCATGGCCATATTATTGGGGGATGGGAGGAGGCCCCCTACCCCCTCTCTTCTGATGACCTCTTTATAAGTGGTCACACCCACGTTGCTAAATTAATTCACCTGCCAGGAGAGCCTATCACTCTCAATCCCGGTTCACTCTCCTCTCCCAGAGACAACTCTCCCCCCAGCTATGCCCTCTTGAGTAGTGATGAGATTGTGATTAAAAACCTCTTGGATGGCTCTCTTTTAGCTTCCCTCTCCCTTACAAAATTGTCCCAATCGTGAGGGCTATCTTAAAGTAGGGACGCCACACCTCATTCAATTCCAAAGTGTAGCTGGGAAGGGCCACCTCACTGTTATCATTGAGGAGGAGCCCCCCTGAGAGCTCTAGTCCATAAGCGCTACCGTGGTACTGAATCTCCCCCCGATTAAAGAGACGCAACCCCGCCATAATCTCCGCAGAAAAGGTCACCTCTAATAGGTTTCGAACCCTATTTTGAGATGGTTCACCGTCACTCATCACCAAGAAGCGGTTAAACCCCATCCCTGCCGCGACATAGGGGCGAGCCCACCCAAAGTCCCATCTAGAGATCTCCCAATCAATCCCTGCATGCCAAGTGGAATAGTTCTCCCTAA
>DUOJ01000142.1 GCA_012838895.1 Spirochaetales bacterium
CCAGCTTCGGTCAGCTTAGTGGGACTCTTGATGTTTGGAAACTTAATTAGGGAGTCGCTTGTCTTGGGGAGCCTCTCTGAGACGGCCCAAAATGCCCTAGTTAATTTGATTACCCTCCTCTTGGGAATCACCATTGCCGCCTCGATGAAGGCTGAGAAGTTTGTCCGCGTCGAGACGATGATGATACTCCTCTTGGGGCTCCTCGCCTTTGTCTTCGACTCCATAGCCGGGGTCTTGTTTGCCAAGCTTATGAACCTCTTCACTAAAAATAAGGTTAACCCGATGATTGGAGCCGCTGGAATATCGGCCTTCCCCATGTCAGCGCGGGTTATTCAGCGCCTTGGGCAAGAGGCCGACCCCCAAAACCACCTCTTGATGCACGCTGTGGGGGCCAATGTGGCGGGGCAAATCGCCTCGGTGATTGCCGGTGGTGTCGTCTTGGGGTTGGTCCCCACAATGATTGGATAGGAGTGGGCTATGTGGACAGTTTTTAAGCAGTCGTTAGAGTTGATGTGGAAGGGGATGCTGGCAATCTTTCTCGTTATCTTCCTAATCTACCTAGTTTTACTCCTCTTTCCAAAGGTGTTCAAAAACAACTCCTCACAGAAAAAGTCAGACGACTCTACCCCTGAATCAAACTAGCAAGATCATTTTGGGTATTTTTAATCGCCTCATGCACTTCGGTCTTCCGCTCTAAAACTTCATAGAAGCGGTTACAGACGATATTATCGACAATGTTGGGGGGGATAACCTCACCACTACGTGTAAGGGGCGGGACGATTGGCTTAGCTACTTTATGGGCGGCTGAGTAGAGGGGAAACCACGGATAGAGCTTAGCCAATTCATCGTTTTGGTATATTTTTTGGACAGCGGAGAACCCCCCTAGGACCGAGAAGTAGGCGCTAATATTGTCCATGCAAGCCCATTTAATAAACTTGAAAGCCTCATCAATCCGTTTGCTCTTGGAGTTTACCCCCAACCCCCAACCCCCTAAGATCGGAATCCCTCCTGGAATTGCACTATAGCCAATCGCCTCCTCTTTTATCACCTGATTAGTTTGAAGGGCCACTTTATTGAAGAAAGGGGGGTAGGTAATCACCATCGCTGTTTTTCCATTGAAAAAATCTTCAACGACACTCTCATCGTTGGCTTGGCGATAATCAGGTTTTACATATTTTAGGAGACGCAAGATAGCAACATAGGCTTTGAGTACATTTTGGTTGTTTAGAAAAAGGTTAGTCGAGGAGTTTCTCACTAAACTGTTATGCTCAAACGAGAGGAGACGGAGATAGATTTCGGGCGCTAAACACTCGGGGTAGGCGGCTGGAAAAGAGGTGCCCCACTCAACTGAGTCGCAGTGTTGAGTGAAGAATTGGGTGATGGTGTTGAACTCTTTCCAAGTAGTTGGTGGCGCCAGTTCACTACGGTAACGTCGCCGGTAACGACTCCTGTTTTCACTATTTTCAAAGAGGTCTTTACGGTAGTAGAGGATCTGCAGGGCATACATGAAGGGGAAACCATAAACCTGCTCATTCCATTGGCCAAAGAGTTCAGCGGTGCGGGGCAAGAAGAGCTCTTGGTAGCGGTTACTCTTCTTGGTCGGCTCGGTTAGGTCAGCGAGAATGCCGTTTTGAATGAGCGACTGAAGCCACGGCATATCGTACATAATTACATCTGAGGTGGGCTCCTCCATAATCCTATTTAGGAGATTTTGGTGGTTCTCAACGGTAATCTTGGCTGAGATCCCGTAAGTCTCCTTGAAATTGTCGACAATTGTCTGCAACGCATGGGTCTGGATAGTGTCGAGCATCAAGACATTGAGGGGCTCACTAGAGTGGACCACACTCCTCTTGGGGGGGGCAAAGAGGGGGAAGTTTTTTAAGTTCTCTTTGACAATGGTGTCACTGAAGAAGATGTTTTTAGACTCCACCACCGGGTTCTCAATCTCTTCAATTAAGATGGTGGCGGCTGTTGAACCAATTTTAATTGCGGGGCGTGAGGTGGCCAAGGCAGCTACCGAGCCGGTCATCTGGTTCCAGTTCTCTTCCCCTAAGGTGATTACCGGAATAGTACTCTGCGAGTAACCTAAGAACTTGAGGCTCTCAATAATCCCCTTCGCTTTGTTCTCTGAGGTGGTGATGATGGCGTCAGGTGGGGAGCTCTTCAATTCTCCAGAGAGCCCCACAATAGCTCTAAAAGCGTCCTCTTTGGTGAGGAGTGAGGTGAAAACACGTCCCTGACCTAGTCCATTGTTGAACCCCCGAATACACTCGCTTTCACAAAAATACGCTTCAGGGCCGGTGAGAAGCCAGATGTTATCTCTCCCATTTTGGACCAACTCTTGTGTTATTTTATAGATAGTGGCGTAGTTATCGCTCATCACAAAGGAGGACTCGAGCCCCTCCATTTTGCGATCAATTAAGACAAGAGGAATCCCTCGATCGGTGAAGGTGTCGTAATACTTCTTCCACTCCTCCCCAGTTGAGGTGAAGACAATTAGGCCACAAATTTGTTTACGGGCAAAGTTCTCAATACACGAGATCTCGTAATCTTTACGTTCATGGGAGAGGGCCAGGTTGATGGTGTAGGGGGTGTCCCTAAAGACAATCTCAATCCCCTCTAATACCTTGATGTAGTAGTTGTCTTCGAAGTTGGGGAGGAGGACACCAATATCGTTGTACTGTTTGGTACGCAAATTTTTTGCCAGATAGTTGGGTCTATAGGCGCTCTCCTTAATTGCGGCATCAATTTTTTGAGCAGTTTCTGGACTCACCGGTTTGGTCTTGTTCAAGTAGTTAGAGACGGTCCCCGTTGAGACTCCTGCTAGGGCTGCCACATCTTTAATTGTCGCCATTTTACTCTCTCCATTGTTAACCCCATTGTAAGGGGAGACGCCCTATAAAACAAGGAATATTTTGTTTATTTCAATTGAAATTCATTAAAACGTTTAAATGAAAACTTGTTGGCAAATGGAAAAGTTTCCTTGCATTCTGAGAAAACCAAACTTATAATACAGTAAGCCTAAGTCGAATACACCCACTTAAGGTGGGGAACTCGAGATGTATTTATTTTAGTTATTGGGAATTGCCACATTGTGGTATGGGTGTAATGGTGTATACTTAAAGTAATAGAATCCCAATAGAAGAGAGGTAAATGATGGAACTTATCAATATGTACTTCGACCAGATTGAAGATGCTCGTGAGCGACGTGTCCCCTTTATTATCCCCATAGGGACGATTGAATACCATGCTTATCACACATCTTTAGGGACCGACACAATGGTTGTAACTGGGTGTCTGCGTGAATTAGCGAAAGAGAAAGAGATTGTGATAATGCCCCCTATTTGGTATGGGGTTGCCTCCTATGCCGTTGGTGGACCCGAGACAGGGACCATCCAAATTGACGAGGACGCCCACACCCAGTACCTCTATGCACTCCTTAAGTCGCTTATGTGGGGGGGGTGGAAGAATATCTACTTGATTCCCCACCACCAAACCGAAGAGGGGGGGCTCATGCCAATGACCATCTCGTGCCATAAAGCCGCCAAGAAGGTGACAATGGAGTATATGGAGGAGACCAAGGGGAAAGGGTGGTGGGGGAGTAACGACTACCAAGACTACTACGCTAACCTTGGCAGTGGGGATGACCCCTTCTCTTATATCAAGGTGATTCCCCTAATAAGCAAAGAGGCTCAGCACAAGTGTGGTGGCTTTGATCATGCTGGTAAATGGGAGACCTCCCTAATGCTGGGGACCTATCCGGAGAATGTTGACCTCTCCCGTTGTGCAAAAAATAGAGAGTGGTTTGCCCAGAGTGCTGCTGAGGCGAGTGAAGAGCTTGGCAAACATATGGTTGAACAGGTTCTCATCTGGCTTAGAGAGGCGATTAATTAGTGGTTAATATATGTGTTACATATATTTAGAATATCCAAAAGGAGATATAAAAAGGAGAAAGTTATGAAAAAACTAACCGTTGTCCTGTTGATTTTGACCCTTGTTTTCTCGATGGTTTTTGCTGCTGGAGCAACCGAGAAGAAGGCAGAAGGGACCAAAGTTGGTGTGAGCATCATGGAGTTATCAGCTTATACTTGGTACCTAGGGGTAATTGATGGGTGTAACCAATGGGCAAAAGACCACCCTGCAGCTGGTTTTACTTTCCAATTTGAAGATTCACGCTCAGACGTCTCAACCATGCTCAACAATATTGACGCTCTGATTACCGGTGGAGCCGAAGCCATTATCTTGTTCCCCGCTGATGCATCATCAGCCATCCCCACTATGAAGCAGTACGTCAAAGAGGGAATCCCCTTTGTTATTGGTGACTATGCCCAAGAGGTGAAGAGCCAAGCTGATGTAGTGTGGGAGACCTTTGTTGGTCACGACATGCGGATGCTCGGCGAAGTTGCTGGAGAAGTTGCTGTTAACTACCTCAAGACCCTTGGCAAATCGAATCCAGTCTGTCTATTTGTTTCTCGACCCCCCTCAGGGCAGGTCTCAGTTGACCGCTTCGAGGGATTCCGTGATGTCGTTCTAGCCTCCTTCCCCAATGCTCGTATTATTGAAGAGGGTGACGTTGGTGCCGGATCTAGGGACTCTTCACAGAGCTTGATGGAGAACATCCTACAACGTGAGCCCCACATCGACGTAGTTGCTGGACACAACGATGCTGAGGTAATTGGACCCTACAACGCAGCCAAAGCTGCTAACCGTAACGAGATTAAGTTCATCGGTATCGCTGGTGACAAAGACGTTCTCACCTACATCGGTAGCGGCAACGAAGCTTGGCTTGGTGAAGTTCTTCAAAACCCCGTCGACCTTGGCTACCAAGCCACAGAGGCGATCTACCGTGCCCACATCTTGGGAGAGAAGATTGACAAAGTTTGGGACCTTCCCAAACCCGAAGCAATCACCCCTGCAAACATTAAAGATTACGACTGGGAGAACTGGTCCTGGCTCTAAAATCTGACTGAATTTTGGGCAGAAGGTCTCTTCTGCCCAAATCTCTTCTAATTTTTAATAGGTGACTTATGATTAATTTATTGCCTGAACCTAAGCGGTTAGTTGATAAAAACTGTTTTACCAAACCCTTTAAAACTATCTGCATCGATTCTAAAGAGGAGCAACTCATTGAGATTGCTGAAAATCGCTTCTGGAACTACAAAGGTATTGTCAAAGATTCGGCTGAGAAATTTGTAGTAGAGTTGAACTCTTCCCTAGCAGACAGAGAGGCAGACAATAAAGAGCTCTTTATTACCCAAGGGTATGCTCTGGAGATCTTAAAAAACAAAGCAATTTTGTCTTACGAGAATAATGCTGGTTACATCAACGGTCTCACCTCCCTCAAGGTCCTCTTGGTGGAAGAGGAGGGGACTTTCCGTCTCCCCTGTTGTGAGATTGTCGACTGGCCATCTGTTGCAGTGCGTGCAGTTGCCCCAACTTATTCGTGGTACGCCGGATATGGGCGGATCGGATTTGATATGCAACTGTGGGACTACGACAAGTGGGTCGAGTATTTGAATATAAGCTTGGACAACAAGATCAACCAATTCAACATGGTGATGTACGGCTACTGGCCTTTTGAATTTGACCAATACCCCGAGACAGTTTTAAAAAATGTCCCGATTGAGATCTGGAATAGGGAGAATGAGATGTGGCTTAAGGTGCGCTACTCTCACCCCAACATTGAGAAACCCTACCTCGACAAATTGATTGAGTATGGTCACTTGATGGAGTTCTCTTTCTTCGCCTATGTGGGGCTCAACTCCTACAACGGGGGCTACTCACTTAAGCACCCCGAAGCGCGTATGATTCCCCCTAAGAGTAGTAAGTTCCTCAACGACTTCGATAGCCTCTGCCTCAGCAATAAAGATAATGTTGAGTATATCTTGCGCTCAATGGAGCGGATTGCTGAGCTCGGCTTTGACGGTTTTGCCCTCGAAGAGAGCGAAGAGGGGTTCTGGTTCTGTGAGTGTGAGGGGTGTCAAGCCACCTGGGGAAAGGACTCTACCGCTCCCGTTGAAGCGAAACATAAAGCCAATATTTGGCTCCTTAATCAGATTTGGGATAGGGTCAAAAAGGTTAACCCCGATGCAATCTTGGGGATTCGCGCCTTTAGGCAACCCCCCTTAGAGAAAGATCCTGCCTTCCTAGAGGAGTGTGTTAGGACAATGCCCAAGGGGATTAACCTCTTCTGGGCTCCGGGGCTCTATGTTCCCGAAACCGAATTCCCTAAGTGGGTTGAGGCTTTTGGCAAAGAGCACATCTGGGCTAGGGACACCGAAGCCAACTCAATCACCTCCACTATGGGGCGCCTCTACCGCACCTTTAAGTCGAACATGATTCGCTACGAAGATGAGACTAATGAGCAGGTAATTGAGACCGATATCGCCCAACACTTGGGGAGTATCGAGATGGAGGTTCATGGAATCAACGGCTACATGTTTGAGTGGTATGGCCTCTTCCTCCACCAGTTTGCCCACGGCAATTACGGCTGGGGTTCAAAGATGGCGATGGATGAGTTCTTCGACCGGGCTGTTAAGCTCAACTTTGGAGAGTTGGGGGAGAAGGTGTTGTATGTGATGCGCACAATGTTGACAATCCACGAGAGTCAGATGCCCCTCTACACAACCCCCTATCCGTTCCAGAAAAATAAGATTAAAGAGAGCGATATTCCCCAAATCATGGAGGCCAAAGAGGCCCATCCTAAACTGCTTAAGATGCTCCAAGAGCTCTATGCAGCTGTTAAAGAGGATAAGCGTCTTGCCTACTGGGCCCCCCACTTTGGGCGCTTAATTAACGCTCAACGACGCAACGCAGTGATCTACGACATGGTGTTGGTCTCCCTCGAGTATGAGAAGGAGAGCGACCCCGTAAAGAAGGACCAACTGCTCGATGAGATCTTAGCCTACAATGAGAAAGACTTTACAATTGCTAAAGAGATGTTCTTTGATATCAATCCGGTCGGTGAGTCGGGGGTGAAGAGTTCAATGTTCCCCTACCACGAAATTAAACGGTTGATTCACAACATCCGCCACCCAGAGAATCCCGACAACGATATTATTTGTTCCGGCATTGAGGCTCTTGGGTGGCTCTGGTTGTAGGTGGGAGGAGAAGATGGCTGCAGAGAATCTAATTGAAGTAAGGAATTGTACAATGGTGTTCCCCGGGGTGAAGGCCCTCGACAATGTCGACTTCACCCTTTTGGCAGGAGAGTGTCACGGTCTTGTAGGGGAGAATGGGGCCGGCAAATCGACCCTCTCCAAATGTATCATTGGTGACTATCGGATGAGTGAGGGGCAACTCTTTGTGAAGGGAGAGGAGATTCATATCCCCTCTTACACCGTAAGAAAGTCGCACGAGATGGGAATCGCCATTGTCCACCAAGAGTTCCAACTGATGGAGGACCTCAATGGACTAGAGAATATCTTCATCGGTCGCTACGAGAAGAGAGGACCCATCATCGATTGGAAAAAGCTACAGAAGAAAGGGGAAGAACTCCTTGAGTATCTGCAGTATGACCTCGACTTAAAAGTGAAGGTGAAACACCTTAGGACAGCTGAAAAACAGATTATCCAGCTCGCTAAAGCGCTCTTAGATAACCCCGATGTGATCATCTTTGATGAGTTGACAGCGGTACTGCAAGAGGACGGTATTCAAAATATCTTTAGGATTATCGACCTCCTTAAAGCCAAAGGGATTGGGATTATCTACATCTCCCACCGCCTCGATGAGATCTTCGAGTGTTGTGACCGCTACACAGTGTTGTGTGACGGTAAATATGTGAACAGTGGCTTTGTTAAAGATATCGACAAAGGTGAATTGGTTAAGATGATTATTGGACGGGAGCTGAAGAACGTCTATCCCCCCAAGAGTGAACAGTTTGGCGACCTCCTCCTCGAGATTAAAAACTTCACTTCCCCCACCTCTTTTAGAGATGTCAATCTTGAGGTGCGTGCTGGCGAGGTGGTTGGAATTTCAGGACTCCTAGGAGCCGGTAAAACAGAGCTCCTCCACGCAATATTTGGGAACCATAAACTTGTCTCAGGCGAGGTCTTAATCAAAGGGGAACCGGTTAAGATCCGCAATCCCCAACAAGCGATTAAGTATGGGCTGGGGGTTATCCCCGATGAGCGACGCCTCTTGGGGCTCAACATGCTCTTCAATATTCGTGATAACACCACCCTCGCTTCGATGAAGTTCTTTAAGAAGTGGAAAGTTTTCCAAAACCACCGAAAAGAGGCTGAAGCAGCCCTTGAGATCAACAAACGGCTCAATTTGAGATACCACTCTCTTTACCAGCTGGTTAACAAACTCTCAGGTGGCAACCAGCAGAAGGTTGTTATTGCCAAGTGGATGCTCAGAAACTGTGATGTTTTTTTACTCGATGAGCCGACGCGGGGAATCGATGTAGGGGCCAAGTTTGAGATTTATAGCCTCATCAGTGAGTTGGCTAAAGCGGGGAAGGGGGTAATCTTAGTCTCCCCCGAACTTGAAGAGATTATCGGGTTATCCAACCGGGTATATGTTATGTATGAAGGAAAGATTATGGATGTCGTCGAGGGCGAGAATATAACACAAGAGGTTATCATCCAAGATTTATTAGGAGTGGTAGAAGCATGAGTAGTTTAGAAGTTGTAGAGAAGAAAAATCGGTACGGGAAAAGCTTTAAATCCTTTTTAAATGAGTGGATGATTCTTATCCTTTTTATCGCCCTCTTCTTAATCAGTGTTGTAAGCCTGCCAAAATTTAGGACAACCCGCAATATAATGAATATTTTGCGCCAAGCATCGTTTATCTCAATTATTGCTTTGGGTGAGTTTTTTGTAATTTTGATCGGTAATATGGATATGTCGATCACCTCAATTATTGGGATGACGAGTATCTATTTCTCTGGGATGGTAGCCAACAGTGGTGTACCTGTCTTCTGGGCCATCTTGATAGTCCTCCTCCTTTCAGCGATTGTGGGCGTTATCAACGGAATGTTGACCGTTTACGGTAGGATGCCCTCCTTTATAGGGACGCTGACGGTGATGAACATCCTTAAAGGGATCTACTTTATCTACTCCAAGGGGCTCCCTATCTCGGGTCTCCCTGAGAGTTTCAACTTCCTAGGAGCCGGTTATATCGGGGTTATCCCCTTCCCTGTGATACTGATGTTGGTGGTAGCTCTAATACTCCACATATTTACCCAACACACCGAGATGGGGCGAAGCTTCTACGCTGTAGGAGGCAACATAGAGGCAGCTAAACTCTCTGGAATTAATATCAAATTTATCAGTGTGTTTGCCTTTGTAATTTGTGCCCTCCTCTCTAGCATTGGCTCTTTGGGATTAACCTCGCGCTCACTCTCTGGTAACGTCATGATTGGGGAGAACCTCCTCTTCGACGTGATGACCATTGTTGTCTTGGGAGGGACCTCTCTCACTGGAGGGCGTGGTAAGGTCTTCGGAGTGGTCATCGGAGCCCTCTTCCTCCAGGTTATCTCTAATATTATGATTTTGATGAGTGTTAACACCTACTGGCAGTGGGTAGTTAAGGGCATTATCTTAATTGTCGTTGTCGTTATCGATGCCAACTCAAAGCACGATTAACTAAGATTTTAATAAAATTAATGGGTCAACCTCTCTCGGGAAGTTGACCCTTTTTTATCTACAAAATGGTAACTATTTTAACAAATGTATAGAAAATGTATAAATATAAACTAGATTAGTTGACATTTGTCTAAGTTAGCTGTACAAAAGAGGGCAATCTTTAGATTTGAGGAGCTAGTTATGAGAACTACGAAAAGTAGACCCTTTTCCTCCCATGACTCGGGATATTGGTCATCAACTAATCAAATGACCCCATCAAACAACGTATCTTCCGCTACTATTTCTCTCTCCAACCTTCTCCTATCTATTTCTCTCCTACCTCTAATTATTATTCTAGTAAACATTATTCTATAGTCCACGGTACGCCGATTTAGGTGCAACCGTGGGGAACCCCTTCACGGTGAATCGGTGTATCGTTATAACTATATTTTTTATTAAATGCACCACAAAGGGGGATAATTGTATGAAACGATATACATTAGGAATTTTAGTTAACAACCATCCCGGAGTATTGAGCCGGGTTGTTGGCCTCTTTAGTCGTCGCGGTTATAACATCGATAGTCTCTCGGTGGGTGAGACCGAGAATTCAGCTATCAGCCGTATCACTATTGTTGTCACCGGCGACCAGTCGATAGTGGAGCAGATTGAGAAACAAGTTGCCAAACTAATCGATGTGATTGCTGTGGTTGAGTTAACTACCC
>DUOJ01000143.1 GCA_012838895.1 Spirochaetales bacterium
ATCTCCTCTATGTTGGTCTTGCCCCTAATACCCATCAACATGGCCCCCTCTACCTGAGAGATGAGGTGGTCTTTGGTCTCTTCTACAACTTGAAGTGGAAATCCCTCGCCTTTGCCCTCCAGGGGGGTGGGGGGTGGCAATCACTCTTCCCGATGGGGGTCTACCCCAACTTAACCACCTCTCTAACTTATCATCCATTTCCCAATTTGATGGTGGAGGGCGATTTTAATGTCGCCTTTGATCGAGGGGCGGCGCCAACGCTCTACAGCCGCTTAGCTTTACTGGGGAAAACAACCTTCTTAAAAGAGGAACTGAAGGGGATGGTTGAGGTCTCTTGGGAGAATCAATTGTTAGAAGCCTCGAATTTAGAGAAGATGCTCTTCCATGCCGGAGTTACCCTCGAATGGTACCCCCCAAGCTACCAAGATATGGTACTCAAAGGGGAGGCCGCATTTCAGATGGGGGGGCGGTGGGACCGCCAATTTATCCACACCAAAGTGAAAGGGCTCTTCCCCCTCCCATTGGGGTTCATCGTTGAAGCTGGCTACATGGGGCGCTTTGCCCTCGATGGTGGGGGGCGGGTTCCCCTCTACCGCAACGATGGCTTTAGAACTAACAACACTAAGTTGCTCACCCAAGGGGATACTGGCTCAACGACTGTGTCACCCGCCAACTATCTGGTTGTAGCCCGCTTTGGACTCGATTGGATGCCCCAAACTTTTAAACCAACATCTGGAGAGCTTCTCATTTTTGAAGATTCGGCGATAGGTCTCTATGGAGACCTCCTCTTCAATGGAGAGGGGACCCAATTTACCTACGGGGGGAGGATCCACACCACAATCTCTCTACTAGGGTTGAAATCACTCCCCACCTCCCTCTATGTGGGGTACGACGGACCAAGCGAAGCTCTCTTCTGGGGGATTGCTTTGGGGGTTGAGTTTTGACGCCTCCCCACTGGTTTAAAGGGCACACCCTAGAACAACCCTTCTCTCTAGCCCTCTATGATTGGGACGGTAACCTCCTTTTTAGCCACACAGGGAGATGGCTTTACCCCCTCTTAGCGGCCCAAAATTTTATAGAGACTAACGCTTTGGATGGGGAAAAGCTCCTCCTACACGACCGCATCGCAGGGCGGGCAGCAGCTGCCCTCACCATCTTGATGGGGCTGAGGGTTGTAAAGGTCGACTTAATGAGTAGTTTAGCCACCAAGCTCTACACCAAGCACGGTGTCGATTTCTCCTACAATACTTTGGTCGAGAGGATTGATTGCCAGACAGAGAGTCTCCTGAGTGACCAAATGTCACTCGAAGAGATTGCTAGATTTATTGAGGAAAGAGTTGCTCATAATTTAGAAAATTCACACCCGCAGTAGTCTTGGCGGTAGAGCTCCAAGAGTTTGGATAGAGCAATGCTTCGCTGAAAGCCCCCCCTCTTTTTAAAGTCAACTGCCACAAAGTTTTCAAAACTCTCACCAACTTGGAAGATTAGGGGAGAGCTCTTATGGGGGCTGACGGTGAGGGTGGTGGTAAAATTGGGAATGCCCCTCTTTCTTGCCTCTTCAGCAGCCTCTTTGAGGTTATATTCAAAGCAGAGGTGACAGCGACTGCCCCCCTCTTTAGCCTCTTCGTGTCCTTTAATTATCCCTAGCCAGCGCTCATGGTCGTAGGGTGCTGTTATAACTTCAAGGTTAAAATGGGAGCTCACTTGGAGGAGCGCCTCAAGGCGCTTCTCCCTTTCAGTGGGAGGGAAGATGTTGCTGTTGCCAAAGAAGAGGAGCACTTCATACCCCAACGCTTGGAGCCTCTCAATTGAGGCGGTTGAACAGGGGCCACAGCAACAGTGGAGGAGTAGTTTTTCCATAACCCAACTTTAATGTAGATAGAATTATCTGGCAAGTCTGGTCTTAGGGATTAAAATATGGCATTATAAACCAATACCGTTGTTCGAGGAGAGGTGTATGAAATATCGTGGATTACTAGTTGTCTCTTTGTTGATAATTGGTCTTATAGTGCTACCGGTAACCCGGACGATAAAAATTGTGATGATTGTGGTTGCCCTAGTGCTCCTTTTGTTCCTTAAGCGGGGGACCCTCTACGTTATTTTAGCCTCGAGGGCCCTTGACGGTAAGGGGAAGGGGGGCGAAGAGAGAGCTTGGCGCCTTTACCGCAAAGCGTGGAAGGCGGGTCTTGAGCCCAAGTACAATTTAATGATGGCCAATCTTTTCTCTCAGCGGGGTGATGCAGCTGTCGCCCTCGAAATTCTCGACTCGGTGGTCAAGCGTGCAGAGCGCTTTAAAAAGCGTGACCCTCACATGTTAACTAATGCTAAAACTTCAAAATCGATGGCTCTTTGGATTCTTGATCGTCGTGATGAGGCGATTGAACTCTTACAGAGTATTATCGATGGGGGATGGATTGATAAGAACATTGCCGTCAACTTAGGGAGCTATCTCCTCGAAGAGAAACGCCTTAAAGAGGCCAAGAAGTTGATAAAAGAGAGCACAAAGGTGCTCGATGAGAGCCCGGGGATGTTAGATAACCGGGGGTACTACCTCTATCTAACGCGCTCCTACCACGAAGCACAGCGCCTCTACGACTCCCTCATAGTAGACCGGGAGCCCAACTTCCCTGAAGCCTATTACCATGCCGCCTTGGTGAAGATTGCCCTTGGCAAACACCGCACCGCCATAATTCTTTTGCAGAGGGCGCTAGAGTGCCCCTTCTTTAAAACTTCTACTATCACTGAAGGGGAGATACAAACTCTCTTAGAGGAGCAAACTCCACTGGTGGGAAATGATGTGGGAGAGGACGAATTTATTGAAGAAGTCTTGGCTCGCCCCCTCTATGAAGAGGAGCTTAATGATGAAGATGAAGAAGAGTATGAGAATGATGACGATAGTAGCCCCAATATTGAGCTCGATATTGAGGACTATCTAGACGAGAGTGATGCGGTAGATAGTGTTGAGATTGAAAATTTTTCGCCTCTCGAATCGCGCCTGTTTGACGAAGATTACGAGGAAGAAGAGGTTTAACAACTAGGGGGAGGGAGTGAAAAAGTTTTTAAAATTTATCACAGGACGTCTCTTCTATTTTGCCCTCTTAGTGGCGGCTCAGATTGGATTCTTTATCTGGCTTATCTTAAACTTTGTCTCTGCGACCAGTTTCTACCTCCCAATTCTCTATTTCTTTGTTTTTGTCAGTGTCGCATTTTTAATTAATGGAGAT
This sequence comes from Spirochaetales bacterium, assembly GCA_012838895.1. Taxonomy (GTDB): domain Bacteria; phylum Spirochaetota; class Spirochaetia; order Sphaerochaetales; family Sphaerochaetaceae; genus DUOJ01. Next base: position 3,225 of record DUOJ01000143.1, read on the forward strand.
GACCACCCCATCTTTATAATCTCGTGGTTACTCTTAATCTTTATCGCCCCCATTATTGGTCTCCCTTTCTACATAATCTTTGGTAATAAGCGCAGTAGCTCCAAACTTAAGCGGCAGATGGCTAAGTACCAAGAACACTACGAGAAAGAGATGCGCTCTATTTTGCCCGAACCGGATGCCCAGATTCGCCAAACACTGCTCCAAGAGGCGCCCAACTTTGCCCGTCAAAGCGACTACATCCGTAACCTTACCGGAGCCCCCGCCTGGGAGGATACCGCTGTCGAATATTTCCCCTTGGGGGAAGATGCCTTTGCCAAGATTTTGGAAGAGGTTGAGAGGGCTGAAAAATTTATCCTCTTTGAGACCTTCATCATTGCCGAAGGGGAGATGTGGGATACAATGGTAGCCCTCCTTAAAAAGAAGGTTGCTGAGGGGGTTACAGTCCGCCTCATCTACGACGACATGGGGGTAATTAGGAATCTACCCACAAAGTACGACCAGACCCTCAAGTCGATGGGGATTCAGGTGGGGGTGTTTAACCGGATAAAACCCCACCTCGATGCTAAGCTCAACTACCGCGACCATCGTAAAATTTTAATTGTAGATGGGAATGTGGGGTTCACCGGTGGAATCAACTTTGCCGACGAATATATTAATAGGAAGATTAGATTTGGCCACTGGAAAGACACAACAGTGATGTTGAGAGGGATGGGGGTTTGGAACTTGACCCTAATGTTCCTTCAGCAGTGGATTTTTACTACCGATGAAGACCTCGATTTAACCGCTTTTATCCCCACTATTAGCTGCCCCAGCGATGGCTTTGTCCAACCCTTTGGCGACTCCCCTTTGGATGGAGATAATATCTCAGAGAACGCCTATATTCAGATGATCAACCACGCTCAACGCTATGTTTATATCACAACACCCTACCTAATCTTAGATACTCAGATGGTAACAGCCCTCACCATTGCAGCCCAAAGTGGGGTCGATGTGAGGATTATTACCCCCCATTTCCCCGACAAATGGTATGTCCATATGGTGTCGCAAAGTAACTACCTCAACCTCTTAAAGGCTGGAGTCAAAGTATTTGAGTACACCCCTGGCTTTATGCACGCCAAGATGTTTGTCGCCGATGATGAGGTCTCCATTGTGGGGACCACCAATATGGATTACCGCAGCTTCTACCTCCACTTTGAGTGTGGGGTTATCTTCTTCCACTCCTCGGTTAGCTTAGCTGTGCGTAACGATATCGAGAGGATCTTAGAGGTTTCGCGTGAAGTTACCCTACAAGATGAGGAGAAGGTCCCCTTCAGTCGCCGGTTTATGAGGAGTATCTTAAAGTTGTTTAGTCCTCTAATGTAATTAGAAGCGACTTAAGAAGCGCTTAGTACGCTCATTCTTGGGGTTCACAAAGAGGGCATCGCCTTCCCCCTCTTCAACTATTAGCCCCTCATCCATAAAGATTACCCGATTAGAGATGTCGCGGGCGAAAGCCATCTCGTGGGTCACCACCACCATCGTCATCTGCTCATTGGCCAACTCTTTTATAACTGCCAAGATCTCCCCCGTCAGTTCGGGGTCGAGGGCACTCGTCGGTTCGTCGAAGCAGAGCACTTGGGGGTGGAGGGCCAGAGCGCGGGCAATCGAGACCCTTTGTTGTTGTCCTCCCGAGAGTTGATAGGGATAGGCGCCCGCTTTATCGGCAAGGCCCATCTTCTCCAAGAGGGAGAGGGCTAACTCAGTCGCCTCCTCCTTGGAGTACTTAAAGAGGTGGCGGGGAGCTTCGGTAATGTTGCGGAGGACTGAGAAGTGGGGGAAGAGGTTAAAGTTTTGAAATACCAAACCCAACCTTTGACCAATACGCGAGGTGGTCTCTTTGTCAGCATAGAGAACTTTACCCTCTCGACTAGTCTCCACTAAGGTATCGCCCCCAATTATGATGGTACCACTCTCAACGCGCTCTAAGTTGGTGATACACCGCAGGAGGGTCGATTTTCCCGACCCCGAGGGACCTATGATAGAGAGCACCTCCCCCTCGTTGAGGGAGAAGGAGATCCCCTTTAAGACCTCGAGGGAGGTAAAAGTTTTCTTTAGGTTAATCACCTCAATGATACTCATCTCTTACCCCTATTTGTAGTAATCGAGCCGTTTCTCGATTAAATCGAAGCTCTTGGAGACAACCCCATTCATGATGAAATAGAAGAGACCTGCAATGAAGATGGGGGTGGTGGAGAACTGGCGGGCAGCCGCATTTTGAGCCACCCTGAAAAGTTCAGCCACCCCAATCGTCTGGGCGAGGGCGGTATCTTTAACGAGAGTTATAACCTCGTTCCCCATCGAGGGGAGGATGGTCTTGACAACTTGAGGCATCACAATATGGGTGAAGGTGTGAAACTTGGAGAGCCCTAAAACCTTTGAAGCCTCAATTTGTCCCTGCGGAATACTTTGAATGCCCCCCCGGTATATTTCAGCAAAGTAGGCGGCGTAGTTAATTACAAAGGCGATTATTACTGCGGTGAAGCGGTCGGTTGAAGCGCCGAAGATGTAGTAGGGGGCGAAGTAGACAAAGATCAATTGGAGTATAAGGGGGGTCCCCCTCATAATCATAATGTAGCCGTTGACAATTGAACTCACCACCCTAAATTTGCTCATGCGCCCCTTAGCCACAATGAGGCCCAAGGGGAGCGAAAAGAGGAGGGTTAAGAAGAAGATCTTTAAGCTGGTAAAGGTCCCCTCCAGCATGAGCAGTAGAAGTTTGCCCATCACTACTTCCCTACGACGGTAATATCTTCACCAAACCAGATGGTAGAGATCTTGGCTAAGGTCCCATCTTGGGCCATCGCATTGAGCTGTTTTTGAACCTCGTCGCGTAAGGCTTGGTCCCCTTTTCTAAAGCCCACTCCATACTCTTCGGGGGCGAGGTGTTCGTCTAAGATTCTAAAATCTTTGCCACTACGGGTAATATTGTCGATTGCTACAAAGAGGTCGAGAACTACCGCCTCAACTCCCCCAATCTCAAGGTCCATCAGGGCTGTCAAATTATCTTTTACTTCAATCACCTCTTTTACCGAGGAAGCAAAGGCGGTGTTGTTAGCTACAGCATCAGCAGCACTTGAGCCGGCTTGAAGACCAATGCTTTTGCCTGCTAAATCGGCTAGCGTCTTATAAGAGGTTTTGTTGCGCACGACAGCTACTTGGGCGTTATCGACATAGGGGTCGCTAAAGTTGATCACTTTGCGTCGCTCAGCGGTGATGGTAAAGCCGTTCCAAATGCAATCTATGTTGCCAGTATTTAACTCTTGCTCTTTAGCGTTCCAGTCGATGGGTTGCACCTTGAGGGTCACCCCCATTCGCCTAGTCACCTCTTTGGCCAAATCGATATCGAAACCGACAATCTCGTTGTTCTCATCACGGTAACCCATGGGGGGGAATGAGTCGTCTAACCCCATCACAAAAACCCCTTTTGAGACCACTTTCTCAAGAGATTGATCCCCCTTTGACTCTTTTGTGCCACCAGCTACCAAGAGTGTAACAGTGAGGAAAGCGAGGATTGCAACCGTTAGTAACTTTTTCATCTCCATTCTCCTTAGTTTAATTAACGGCGGTAAATGCGCCACATTATGGGGCATAATAAGCTGTTTTACCAATTTAGAGAAGAGCTATATGCATAAATAACGAATATTTATACATTCCCTTGCAATAATCGAGTAATTGACCCGCTAGGGGGTGAGTGCTATATTCAAACCATACAGAGGGGGGCAGATGAGTTATCTACTGGATGGAGTTTTGGCCACAACATGGCAGCAATTGGTGATGTACCTAATCGGTGCCCTTTTAATCTATTTGGGAATCTCAAAGAAGTTAGAACCAGCTCTTTTACTGCCACTTGGCTTTGGGGCAATATTGGTCAACATCCCTTTCTCAGGAGCTATAAACACGATTCTCCCTGGAATAGGGGAGGTGAATGGGATTATTGACTGGCTCTTTGATGTAGGAATTCAAGCCTCCGAAGCGATGCCTCTCCTCCTCTTTATCGGAATTGGGGCTATGATCGACTTTGGTCCCCTCTTGAGTAACCCCCGCCTTATCCTCTTTGGGGCAGCGGCCCAGTTTGGAATTTTTGCCACCATCTCCGTGGCAACCCTGATGGGCTTCCCCCTCAAAGATGCCGCCTCGATTGGGATTATTGGGGCTGCTGATGGACCCACCTCAATTTTGGTCTCTCAAGTTCTCAAGAGCGACTATATGGGGGCGATAGC
>DUOJ01000001.1 GCA_012838895.1 Spirochaetales bacterium
AAGCCAGCGACCACTCCCACCCCTATACCGGCAATTATGGCGATAATCTGATGGAGGGGACCTCCCCCCAAACCCATCATAACCTGTACCACTACGACGTTGACAAAGGCTAACAGGGAGCTAACCGACATATCGATTCCCCCACCTAAGATTACAAAGGTTTGTCCTAGAGTAACCAACAAGAGGGGCATCCAGAGACGAATCTTAGTTGTCAGGTTGTAGAGGGAGTAGTATCTGCGACCAATAAAACCTAGAAGGATAAAGAAGAATATTAAAATCACTAAGGCTAAAAAGTAGGGTTTTTGGATAAAACTACGCATCCATGTTTTAGTTTTTTGTTTGTTAATCTTCATCTCTATCCCCTTGCCCAACTACTTCATGTGCTTTTTTAGTATCGAGAGCTGCCCGATAGAGCTCCGTCTCACTGAGGCGCTCTCCCACTAATTCATCGACTATCATCCCATTATCGAAAACCAGAATTCGGTCAGTGTTGTTTAACAACTCTAAATCTTCACTTGAGTGCCAAATAACGCTCATTCCCGCCTCGCAGAGGGAGTGCATAATATCGTAGAACTCCTTAGTCGCTCCTACATCAATTCCTTTGGTCGAATCGTCTAAGAGGAGGATGGCGGGATTGGTCATCAACCAGCGCCCAATAACGATTTTCTGTTGGTTACCTCCACTTAGAGAGTCGGCATTATCTGATAACTTACCAAAAACAGTATCGATTTGAGCCAATAGAGGTAACACCTGTTGACGCATATTCTTACGCAAAAATATTTTCCGTTTATATTTTATGAGATAACTGATAATCAAGTTTTCTAAGATAGGTCTCTTGGAAAAGATACCTGCTTTTTTACGGTCACCTGAGATATAGGCCAAAGAGTGGCTCATCGCTTTTGTAGCTGAACCTAAATCGACCTCCTCTCCCCCGATCTTAAAGAACTCGACTTTACACGATTTACTCCCAAAAAGAGTTAGCAACACGTCTGTTTGCCCCTGCCCCTGCAAGCCCCCCAAACCTAAGATTTCTCCCTTCTTAAGGCTAAAAGAGACCTCTTTTATCTTCTCACTGCTTAGGTTTTTGACCTCTAGAACAGTTTCAGCATCCTCTTTAACAGATGACGAACTTTGACGCTCTAATAACTCTTTATCCCCAACCATCATCTGAATTACTTGGTCGGCATTAACATCTTTAACATTGACTGTATTGACTAGGCGACCACTGCGGATAATTGTCACCCTATCGCCAATCTCGGTTATCTCTTTCATCTTATGGGAGATAACTATAGTGGAGACCCCACTCTTCTTTAGATCGCGCAGAATTGAGAAGAAAACCTCTACTTGTTGTTTATGCAAAGAGGCGGTCGCTTCATCAAAGATAATAAGTCGGGGCTTACGGGCTAAAGCTTTGGCAATCTCAACTATTTGCTGTTCATCGATAGGGACATCGGCCACCAGCTTCTCCAAATACTCATCATCAAAGGGAATCACCTTCTCAAAGGGGCGTAACGCTTCGTAGGCTTTTTCTCGATGTGTTTTTCGGTCAATTAAACCGAGGGATTTCTCCCTCGGTTCAATGCCTAACATGATGTTATCTTCAATGGAAAGTTGGGGAATTAAACTCAACTCTTGGTAGACTACAGCTATACCCTTTTTTTTGGCCTCATTGGGGGTCATTGAAGAGACTTCTTCTCCAAAAATCTCAAGCTTGCCCCCATCTGGACTCACTACACCAGCTACAATTTTACACAGGGTGGTTTTCCCACACCCATTGACCCCAACAAGGTAGTGTATTTCACTCTCTTCTAACGAAAAATTCATATTATCGAGTGCAACGACTTCGCCGTACCGCTTATTTACACCCGTAGCTTTGAAAATAACCATACCAACTTTCCACCTAAGATTATTTAAAGTATTTGGCAGCTTCTGCGCGGGTAATCTTACCATCGACAGCGTAGTAGTCGGGGCGGTCTTTGTATTGTGCCCAAACTTCAGCAAAGTTGTCGTTGGTTACTACGACTGGGACTGGAAGGTAGATTGTGTTGCCATAGGGCCCTTCAAGCAGGTCTCTATTAATCTCTTTCCCTTGTGCCAGTAAAACTGCTACGTGGAGGGCTGAAACCATACAGGAGGGTGGGTTTGCTACACCAATCGTGTCTAATCCCTGCTCCTTCCAGCGGCGCATAAATCCAACTCTAGCTTCTCCTACACTCAAGATTTCGGTACGTTTTGCGTTTTGAATAGCGGTAAAGACCCCCTCATT
>DUOJ01000002.1 GCA_012838895.1 Spirochaetales bacterium
CCCCACCCTCTCCTCATCGCCCCCTACTATGATTAGGGGATCGAAGTAGAGGGCCGGACACTCCTGATTGTCAACTAAGTAGTAGCGGTAGGTATAGAAGGCGTCGTTGAGACAGTTGTGGTGTTCACAGTAGGCCGTTAGGGGAATCACATCGGTAGCCGTATCGAGAATTAACCTAGCGGTAGAGTTGAAGATCTCACGCCGGAAGTTGAGAATCAAAGTTGGAAAGATAAACTGCACCCCCCGCTCTAAGCTGTGGTTTTGCACCACATAGGCGAGGCGCTCATCGAAGAAGGAGGCTTCATCGATGATGATAGTACCAGCACTTCTGTTTTGAGCTAAAACCTCCTCCAGGTCGAACGAATCTTTGATGAAGGCAATATTCTCACCACACTCAACATAACCTCCCCGGTAAGGGAGGGCGTTATCGGGGTAGTCTCTAAAACGGGAGCGGTCAATTTGGGAGCGGACATAGAAGAGGTGACGGCGGTCCACCTCCCCAGAGGTAGTAAGAGATGCTACCGCGTCCCCTTTTCTACGAGCTACCTCTCCGTCACGCCAGATACGTGAAGCCCACTCACTCTTACCCGACCCCATCGGTCCAATAATTAAGACGCGTCGCCCCGCTTGGGTGAAATCGAAGTGGGTTGCCGTTGGAAAGACAGTTAGGGAGGGGAGTCCCAAACTCTTTAAGAAATCTTTATCAGTAGGCGCCATCCGCGGCCGCCCCCTTAACAATGGCAACACCGCTGCTAGTCCCCAGTCGGCTTGCCCCAGCTTCTATCATCGCAATCGCATCGCTGTAGGCGCGTATCCCCCCAGCAGCTTTAACCCCGATATCAAGACCGACAACGTGTCTCATCAGGGCCACATCTTCAACGGTGGCCCCCCCTTTGGAGAAACCGGTTGAGGTTTTAACAAAGTTGGCACCACCTTTAACAGCTATGTGGCACGCCTCTCTCTTCTCTTCATCACTAAGGAGGGCTGTCTCTATAATCACCTTGAGGGGGAGTCCTTTAGAGGCTTCGCGAACGACCTTAATATCTTGGAGGAGTTGGTCGTGGTGCCCCATCTTTAGAAGACCGATATTAATCACCATGTCGATCTCTTGGGCCCCATCCTTCACAGCTTGGGCGGTCTCAAAGGCTTTTACCTCCCCCTTAGAGGCGCCTAAAGGGAAACCCACTACAGTACACACTTTAACCGAACTCCCCTCAAGAAGTTGGCGGCACAATTTAGTATGGGTACCGTTGACACAAACAGCGGCAAATTTATAGCTCTTTGCTTCATTGCAAAGCTTCTCAATTTGCTCCTCGGTGGCATCGGGAGCTAATAGCGTGTGGTCGATATAGGCGGCAATTTCGTCTGGTTTTAACATCCTCCCCTCCTCGTCTTGATTTTTCCTTATCCAAAGGCTACTGTCAACATCATGATACTAGAAACAATCGCTGAAAAATACCTCTGGGTGTTGATCGTCATCTTGGCCCTCAACTTGTTCCAAAGAAAGCACCTTCCTAGGAGCCAAAAGAAAAGAATCGCTACTTTGATTATAGCGGTAATGGCTATGGTGTGGCAAATCTTTATCACCATTATTTTAACCTTAAAGTGGCCCCATTGGTTGGCTATCCCCGCCCTCTTACTGACGTTGGCCCTTGCGATCCCCTTTAGGCACCGCATCCTCCTCTTCAAGTTCTCGTGCCCCGAGTGTGGTGCTAAGCTCAACTCAAAGACCATTCTCAACTTCGATGATAGCCTCTGTGAGAATTGCTGGCGTGAAGCCCACCCCGAACTCTTCCCCGAGCCGGAAGAAGTGGAAGAAGAGGTCACCTTGGTTGAGGTCCCCAAAACAGTTGAGGAGATTGACTGGGAGAGTTGGGAGCCCAAAGAGGTGGCGGTCCTCCTTTACCTATTTGAGGATGATAAGGTACTCTTAATCGACAAGAAGACCGGCTTTGGTAAAGGGAAGGTCTCTGCCCCAGGGGGACACATTGAGCTCGACGAGACTGCCACCGAAGCCGCGATTCGTGAGTTCAATGAAGAGACGACAGCCACTGTCAAAGAGGTCGACTACAAGGGGACCCTTGAGTTCCAGTTCCGTGACGGCTTCAGCATGCGCGGTTATGTCTTCTTCGCCCACGCCTATGAGGGGACCCCTACTGAAACCGAAGAGGCGCGCCCCTTCTGGTGCAAAGTTGATGAACTCCCCTTCGATAAGATGTGGGCTGATGATATCCACTGGTTCCCCCTAGCCCTTGAAGGGACCCCCTTTACGGGTCGCTTCATCTTTGAAGATGAGGAGATGTTGAGCTACCAAATTGTAACCGACTAGTGGTACAATTGGCTCATGCTTATCCCAGTAGGTTCAGCCACAGCTGAAATAGAAGTCAGACGCTCCCGCTTTATTGCCATCGCCACACCAATAGAAGAGAGTGAGGCGATGCGCGCCCTTATTAGTGAAACACGCGCTCAACACCCCCAAGCCAACCATGTGGCCCATGCGGCTATCATGGGGCGTGATGGGAGCCAGTTCAGCTTCTCAGACGACCGCGAACCGAAGAACACTGCCGGAAGGCCTATGTTAGAGGTGCTTAAAGGAAGTGGTATTACTAACCTTTTAGTGATGGTAGTGCGCTACTTTGGAGGAACTCTTCTAGGGACTGGAGGGTTGGTTAAAGCCTATTCAGAGGCGACCAAAGCAGTCCTTGAAGTACTCAAGACCGAAGAGCTAATCGACAAAGCAACGCTTAAGATTATGATTGACTACGACATCTACGAACAGGTCGATAAGCTCCTAAAAGAGAAGCAGGGAGAGGCTGAGAATCTCTTTGAGACCCAAGTGACTATCAAGGTGACTCTCCCTAAAAAGTATGTCGATGAGGTGACTTCTCAAATTACCAATCTAAGTAGTGGCTCAGCCACTATTCTCGACTGTCAAGATTCTCAATAAACTTAATCGCTATCGAGAGGGCTACTTCAACAGCCAGGGGTTCTATCGCCTCAACCACATCATTGGGGGTGTGGTAGGCGGCAGCACGTTCACTGTTTCCCCACGGCATAGCCATCAAAGTGGTTGCTTTAACCCCCACTTTAGCGGCCTCAGCGGCATCAGTGCCCCCCGTTAAGAAAGCAATGGGCTGAGAGAAGGCCTCAAAGCCCATCTCTTTGGCTAAGACGACACACTGGGAAGCCATCTCTTGGGAGAGCTGGACACTCCCATTGATATCACTTGTGAGGAAGAAGAGGTCTTTAGCGTTGTAGGGGCAGTCGACGTTGAAGTTCCAGCTCTCACTAGAGAGTACTTCACTATTGTATTGGTGGCGCTGGAAGAAGGCCCGTGCCCCCCTTAAGCCAGCCTCTTCCCCATCAAAGCTAGCCAAGACTAGACGGGTATTCTTTAAGGGAGTTCCCTCCTCTCTGCGCTGGTTAAAATAGGCCGCTAGTTCCACCCCCATCGCTGAAGCGATGAGGTTGTCGCCCGCCCCGGGGGTCCCCTCATCGGAGGCAAATTGCCAAAGTTTGAAAACCCAAGGGAGGGCAATCGTTAAGATTATTGCCCACACCAAGAAGAAGGGAGAGGTGAAGGTAAAGAGGAAAAACTTGCCCCTAATAATCTGGACTATAAGGGCGACAACTGATAAGAGAGCCAGAGCGATATAGGCCCCTATTCCAATCCCTACCCGTACCATATAGAGGTGGGGTTTCTCCATGAAGAAGTTGAAAACTCGGGCACTGTCGTGGTGTCCACTGTAAACTACAGTTTGTTTAACCTCCCCTTCGGGTTCAATTACCCCATAGACGTTACGCCCCTCCACCTTGGGGTAGAAGGGGTCAATCAACTCTTTATAGAGGAAGAACTGAAATACCATAATTAAGATAGCCCCTACCGCAAGGAGGATTGCTAGAGGGGTAATCGAGAACCAGAAGGCAAGTAGTGCTACCGGATAGACAATTACCATTAATTTAATCCACCCTAAGAAAGCGTTGGGGTGGAGAGAGAAGGTCTCGACCTCTGTGCGGTCACAAAGGGGACGCAGTTCAGAAGCTAACTCCTCTGCGGTTTCAAGACACGCTTCACTACCACTGAGGCGAGGTCCATGCTTCTCAATTAGGTCGCTAACTAAACCTAGTGCTCGCTTTGCCATCCGGTTTGCTTGTAGTTTTTCCATCTTCAATTTTGCCATTTTTATCCTCTTCTCTATCATGGTCTGCCCCCTCACAAGTGTCAAGATTTACCGCTCCCCTTTACTTGACAAAGGATACCCCCCTCGCTATAGTTTGAATTCTGATTGGAGAGATGTCCGAGCGGTCGAAGGAGGCGGTCTTGAAAACCGTTGAGATGCAAGTCTCCGGGGGTTCGAATCCCTCTCTCTCCGTATGGACCTTCCCGATCAGGTCCACTACCTATCGGTAGCTCTTTGGAGAGGTGCGAGAGCGGTCGAATCGGGCTCCCTGCTAAGGAGTTGTACTGGGAACGGTACCGGGGGTTCGAATCCCCCCCTCTCCGTTTTTTTTGATTTTTTATAGTGAAGGTTTGTAGCCATAGCTCAGCTGGATAGAGCACCAGATTGCGGATCTGGCGGTCGGAGGTTCGAATCCTCTTGGCTACGTAGGCGAGAGTCTGTGGGGAGAGATGTCCGAGTGGTCGAAGGAGACGGATTCGAAATCCGTTGTACTGTTTACGGTACCGAGGGTTCGAATCCCTCTCTCTCCGTTTCAGTCCCTCTTGGAGAGATGTCCGAGTGGTCGAAGGTGCACCCTTGGAAAGGGTGTGGGCTCTAACAGGCTCCGAGGGTTCGAATCCCTCTCTCTCCGTCCCCTTTGGTCTAGTGATAGATTCTGTACTATTGTCCTTCGCCTAAACCCGTCAGGATCGGAAGGTAGCAGCGGTAAGTGTTAGGGCAATGAGCTACAACCAATGTATTGCTGCCAAAGGGGTTTTTTTGTACCCAAGTTATAAAAAAAACCCACCGAAGTACGCATGTTAAACAGAGGCGCGGTGGGTGTGCTACCTACAATCTATACGATTTCCTTATCGTTGTCAAAGACAGCCTGTTTCCCTGATATAACTGGATTACCTCCCAATGGATACTCACAATATTCCTTTTTTAGATCACTATCTAGTGTTGCTCTCAACTAATTATGTGAAATATTAACAACAGCAGTCTATAATATTAGTGTAATACCTATATTTTGTTGCTTTCCTTGTCTTAACGTTATAAAATCACGTATGTTTATTCGATGTGTTTTTAATAATATTTACTCCTTCGGTAAGGAAACAGAGTTTAATATGTTTCCTGCTCCCCGCTTCACTCGCTTAAAAAGTCATTGTTATAGTTGTGGCAACTTTGAACTGTTGAAGCTAGCCTCTATCTATGGGGCTAACGGAGCTGGGAAATCTAATTTAATCAAGTCCTTAGATCTCCTAAAGGGTGTCGTAGTGAATGGGCAAATCCCCACCGCCTCATATTTAAGAAGAGTGAAGCATTTCCACTCTCTTGGGACTCCTACTATGATGGCTATTGAATTCATTACACAAGGAACTGCTTACCTCTATGCTTTGGAAATTGGAGAGAATGCTGTAGAGAGGGAAGAGCTATACCTCTCAGGACTTGGGAAAAAAGAAGATACACTTGTCTTTGAAAGGACAGCTTCCAGGGATGGAGCAATTGCTTTACAGTTTTCAGATACTTTCATGGAAAGCGACGAAGGCAAAGTTCTTAAAAGTGTCTTAGAGAAGAACCTTATAAAACCCCACAAAACAGCACTAAAAATAATAGCTGATTTAGAAAATCCAGCACTACAACACGTTGCACGTGCCTATTATTGGATCACTTATGATTTCATAATCATTACTCCAGCTAAGAGATTTTTAGGACTTACTCACCAAATCGACATTGACAAAGAGTTTCGCCAATTTGTAGATGATACGATGTGTTCTATAGATATAGGCATCAAAGAAGTTTTAACAACCAAAAAACCCATTGAAGAATTTTTTGGTAAAAATAATAGAACAGAGATTGAGCGTATACGGAGGGAAATTGAGACTAATCCCCTTGGTATTGCTCGGTTCTTGAATGAAGATGGAGAAGATTTTATCTTTGTCCAAGAAGGGGAGGAAATATTTGGTAAACAAATCCAAACTAAACACGAAACTAAGGAGGGAGAATTAGTCACTTTTGAAATTTCAGAAGAATCGGATGGGACAAGGCGATTGATGGAGTACCTAACAGTGTTTTTCGATATTATGACTTCAGATGTGACCTATTTTATTGATGAGTTAGAACGTAGCATCCACCCCCTACTAATAAAAGAATTTGTTAGGAAATTCTCAGAAGACAGTAAAACCAAAGGACAATTGATTTTTACCACCCACGAGTCAAATCTTCTTAATCAAGAAATATTCAGGCAAGATGAAATCTGGTTTGCAGAGAAAGATCATGACGGTAAAACAGACCTATACCCCCTATCTGAATTTAAGGAGCACAATACCAAAGATATTCAAAGGGGATACTTAGCCGGTCGCTATGGGGCTATTCCGAACGGATTGCACAAATAAAGCCGAATATAATCAAAGAATAAGACCGAATAATTCTTACTAAAAAGACCGAATGCTGTTGCGGTATAGCTCTTTTCTTGTTACACTAAAAACGAATAGGGGATTTTTATGGACCATTCACTATATCGTAAAAGAGTCGTTGATGAAATTATAGAACAATATCTGCAAGCTTTTGGAGCAGTCTGTATTGAGGGACCCAAGTGGTGTGGAAAAACTTGGACAGCAGAGAAACACTCAAAAAGTGCATTTTATGTAGGAGATCCCACAGGAAACTTTCAAAACAGAGAGTTAGCTAAACTAAATCCCTCACTTGTCCTTGAAGGAGAACAACCAAGGGCAATTGATGAGTGGCAGGAGGTCCCCTCTCTTTGGGATGCCATCAGATTTTACGTTGACCAATCCCCTAGAAAAGGGCAATTCATTCTAACAGGCTCTGCAACACCCATTAATAAAGGGGTTTTACATTCTGGTACAGGTAGAATAGTTACCCTTAGAATGATGCCGATGTCGCTCTATGAGAGTGGAGACTCTTCTGCTCATGTCTCGTTAGAAGATCTTTGTAATGGAGTTATAAAACCTCAGCTCACTGGGGAAGTAGATTTAAAAAAGATTGCATATCTCATTCTAAGGGGGGGCTGGCCCGCTAGTATTGGATTGTCAACAGAAAATGCGGTCCTAGTCCCTGAAATGTATCTAAAAAATGTTGTTGAAGAAGATGTTGATAAAATTGATTCGCGCAAAAGAAACAAAGCTAAAGTTTGGCTTTTATTACGCTCTCTTGCGAGAGGTGTGAGCTCAACAATGGGGAAGAAAAAGCTAAAAGAGGATATGGCTACAGTAGAACAAGATTCAATTGACGAGGAGACTATCGATGACTATCTCCAACTCCTTGCCCAACTATTTATTTTAGAGAACCAAAAACCATTTAGTGTCGCTCTACGCTCTTCTCTTAGGGTGCAACAGGCTGAAAAACTCCATTTTACCGACCCCTCATTTGCCTGTTCTCTGCTAGGCATTAGGAGTGAAGAGCAACTCATTGGGGACTTGCAAACATTTGGTCTCTTGTTTGAATCTCTTTGTATTAGAGATTTGAAAATCTATGCCAATGCCTTTGGTGGAAAAGTATACCACTACCAAGATTATCAAAAAGAAGAAATTGACGCTGTCATTGACCTCCCTGATGGGTCTTGGTGTGCATTTGAAGTTAAATTGGGAGCTCACCAAATAGACGAAGCTGCCAAAAAGCTGATAAAAATCAATAGAAAGTTTAGGAAACCAGCAAAATCACTATGTGTAATCAGTGGCCTTTCAAATGCAGCCTACAAAAGAGATGATGGGGTATTCGTTGTTCCGATAACTGCTTTGCGTCCTTAGAACTTTGATCCTGGTTAAATGAGTTTGATGCTCTTTCGACAATAGTCCTCTTTTTAGTTTAGAAATATTATTCTTATAGAGCCCTTTTTTATTTCCCCCTCCCCGTGTATAGTCTAGGAGAGTGGAGTAGAGATGGTATACGAAGTGACAGCTAGGAGGAGAAGACCTCAACTGTTTGACTCACTTGTTGGTCAGCAGTTTGTTGTCTCAACCTTAAAGAACTCGATAGAACAGCAGAGAATTGCCCACGCCTACCTCTTTAGCGGACCCCGTGGCGTTGGTAAGACTTCAGCTGCCAGGATTTTGGCTAAAGCCCTCAACTGTGAAAAGGGGCCCACCCCCTACCCGTGTGGCGTGTGTAGCCATTGCCTTGAAATAACCCGTGGGTCTTCCCCGGATGTAATTGAGATTGATGGAGCTAGTAACACCTCCGTCAACGATGTGCGGGTAATTCGCGAAGAGATCCTCTTTCCTCCCCAAAGTTCACGTTACAAAATCTATATTATCGATGAAGTCCACATGCTCTCTATCAGTGCGTTTAATGCCCTCCTCAAAACTATTGAGGAGCCCCCCGCTTATGTTGTCTTCATCTTTGCCACTACTGAGACCCATAAGGTACCTGCCACCATCCGCTCTAGATGTCAACAGTTCCTCTTCCAACTTATCCCCCTCGAGATTATTAAAGGTCTTTTAAAAGAGGTGGCGGTGGAGATGGGCGTTGAAGCCGAAGATGAGGCCCTCTTCTGGATTGCCAAAGAGGCGACGGGCTCAATGCGCGATGCCTATACCCTTTTTGACCAAGTGGTCGCCTTCAGTGATGGTGCCATTACCCTTGCCAAGATAGAAGAGAAACTCTCGCTGAGTGGCCTTGAAAATCTCTCCAAATTGGTAGCCTCCCTCCTCAATGGCGAGAGTGGCGGAGCCTTTGACGTTCTAGAAGAGTTACTGGCTAGGGGCATTTCTGTTGAACAAACTATCAAAGACTTAGGGGAGTACATCCGGTGCCTCCTCTTAATAAAACGGGGAGTGACCAACGAAGCTCTCTTGGGGGTTAACCCTAAGCGGATCCCCCAAGAAATCCGCGAAGGGTTTAGCGAAGAGCAACTTGAAGCTGCCTTAGAGCTCTTTTTAGAGCTCTACCGCAACAGCCGCTTCTCTCTCAACCCCCGCTTTGAACTAGAATTAGCCCTTAGTCGCCTCTCAAACCTCTCTAAGATGGTCTCTTCAGCGACGCTGGTGGAGCAGCTTATTGCCCTTAAGACAACCCTCGCTGAAGGGGCAGAGGTGGTTGCTACACCCACTACTACACCGCCGCGTGTAGAGGTGCCTAAGGTGGAAGTAAAAGAGAAGGTTGTCGTTGTTAAAGAGTTTAACAAAGCGCTCCTCCCTGAACTAATCCAAGCCTTAGCTAAAGAGAGACAACCGGCAGGGATGGTGCTGAGCCAAGCTAGTAACCTCTATCGCGACGCAGAGGGGGTAAAAATTGTCTTCTCTTCGGCCTATGCCCTTGACAATGCCAATCAAAATAAAGATGTTTTGATTAATTTATTGCAACGGGTCGCCGGCTACGAAGGGCGTGTTGATTTCCTCAAAGAGGCTCCACCCCCTGTCGTTAATGAACAGGAGAAAGATCCCCTCCTCAAAGAGATTGCTTCAATGTTTAGGGGAGAGGTGTTAGAGACCCACAGCTAGGAGAAGTTATGAACCCATTCGATCTGATTAAAAATATGAACTCACTGCGCTCCCAGATGGAGCAGATGCAAGGGAAGTTGAACACCCTCTACGCCACAGGAACCAGTGGTGGCGCTATGGTTGAGGTGACCATCAACGGTAAGATGGAGGTGCAATCTATCAAGATTGAAGAGGCGCTCGTTGACCCCAACGACGTTAAGACTTTAGAGGTCTTAATCGCCGCCGCTTTCAACGACGCTGTTGCCCAAATACAAGAGCTCCTCAAAGAGGAGGCCACCTCCCTTGCCGCTGGTGGACCAAGATGAATGCTTTAGAGACCCTTATAAAGCTATTAGCACGACTGCCTGGCTTGGGGCCTAAGAGTGCCTCACGCCTCGCCTACCACCTTATTAACAGCGATAGCCACTACAACGAACTCCTCGCTGAAGCAATTGGGACAATCCAAGAGGTTATCTTCCCCTGCTCAGTGTGTGGTAGTTTTACTGAGAGTGACCCTTGCCCCATCTGCCTCGATGAGGGGCGAGACCGCTCTTTAATGTGTGTTGTTGAGCAACCGCAAGACGTTTTGACCATTGCAGCCAGTGGCTCTTATAATGGTCTCTTTCACGTCTTAGGGGGAGCTCTCTCCCCTTTAGAGGGAATTGGCCCTGATAAATTAAACTTTGAGGGGTTGCTGAAGAGAATTGATGAAGGCTCTTTTAAAGAGATGATTATTGCAACTAACCCCACCGAGGAGGGCGATACAACAGCACTTTATCTTCGCCACCTCCTCAAGGGTAAAAATATAGCAATGAGTCGCCTCGCGTCTGGACTCCCCATCGGTGGCGACCTCGAGTATGCCGACCGCCTCACCCTCGCCCGCTCAATTAGGGGGAGGGTCGACTTTAGCGACTAGATCTCCCCTTTAGCCTCAAGAGCAATCAAAGCCTCCTCAATCGCCTGATAGGTAGTATAACGGGGGGCATAGTTGAGAAGCCGCTTAGCTTTCTCAATTGAACAGTTAGGACTGCGGTAGAGGTGGTCTCTCACAAAGAAGGCGTCCTCATCACTCAACGAGTCGGCCAGCTCTTCAACCGGAAGATAACCTAAATTGGGCTCGTGTCCAAAGTAGCGGTAACTCCACTCAGCAAAGCCTCGCAAGGTGACAGCCCTCTCGGCAGTAGCATGGAAGCTCTCGCCAAGGGACTGAGAGTAGTTCTCAATACTCAACATGAAGATCTGAGCTAGGTCATCAGCATGGACGTGGTTGAGGGTCTCAAGCCCTAAGTTGGGGAGGAGCAACTTCTCCCCCTTCTTAATAGTACGCCATACAGCGTTGTTGAAATGTCCTTGTGGATTTAAAGGGTTCCAGCCGGGACCTACAATGTGCCCTGGGTGGATAATAGTAGCCGGAAAGTTATCTCTTCGCGCTTTTTCTAGTAGGTATTCTTCAATTTGGGCCTTTCCTTCTCCATATTCTCCAATAGGAGCCCTAGGCTCATTTTCGGTTGTTGGAACAACCAGAGAGGGACCGTGGACCCAAATTGAGCCACACGAGATGAAGTGTTGTATGCGCCCCTCTAGGGCTTCAACTAGTTGAGCAGCACTCTCACGGGTGAAGCAGATGAGGTCGATAACAACGTCAGCGCCTTCGTTGGCAATCGCTTTACCAAACTCACCCCGCCTCTCCAGCGCTTCTCTCTCTAAGGGAAGTTGCTTAACACCCCTCCATGCAGGGTGACTAAAGTAGGGAGAGCTCTTTCCCCGCGTGACAGCGGTTACTGAGTGGCCCGCCTCAACTAGGCGGGGAACAAGGTATGAACCGATATGGCCAGTAGCTCCAATGAGAACAACTTTCATCTCTTTTTCTCCTTATCCCTCTAGGTAAACCCACGCTCTTTTTTAATTGCTTCGTAGGCCTCTTGAATTGAGCGAAACTTTTCAGAAGCGAAGAGGGTAAACTCCTCTGGCAATCCTTTGGAAGCAATTGAGTCGGGGTGGTAGTCGATACTTAGGCGTCGGTAAGCCTTCTTTATCTCACTCTCTGTCGCTTGTGGAGTGAGCCCCAAAAGGGAGTATGCATCATCTAAGTGATTGGTATACCGTTTTTTTATCGCATTAAGCAGAGAGGCGTTTATCCTAAAGATTGAAGCAGCCTTGTTAACGAGGCGCTCCTCACTTGAATCTATCTTCCCGTCAGCGGCAGCAATCCCCACCAACACATCAAGCATAATCTCTAGGTGGGCTGCCTCGTGGGCAAAACTCTCGTAAAACTGTTGGGCATACTCTTCAAAGGTCCCTTTCCCTGAGAGGGCAGCATTGAAGACGCGCCAAGCAGCCTCTTTGCTCGATGCATCAAGTTTGAGTTTATTGTTCATGTACTCTTCTATCACGCGTCGCTCTTCAGGAACAAAGCGCCCATCGACTGTTGCCATCTTGGCCAACATCGAGAAAGTAGCGACAAAGTAGACCATTTGAGAGTGTTGCGTTTGAGTATATGTGGGTGCTTTTTGGGTTTTGCCAATATTGGCTGAGCGATCAAAGAGGTTGCCAAAGGCGACGCCGGCGACCAGCCCTAAAGGGCCCCCAATGGCTAAACCGAGGGCTCCTCCCACTATCTTTCCAATCCATCCCATATTTAAACCTACAGTTTGTCAATTAACATCGAACACTTGCCCGAGGGAATTGGGAGGGTCTTTTTCTTGTTCTCCCCCAAGATCTCGATGGTAAAGTAGTAGAGCTTTTCACTCTCTAGCCGAATCTCCCACCCTCTCGCTTGTCTGTTGCTCAGTATAGTGATCATATTGCGCTTTAAGCTAAGCCCCTCTATCCCCATCACCTCTAAAGAGGTCATTGTCCAGTCGACCGTCTTTCTTGGTAATGAAATCACCAACCCAATGATATCTTCTATCATCAAGGTGATGGTGACGATGGCAACCATGGGGAGGAACTTGGGACGGGGGAAGTTTTCAAGAGTTTTACCTTTGCTGGGTCCCTCGCGATTGGGGAGGTAAGCTTCCCAAATGTCGCCCCCTTCTCCCCCTTCTGGGTGGAGGGTGTCGAGGATGAAGTAGAGGTGGCGAATGGCGCACTCGCGAGCAAACTCAAATTCGTTGTACTGTTCAAGCCCCTTCACCACCACATAGGTGTTGAAAGGGAATACCCCTCCGTTATAGCCATCCCCATCTTCGCTAAAATCTTTATCGCTGACAGGAATGGTGGGGAAGGGGTTCTCGGTCCCAAACTCCCCCGGGTCTTTAAGGTGAGCGATAAAGCCATCGGCCCGCTCCTCATTGGGAATCTCGGCCAAGAGGGTCCAGTAAGAACCAATATGCTTCTTCCTAACTTGGTTCTCTTTGGCATCGAGGTCGTAGTAGAATTGGTCTTCAGCACTCCACATCATCGAATTTATACGAGTTTTGAGGGAGAAATAGAGTCTCTTGTAGCGGAAAGAGAGCTCTTTATCGTTTAAGATATCGCCAATAGCTGAGAGGTAGAGGGCATTAACCGCCAATTGGGCATTGAAGTCGACTGGGTAGTAGACTTTTGAGCGATCGACGTTCCCCAGCATACAAGCAGCGGGGGGAACTGAGTAGAGCCCATTCTCCCGTAAAAAGTTCTCTTTGAGCCAGGCAAAATGCCCCTCTAAAATGGGGACTATATCCTTGAGTCGTTTTTTATTACCAATCTTGTGGTAAAAGCCGTGCTCCACATAGGCAAAGATGGGGGGGGCGACCCCCTCTGGGTTATCTTTGGGGAGGTAGATTTTACCATCCTTAATCGAATAGTCGCTTCGAATAGCCCCCGACTCCTCCTGTTTGGAGTAGAAGAAGTCAATTATGGGGTAGGGAGAGTAGGCTTGATTACTATAGACCAAAAAAAGGGCTGTCAAACATGAGTAGAATTGATTAAATGTTGTCTGGTTCGGGTAACTTAAATAGTTGCCACTAAACCCGTTCTCTTTTGTCCCCTGGGTCCAAAACTCATCTATCCAGACCCAAGTCCTATCGTACATATCGACAAAATCTTGATCATAAAAATGTACTGAAGGCACTATATCTTTAATCAACACCGACTCCTTTTAATAATTTTAGGCAAAAAAAATACAGAAACACGCACTATAGACAATACAACTACATTAGGCATTAGTCAAATAATCAGACAGTTTTTCTGATAATTTTAATCCCTTTAGGGAAAATAACCACTCTAAGAGAGCGACACGTTCGTGAAACCTCTTCTCCATCACAGTGGACCTTCATAATCTCGCCCTCAGCTTCAACGGAGATCTCTGTGGTTCTAAACTCAGAGAAGCGGTCGGTCTCCAGTTGGGTCCCTGGGAAAAACTTAAATACATACTTTAGAATTTCCCGCTTTTTTATGGGTTGGTTAGCGAAAACAATATCAAATTTACCATCGTCAATTATGGCATTGGGTCCCATAATAAAGGCCGATCCCATCCGTCGCCCGTTACAAATTGAGAGCTGTTGGGAATTGACTTCAAAAGAGGTGTCGTCCCCCTTAACTTTGAGATGCATTGGAGAGGGAAAATCTCCAAGCATTTTTATGAAGGCAAAGATGTAGCTAGGTATTCCACTAATCCTTTTAAAATCGGATGCCAAGAAATTTACTTGAGGTTCAACCCCAATACCCACTCCGTTTATAAAGCAGCGCCCTTCAGGAAACTTCCCCCCAAAGAGCTCGCCGTAATCGGTATAGAGCCACTCTCCTTTAGCAATTAAAGCACAGGCTGGCTCAACCTCTCTGGGAATTTCAGCCACAAAGGCGAAGTCGTTACCGCGGCCAATAGGGATTTGTCCCACAACTGGTGCCTCTTCAACTGAGATACCCTTTTCCCGCATTGCACGGGTCATCCCATCGACCACTTCGTTAAGGGTCCCATCTCCACCAGCAGCTATAATCGTTTTATACCCCTCTAGGGTCCCCTCTTTAGCAAGTTGAATGGCATCAAGGGGCTTCTCTGTTAAGACCATTTTGAAGGGAATATCGCGTGAGGAGAAGTACGCCTCTATAGCTCTTTTATGATTACGAGCTTTCCCCTTTGCCGCATTAGGGTTTAATATGATTAAAAGAGAGTTTGGAGTTGGCATAGACTGTTCCTCTTATTTTATTCAAATGTAATCAAGAGAACATCATACCCTATTTGTTTCACCTATTCAATTAAAAAGAGCTTTTACTTCGCCTTGGCAGAGAGCCTCTGAACATTAAGTTAAAATTATGTCTCACAGATATTATAATTTTAGTGAAGATGTTCGTAAAACTACTTATTAACAGGGGGCGTAGCTATGAGTAGTCTAAGAATCCCAGCTAAACAAATTAGCCAACTTAGTTCAACTGTAAAAGATTTAATCAATGAAGGAATTTGGTTTCTATATGAGGCCAAAAATGATAAAGGCACGTTTAATTTAGGTACTACTTATATTTTGATAACTGATAAAGATGCTTATATGTTGGATAACGAAGGAGGAATACTTTCAGTTGATCTCAAAACAAATGTAAGTAAAAACTTGGGACCTTCTGTTTATTTTTCAGATATTCCGTTCCCAAAGTCTTTAAGTAACATTGTATTAACATAAAATTAAGAGATAGTGACTCTACATTGTGGTTATTTTTCTTGGGAGCTAGTTCGGGCATAGTTGAAGAACGCTTTATATTCGATACTGTATTTGGAATAAATGCTCTCAATAAATCTGGAATACCAATGGAGAACATTAGAATCCTTATTGATTCACAAGGACAAGATGCCCTAAGACAAAAACTCTCTTCTTTATTAGGTATTGAAAACGTAGAGTTATGCGGAACAATAAGCTTAGAAAGATTACTGCTTGAAGAAAAAAATTATAAAAGTTTAGTTTTTTTTATTAATGGCCATGGAAACCATGAATGCCTTATGGCTGAAATCCCTATAAAACCTTCGGTTTTGATAAAATATATAAAAAATGCAACCCATTTTGAACGCGCTGTTGTTTACTTGGGACAATGTTTTGCAGGAATTTTTAACTATCAACCCGTAGCTAAAATAGATAATGAAGGATGCGATATTGTGATTGTAGGAGCTACAAACTTATCAGCCAGTATTAGCATTTCAACTTCTGAAAATTTTGGGTTAGAAAGGGTTTCTTGGGTAGCTAACTTATTTTTGATGGGGTTATTTGTTTGGTTTCAACACCCAATTGATATAGACGGCGATGACAGGTTAACAGTAGCTGACTCTTATAAATTTGCTGGTAGTTATGTAAATAGAGCATTGCATACTGGCAACAAAAACACCTTTCCCAATTTATTGGTGGACCTGGTTCAAGCAGTAACAAAGTACAAAAATTTAACTATAGAAAAAAATCGTAAAAAATTTTATGTTGGGGGAGTTGAACTTGTAGACCTTCCAATAGAATTAGAGCAAAAAGCCATGCGAGAGAAAATAGACAATTTAAGTTCTCAGGTAGCAATACTGCTTAATCGTCAAGAAGCGTGGATTTTAAATGCTATCCCCGCTCAACAAATAGAGTATTAATTACCGTTCTACAACTCTCCAAAAGGATTCTGCTTTATCTTGAATTTAATAACCGATGTGGTTGGGGGTTACCTCTTCCTTTTCCTCCCTTTGTTATCAACTCTCCGCAGCTGTAGAACACAATTATTCCAAAGATAGGAATACCCTTTTAAGGCTCACCTTGTGTTTAGCCCCTAAAAGTGGTACACATCTCGCATGGTTGAAATTAAGCGTGGCCTCTCTGCTACTGAGAAGAGGGAGTTTTATTCTCGCCTCCTCCGTCTAGCTTTCCCCATTATGCTCCAAAACCTCCTCAACTCATCGGTCTCTTTTGTCGACACCTTGATGATTGGGATGGTTAGCGAGAGTGCCTTGGCTGCCGTTGGCTTGGCAAACCAAATGTTCTTCTTGATTGCAATTTTCTTTTATGGAGTGAGTAGCTCAGCGGCCATCTTCATCGCCCAATATTGGGGAGCAGGCAACCGTGAGTCGATGCATAAGGTGATGGGTATTGCCCTCCTGCTCAACCTTGCTGGAGCTCTTTTGGCTACCCTCTCCTCCCTCTTCTTTCCCGAGCTGTTGATGAAGATCTTCACCAAAGACCCTGTGGTGATTGCCCACGGCGTTGAGTACCTTAAAGTGGTGGCGATTAGCTACCTCTTCTCCTCAATTGTCCTAATCTTCTTCATCGCCCTGCGTAGTACCGGGAATGCCAAAACTCCCCTCTATGTTTCAGCCTTCGCTATGGGGCTCAATATTGTCTTAAACTACATCTTAATTTTGGGTAAATTTGGACTTCCTAGAATGGAGGTGCGAGGGGCAGCTTTAGCCACAACGATAGCCCGAGGAACAGAAGTTGTCCTAACTTTGTTCTTTGTATTTAAAAATAAGCACCCAATTGCTGCAACGCTTAAACAATACTTCTCCTTTGATAAAGCACTAGTTAAGCGCTATCTCTCCACCGGCATTCCGGTTATTCTCAATGAGATGTTCTGGTCGTTGGGGATGACAGCCTATAAAGTTGCCTTTGCCCGCATGGGGACTGATGTGATAGCATCCGTCAACGTCACCGAAGCGATTCAAGGCCTCTTCTTTGTCGCCTTGATGGGGATAAGCAACGCCAGTGCCATCATGATTGGTAACCGCCTTGGGGAGGGGCAAATTGAGACCTCTAAGCAGTATGCGTCGCGCCTCCTCCTCTCGGGACTTGTGGTTGGAACTGTCTTAGGAATTGCCCTTATCCTCACCTCACCCCTGCTACCTATCCCCTTCAACCTCTCCGCTGGGGTGCTACAGATGACCACCTACACTTTGGTGGTGATGGGTATTCTAGTCCCCATAAAAGCCTACAACATGATCTTGATAGTTGGCGTTCTCCGCTCCGGTGGCGACACCCGCTTCTCGATGTTTACCGAGTTAGCTGGGGTGTGGTTCATTGGTGTCCCCCTCGCCTTTATTGGAGCATTAGTCATTAAGATGCCAATCTACTACCTCTACCTTTTTTTAGCCATCGAAGAGGTGTTCAAGTTTGTGATTGGGATGGTGCGCATCAAAAGTGGCAAATGGATCAATATTTTGGTCGAAGAGAGCCCAACACCTTCTGTTAACCTTGACCTGACCTAAGAGGTTGCCTATATTTTTCAAAGGAGGTGTCTATGACGACCACCCTGTTGTTAAATGGGACAATTGTTGCGTCCTCTCTAAAGAGGGAGGGGTACGCCCTCTTAATCGATGACGAGGGGAAAATTGGGGAGATTTTCCCAATGGAACACCTCCCCTATAAGAGCTTTCCTTCAACAACGCGCCAAATCGACGTTAAAGGGGGCTACATCGCCCCAGGCTTTATCGACACCCACCTCCACGGTATAGGGGGATACGGTACTGAAGACCACGAGAGTGCCTCAATCTTGGGGATGAGCGAACGCCTTGCCGATTTTGGGGTGACCGCCTTCTTTCCCACCATCTACACCGACACCCGCTCTAATATGATAGCAGCTACCCGGGCAGTTGCCACAGCCATTGGGCAAGAGAAGGGGGCTAAGATCTTAGGAATCCATCTAGAAGGACCCTTCCTCTCCCACGAGAAGGCCGGCGCCCAAAACCCGGAAGGCATTGTCCCTGTTGATATCGCCCTCTTTGACCAACTCTTAGAGGCGGGCAAGGGGCATGTTGTTGCCATGACGGTTGCCCCAGAAATTGACAAAATGGACCAACTCGCCCTCCATGCCCACAACAAGGGGGTAACCCTCTTAGCGGGCCACTCTGATGCCACCTATGAGGAGGCTCTTGAGGGGATGGGGATGGGGATCCTCCACACCACCCACTGTTTCAATGGGATGAGAACAATCCACCACCGCAACATCGGTTTAGCGGGAGCAGTTCTCCTTGAAAAGGAGATGCACTGTGAAATCATAGCTGATGGGGTACACGTTAGCCCCGCTATGGTACGCCTCCTTTTGAAGAATAAAGAGCCCTCCAAAGTGGTCTTAATTACCGACAGCTTAAAACCAACAGCTCTTACAGAGGGCCCCTTCATTATTAACGGCGAAGAGGCTATCCTAGGAGCGAACAATGCCTTCTACATGGCCAAGAAACCCGACCTAATGATGGGCTCTTCGCTCACAATGCTCCAGGGAGTAAAGAACCTTGTCTCCTGGGGAGTATCGATTGAAGATGCTGTAACAATGGGGAGTGCCACCCCTGCGAAGGTCTACAACCTTGCAGAGATTGGGCGCCTCTCTCCAGGGTACATGGGTGACATTGCGGTCTTTGACCAAGAGTTCAACTTGAAGGGGACCTTTGTAGAAGGGCAACTTATTCGTGATAACTTTTAAAGTGAGGAAATAATGGATTCATTAACACAACTAAGAGAGAAAAATCTTTGGAAATACTTTTTAGAGGTCTCCTCTATCCCCCGCGAATCGGGCAATGAAGAGGGGATTAGAAATTACCTAGTTGAGTTTGCCAAAGAGCACAACTTAGAGCACTATGTCGATAAAACCGGCAACGTAATAATTAAAGCTAAAGCCACCAAAGGCTTTGAAACAGTACCTTCAATTGCCCTTCAGGGACACATGGATATGGTATGTGTTAAAGATGAGGGTATCATTCACGATTTTACCAAAGACCCCATCCCCGTCTACCGCGATGGTGATTTCCTTCGTGGCAGAGGAACTACCCTTGGAGGAGACAACGGTGTGGCTATCGCCATGGTCCTCGACCTCTTTAGCGACAAGGAGGCCCAGCATGGTCCCCTTGAAGCCATTATTACCGTAGAAGAAGAGACGGGACTAGCGGGAGCTTTTGGCCTCAACGCCTCCCTTATAAATAGCCGCTTAATGATCAACCTCGACAGCGAAGAAGAGGGGATCTTCTATATTGGATGTGCCGGGGGAATTGAGGTCAATGCTAATCTCCCTGTCAACTTCGGCCCCTTAGCCGAAGAGAGCGTCACCCTTGAGGTGACCGTTGATGGCCTTCAAGGGGGCCACTCGGGAGCAGAGATAGACAAACAACGTGGGAACGCCATCACGATAATGGCTCGCTATCTTCTCCTTTTAGAGGAGCTCCAACTTATCTCGATGGGGGGGGGAACCAAGAGAAACGTCATCCCCAGTTATTGCCAAGCTAAAATAGCCATCCCTTCTCAAGCTCTAAATAGGGCCAATACCCTTAGAGAGAAAGTACTCAAAGAGCTCAAAGGGGAGTTTGCTAAAGGCGACCCTGGAGTAAATATCACCCTGAAAGAGATTGATGGGAAGAGACTTAAAGGTGCTCCAGTTAAAGAGAGTAATCTCTTCTTAAAGAGCCTCTTCATCGCCCCCCATGGAGTGGAGCGGATGAGTGAAGCTATTGAGGGGTTGGTGGAGACCTCAAGTAACCTTGCTATCGTTAAGACAACCGCAGAGGGGTTCTCTGTTATTAGTAGCCACCGCTCTTCGGTTCAATCAGCTAGAGACAACGTAGCGCGTAAGATGGTCGTGGCATTGGAGACATCAGGGGCAAAAGCTACTCTAGAGGGCTCTTACCCTGCCTGGACCCCCAACCCCGCCTCCCCCTTAGCCGCTTCGGTGGGGAAAGCCTGGGAGAAGTTCTCCTCTGCCAAGCCTACGGTAACAGCAATTCATGCTGGCCTTGAGTGTGGAATAATAAACTCACTAGTTGATGGGATGGATTCTCTCTCAATGGGACCCTCTCTGTTTGATGTCCACTCAACTAAAGAGCGCCTCTCCATCTCGTCTACCGAGCGGATGGCTAGTTTCTTACGCCACCTTCTCGTTTCCCTCTAGAGGGAGGCAACTTGGCGACGGAGTGAGGCCATCTCCCTCTGTCGCTCGCGCCAATCTTCCATGTAGTAGTCGAGGAGCTCTTTAAAGCGACGACTGTGGTTAAACTCGTAGAGGTGGAGCGTTTCGTGAAGGGCTAAATAGCGCACCAATGGTAAGGGGAGCATTAGGGAGCGTAAAGCAAAACTAAGATCCCCCTCTTGAGTACAGCTCCCCCACCGTTTGGGGTAGCCCACAATTTTAACCCCCCGCATCTCGATGGTCGCCTCTTCTTTAATTTGGGCAATCCACTCATTTACTAGCCCACTGTAGAGTTCTTCTCCATAGTGGCGGTACCATTGTTCAATAGCTCGTTTAACAGTTTGGGTAGTGGCTTGGCTACTTACTCTAACAACCAGCCTATCTCCATCCTTTGTACAAAGAGTGCCCCTTCCTCTATTTTTATAAATCTCTAGTTTTAGTTCTTGACCTAATAGGAGGAAATTATCACCAGGCTGGTAGGTGTGTTTTTCTAAAGGTGGAGGGAGATTTTCTACCTCCCTCACCTTTTTATCCAACCACTCTTTATGAGTTGTAATAATCCCTTCTATTGATGCAACAGGAACATAAGTTGGAGCATAGACTCTTATTAGGCCATCGTTATCAACTTTTAGTGCAACGTTTTTTCTGTTTCTTTGGCGGTGAAGGATGTACTGTACCTTCTCTTCTTTTTCATCTAAACTCACTTTATGAACCACCTAACTCCTATGACACTCCATCTTCAACAAACCCTAGTTTACACTAAGGAGAGTCCCCTTAACAACTCTCTCGCGCTCGCTTACGAAGAGTTGCTTGATCACCTAGCCGAGATGGCTGTCACTAGCGAAGCTCTGTTAGTTTGTGAGGCCGTACTGAGCAGCGAGTATTGCAAGGTGACTCCTCTTGTTACCTATTATAGGGGGGCTAAAGATAGGGGGGTTCCTCTCTTCTCTCTCGAAGTGGGCAAGTACAGTTTCCACCAAGTTCCCATCCCTCCCAACGAAGGGAAGTATCTGTTCCCCCTCCTTAACCGCTTTGCCCTCTCGTTAGACTTTAAGGAAGAGAACAAAAAGAGAATAATGGTGCGAGTCTTTAAAGAGCGCCCCTTCCTCAATGCAGTGCAGTTTATCGCCCCTATCTAAACCAGAGGGGAATAAGCAAGGGGGCTACCAACGTCATTAACACCCCATGGGTAATTGCCAAAGGGACAATTGTCTCCCCTAGGCTCTTCTTCAAAAGGGGGAGAGTCACATCCATACTGGTCGCCCCTGCAATACTGACAGCTGCGTAGGAGAAGTGGGAGAAGGTTGCTAAGAGAGGAATTAAGATAAAGGAGAAGGACTCTCTAAAAAGGTTACTCAAGAAGGAGACAGCTCCCAAGTGGGGGTCTCCCAGACTACTAATTAAAACCCCCGAGAGGGAGTACCACCCAAAGCCACTCACAAGGGCAAACCCTTCACGCAAGGTGTAGGTGGTGACTAAGGGGATTGCCAGTGCCCCTAAATAGGTTCCTAAGATTGTTGAGAGGGGGAGGAGGAGCATTAAGGGACTCTTCAAGAGGGGGAGCAAGTTGACCCCATTTTGGACCATCTGCATCCCCACTACAAAGAGAAGGAGGTAGAGAACAGGGGTTATCATGTCGGAGGAGAACCAATCAAAGAGGGGGGTAAAGAAACCAAACAGAAACCCCACCACCACTGTCCCAATCATAACAAGGGGGGTCTTTAGTCGCTCCCAATTAATCTTCTGATGTGGCCGTTCAGGGTGACTCCCTTGTCGGCTAACCGCTAAGGAGAGGAGAACAGCCGTAACAATTGAGCCGGCCATCGCCAAGAGGGTTGCCAAGAGGGCATCGAGCCCCATTTGGGCAATCTGGCCCGTTATGTTGGGAATCTGGGCTGTGTTGATCCCCATAAGGAAGAGGAGGAGATAGAGGACTCCGTCACCAATATAGGCCGCACTTTTTCTAAACCTCTCGCGCCCCACAAGGCGTGCACAAAGTGCCCCCCCTAGCAAGCTTGCTCCCAATTTAACTAGATACCAGACTGTTTGCATGTCCCCACAATAACTTAAAGGTTTTCTTTGCTCAAGTTACTCCTTGTTACTTTTGGCTATCATCGTTATATTTGTACCATTGCGGAGGAGAAAAGGTGACAGTAGAAAAAGTTAGCGATACCCTGCAACGTATTGTTTTTGACAATTCGCGGGTTATTACCCTGATTGGAACTGCCCACGTTTCAAAAGAGAGTGTTGACGAGGTGATGAGCGCCATTGAAGAGATTGGGCCCGACCGAATCTGTGTTGAGCTCGACGAGGGGCGTTACAAATCTAAAACAGAGAGCCAAAGCTGGGAAAATTTAAATCTCAAGACAATCTTTAAAGAGGGGAAAGGCTTTCTCCTTTTAGCCAA
>DUOJ01000016.1 GCA_012838895.1 Spirochaetales bacterium
ACAATATATGTAGAAAATGTTCAATAATAACAGAAAGTTAATACAAACCTTTTTATAGCCCAATTTGTGTTACTAAGAAAACATTCTGTTCCTAATAGACACATCTTTGTATTTTTGTTAAACTCTCCTCCAGAATGAGAGGGAAGAGATGAATATTGCAATTGTTGGCTTTGGTAAGATGGGAAAAGTGGTCTATGAGAAGAGCATAGCAGATGGCCATACGGTTACGGCTGTGATAGACCCCCACGACAACTCCCCTTTAGTGAGTGCCAAAGAGTGTAGCCTAGAGAGTCTTAAAGGGAGCGATGTTGTTATCGAATTTTCTACCCCTGAAGCGGTATTAGAGCGCCTCTCCCTCTACAGCAGGGCAAAAGTACCAGCAGTGGTGGCTACTACCGGTTGGTACGCTAACCTCGATGCGGGGCGAAAAGTTGTTGAAGAGGGGGGAGGGTCAATCATTTGGTCGGGCAATTTTGCCATTGGAGTCCACCTCTTCTTCATGGTGTCTCGCTATTGTGCCAAGTTGGTGAACCAAGTTGGCCTTTACGATCCAGTTGTCCAAGAGCTCTTTCATAGTGCCAAAGGGGATAGCCCCTCAGGGACCAGTGAGATGTTGGGGAAGATTCTCCTTGAGGAGTTGGATGGAAAGAAGAGAACAGAGAGTGGGCGCTTGGATCGCCCGCGTGGTGGCGATGAGATTCACCTCTCGAGTGCCAGAGGGGGGTTCCACCCCGGAACACACTCCCTCATTTTTGACTCTCCAGCTGATTCTCTTGAAATTACCCACCGCTCCAGAAGTCGTGAGGGGTATGCCACCGGGGCCCTTAAAGCCGCTGAGTGGATAGTTGAACAACCAGCTGGACTTTATAGTATCGATAACATGTTGAGCCAGATGTTGGCTTAGAAGGGAGGGGAGATGAAGAAGTTTAGAGGATTACACACTGCATTAGTAACACCGTTCACCCGCGAAGGGCTTGTCGATTACTATGCCTTTCGTCAAATTGTTGAGTTTCAAATAAAAGGCGGGGTCGATGGTGTTGTCCCCTGTGGGACTACCGGGGAGTCACCCACCCTCAGCACTAAAGAGATGGGACGCCTCATTGCGACAGCGGTAGAGGTCTCCAATGGGAGGGTCGCTGTGATTGCCGGCACCGGCTCTAATTCGACCGAAGAGGCGGTGCGCCTCTCTAAAAACGGAGCTGCCCATGGGGCTGATGCTCTTCTATTGGTCAACCCCTACTACAACAAACCGACCCAAAAGGGGCTCTATCTCCACTTTAAGAAAATTGCCGACTCGGTAGACATTCCATGTATTTTGTACAATATTAAGGGGCGTACCGGGGTCAACATCGAAACAGCAACCTTAGTTAAATTGGCCAATGAGTGTGACAATATAGTGGCTGTCAAAGAGGCTTCGGGCGACCTTGAGCAGATGAAAGCTGTCATCAAACAAGCCCCAGCTAACTTCACCGTTTTAAGTGGAGATGACAACATCTCGCTCGACTTAATTGAGGCAGGGGGCGATGGGGTAATCTCGGTTGCCAGCAACATCATCCCCAACTATATGAGTCGGATGATTGGCCGTGCCCTTGAGGGGAACTTTAACCAAGCGCGCCAAATAGAGGGGCAATTGGCCCACTTCTTTAGTACTTGTTTTATTGAAACCAACCCGATTCCTATTAAGACGGTGATGGCCCATTACGGCTGGTGTGAAGAGGTGTTTAGGTTGCCGATGTGTAGCCTCGAGAGTGAGGAGCATCGGGCACTACTCTTCAAGAGCATAAAAAATTTAGAGATAACAAAAAATTGAGATAAGAGGATTGAATGGCACAGATTAACAAAAACTACCGAAAATTGGCAGCAGGGTACCTGTTTCCAGAGATAGCCCGCCGGGCAAACGCCTATAGTGAGGCTAATCCTGCGGTGAAATTGCACCGCTTAGGGATTGGCAATACAACCGAAGCGCTCCCCCCCGCTATAATCGAGGCTCTCCAGCGTGAAGTGAGCAACTTAGCTGTCAACGACACCTATAGTGGCTATGGGGATGAGCAGGGGAATAAAAACTTACGTCAAGCTTTGGTTGAGTACTACAAGACACTGGGGGTAACCCTCCAAAGTGACGAGTTTTTCATCTCTGACGGAGCGAAGGCCGATGCTGCCAATATCCAATCGCTCTTTGTCGCTGAATCAATTGTTGCAATTCAAGACCCCGCCTATCCGGTCTATGTCGACTCTAACGTAATAGCGGGAAGGAGCCCAAATTTTGACCACGAACGGGGGTATTACGACCGTTTTGTCTATCTGCCGGGGGTGGAGGAGCGAGGATTTATTCCCAATGTCCCCAGTGAGAAGGTTGATCTAATCTATCTTTGCAGCCCCAATAACCCCACCGGGGCGGTAGCAAATCATGCTCAACTCAAGGAGTTTGTCGATTATGCTCGAAGGGAGAGGGCCATCATAATCTTTGATGCCGCTTATAGCGAATATATTAGTGACCCCTCCCTTCCCCGCTCAATTTATGAGATTGAGGGGGCCCAAGAGTGTGCCATAGAGATTAACAGCTTCTCTAAGTTCGCGGGCTTTACCGGAGTAAGACTGGGGTGGACCATTGTCCCCCACGCTTTGGTGGGTGAAGATAGTGCGGTGGGAGAGATCCGCAACATGTGGTACCGGCGGCAGTGCACCTTCTTTAATGGGGCGAGCAACATTGCCCAAGCGGGAGGGGTAGCGGTCCTTTCAAGTGAAGGACTCAAACAGTCACGTAAGGTAGTTGCCTACTACATGGAGAATGCAAGAATCATTAGGGAGGGGCTCCTAAGTCTCAACTTAAAGGTGTATGGGGGGGATAACGCCCCCTATCTGTGGGTTAAGACACCCGATGGGATTGGTTCGTGGGAGTTCTTCGATAAACTGCTCAACGAGTGCCAGGTTATAGTGACCCCCGGAGCCGGTTTCGGTCCAACCGGGGACAACTACATCCGCCTCAGCGCTTTTGGACACCGTGAAAATGTGATCGCTGCGGTGGAGAGCATTAAAACAAATTTGAAATTGGAGGGTTTTTGATGAGTAGCAAGCGTTTACCACTCAGTGATGAGAAGATGATACAACTAGCGATGGACTATCCAACACCGTTTCACCTCTACGATGAGAGGGGAATCAGGGAGAATGCCCAAGCTTTCAAGCGAGCTTTTGGATGGGTCGACGGGTTTAAAAACTACTTTGCCGTCAAGGCATGTCCCAACCCTTCAATTTTAAAGATTGTTAGAGAAGAGGGTTTTGGAGCCGACTGTAGTAGCCTACCCGAACTAATTATGGCTCAACAGGCTGGTTTTAGAGGGGAGGAGATTATGTTCACCAGTAACGACACTCCCCCTGAAGAGTTTAAAGCAGCCTCCGACATGGGGGCGGTCCTCAACCTTGACGATATAACTCACATCGATGCTTTGATGGAGGTCGCGGCAATGCCTGAGCTGATCTCTTTCCGCTACAACCCCGGCCCCGATCGTACCGGGAATGCTATTATTGGAAACCCGGTTGAGGCTAAATATGGGGTGACAACCGAGCAACTAATCCCCGCTTACCTCAAGGCTAAAGAGTTGGGGGCCAAAAGGTTCGCCCTCCACACGATGGTCGCCTCCAATGAGTTAGAGGGCTCCTATATCGTTGAGACGGCTAGGATGCTATTTACCCAAGCTTTGCGGATTTGGGAAGAGACCCAAATCAAGATTGAGTTTATAAACATGGGGGGAGGGATTGGTATCCCCTACCGCCCTGAAGACAAGGCAATTGATCTTGAGGTTGTAAGTAGAGAGATTAAGAGGCTCTACGATGAGATGATTGCCTCCACCCCCTTAGCTCCATTAAGGGTGGTCTTTGAGTGTGGGCGGATGGTGACAGGTCCCTTTGGCTATCTAGTCTCCAAAGTGCGCCACATTAGTGAAAAATATAAGATGTATGTTGGCCTCGATGCTAGCATGGCTAATTTAATGCGCCCCGCCCTCTACGGAGCTTACCACCATATTACCGTCGTTGGCAAAGAAGATTTACCTAAAGACCATCTCTACGATGTGACCGGTTCTCTGTGTGAAAACAACGATAAGTTTGCGATTGACCGACAGCTTCCCCTAATTGAGAAGGGGGATGTGGTGGTGATTCACGACACCGGAGCTCATGGCTACGCTATGGGGTTCAACTACAACGGAAAGTTGCGCTCGGCTGAATACCTCCTTAAGGAGGATGGTTCGACCGCGATGATTAGACGGGCAGAGACGGTTGACGACTACTTTGCCACTCTTAAGTTTTAAGGAGGAGTATGGCCCATATTTTTAGAGTTAGAGTCTACTATAGCGACACCGATGCTGGTGGGATTGTCTACCACGCCCGCTACCTCGATTTTGCTGAGCATGCTCGAACCGAGCTATTACGCTCAATCTCTGAGGACAAAGAAGACCTCTCCCTCTTAAAGCTCGCCTTTGTGGTGAAGTCGCTCTCGGTCGACTATAACCAGAGCGCCTTCTTAGACGACTTGCTGGAAATCCACACCACCGTGGAGCAGGCTAAGCGCTTCTCGCTCACCTTCTTGCAGCGGGTGTTACGGAATGGTGAAGAGATTGCAACCCTAAGGGTAAAAGTTGGTTCTATCAACGTTGAGACAGCGAAGATAGAACCAATAGCAGGGTGGATTCTCGAAGCTGCCGAGAGACTCTAGGTGACAATGGTGGGGGTCACTGGGACCTTCACCAAGACTCCACACGACCCAATTGCTCCGTGGGTGGGGTGACTAATAACCACATCGTAACGCTCTGAGCCCCCTTGAACTGCTTCAATTAGCAATATGTGACTAGTTTCACTTTCAATTAAGACCCCCTCACAGTACCACTGGAAAGTGTAGGCGGAGAGCTCTTGGCCAGCTGTGAGGGTGAGGGTTAGTGCATCTCCTGCCGCATAACTAGTTGAAGAGAGCGATACTTCACCATCAAAGGGGGGAATTGAGCCATCGATTATGGTAATAAACCCCGCATCGATAAGTTTGCCAATTTCCAGGAAGTGGGTCACTTTTGAAACCGTTTGATCAATTACCCTAAGTGACTCAACTAATCCTCCAACAATCTCACCGCCACTCTCTATGTTCACGATTACGGTGTAGAAGCCAGATGCTACCGTACCACTAAAATTAGCCTCGCCATCCTCTATGTTGATAGCTGGAGTAATCCCGGCTACTTCCTTGTTATCGATGTCGAGTAGTTTAAAGTTAAGGATTGACTCAGCGTTGGTTTGTTGGGCATTCCACTGGTAGGTGAGGTCAATTGATCCACTTCCCACCTCTTGATTCAAAGTTATACTCGCTGAGGTACTTGTCGCTGAGAGGTACAAGGTCGTCTCTCCTGTGGCAATAGGTACCTTTTGAGCATTGTAGCCAATTGCCGTAAAGGTCCAGTACCCCACCTTAAGACCACTAATGGTGATCTCCTCCTCTTCAATCTCCTCCTCAAATTGAGCCCCACTAGGGCCTATCCCCCCAATTTTGTAACTTACAATCGTTAAGGGGTCTGTTCCTTCGGGGACAATATTGCGGGTATTGAAGCGACTAGCTCTCTCTAGTGAGAGGTGGAGGGTCGCTTCCCCCTCTAGGGAGTTATCTTGACACCCCATCATCGCTAACAGAAGTAGCATTAAAATAGCTACCCCTTTTACTAATCTTCTCTTATTCATCCGTCTCCTCCTTAGCCACCTTTGGTGGTCAATTGAAGGAGGGGGAATAGATTAGTTTTGCTTCAGCTCTCTAGGATTTTAGCAACCTCTTCTCTAAACTCTCTCTCTTTTTCAAGAGGCTCACCAGCGAGTTCTTCTTCAAACTTTAAGACCAATTTATTAACTGCTAA
>DUOJ01000017.1 GCA_012838895.1 Spirochaetales bacterium
ATATAAAAATATGTATATATTATATTAGTTATATAATATAGATATGATAATATATAAATAATATGATAAATAGATATAAAAATAGAGGGGATAACCCCTCTTTTTTTTATAGTTTAAATAGCAACTCTTCGTAGCTAGGGAAGGGCCAAACCTTTTTATCAGTATAGAGTTCTAAGTGATCTACATGGTATCTTAATTTTTCCATAGCTGAAATTACCTTTTCATTATAGAATCTGGCTTGCTCGAGATGGTCCCCTTCAAGTGAGATGGCCTTTGTGATTGTAGCGTTGAGCTTATCGGTTTGCTTTATTGTTTCACTCAGTTCATCTGTTAAAATGGTAGCAATCTTTTCAAGCTCTTCGGTGGGTAGAGAGACTTCTTGCATGCTCTTAAGGTCTCTACTCACTTCAGCTGCGTAACGCATAACTGCTGGTATTATAGAGCGGCGTGCCATCTCAACCATTGCTCCAGCTTCTATGTTGATTTGCTTAGAGTAGATTTCAAGATAGACTTCAAGGCGCGATTCTAGCTCCTCTTTGGAGAAGATAGAGTGACGGGCAAACATCTCCACAAATTCTGGTTTAATGAGTTGTTCAAGGGCACTAACGGTGTTATTAAAATTGGGAAGACCCCTTCGTTTGGCCTCATCTATCCACTCTTGGGAGTAGCCGTTGCCATTAAAGACGACCCGTTTATGTTGGCTATACATCTCTTTAATTAAAGCTATTGCTTCACTTTTAACATTTTCTGCTTTCTCTAACCTGTCAGCTACTTCACTGAAAACATCGGCGACGGCCGCATTAATCATGGTGTTGGGGCCGGCTAAGGATTGGGAAGAGCCAACCATACGAAGTTCAAACTTATTACCGGTAAAGGCTAATGGGCTAGTACGGTTCCGGTCGGTTAGATCTTTTGGGAGGCCTGGAAGGGCGTTAACACCAACTTTTAAAATCTCACCATCCCTTTTTGTGTAGGGGATATCGTTAGTGAGGTGTTCAAGGATTTCTGTGAGTTGCTCCCCGAGGTAGATCGATATAATGGCTGGAGGTGCCTCATTTTTACCTAAGCGGTGGTCGTTTCCAGCCACAGCAATGCTCGACCTAATTAGAGGAGCATATTTATCGGCAGCTTTAACCCACGAGGTCAATATTAGGAGAAAAAGGAGGTTCTCTTGAGGGCTATCGCCGGGGGTGAGGAAGTTTTGACCATTTTCATTGGCTATCGACCAGTTGTTGTGCTTTCCAGAGCCATTAATACCGTTAAAGGGTTTCTCATGAAGAAGAGCTTTCATCCCATGGCGCCTAGCTACCGATTTTAAGATCCTCATAAGGAGTTGGTTCTGGTCAGTTGCGACATTAGCAATATCGTAGATGGTAGCTACTTCAAATTGTCCGGGAGCTGTCTCTTTGTGCTGCGTCTTTGAGGGGATCCCTACTTTCCATAACTCGTAGTTGAGTTCATTCATAAAGACCGTTACTCGGTCACTAATAGAGCCAAAGTAGTGGTCGTCTAACTCTTGTCCTTTAACTGCTAAGTTGCCAAATAGAGTTCTTCCGGTAAGGCGTAAGTCAAGTCTCTCTTCGTAAAACTTGCGGTCAACTAAGAAATATTCTTGTTCAGCGCCTACTGAGACATCAATACGCTTACTCTCGTCTCCAAAAGCTTTTAAAATTCTTAAAGTCTCCCTCTCAATGGCATCACAGGAGCGCAGAAGGGGTACTTTTTTATCGAGGGCCTGACCGTTATAACTAAAAAAAGCGGTGGGGATATAGAAGATTTTAACACCTTCGGTCTCCTTGATAAAGGCGGGAGATGAGGTGTCCCACGCTGTATAGCCACGGGCCTCAAAGGTGGCCCTTAAGCCACCGTTGGGGAAGGAGGAGGCGTCAGGCTCTCCTTGGAGAAGCTCTTTACCAGAAAAATCCATCACCATCTTACCGGGATGTTTGATGGTTATAAAAGAGTCGTGTTTTTCGGCAGTGGAGCCTGTGAGGGGTTGGAACCAGTGGCTGTAGTGGGTGGCCCCTTTCTCGAGGGCCCATTTCTTCATTGCCGAAGCGACAGCCTCGGCCACTTCAGCACTTAGATCTTTTTCACCGTGTTGGATTTGTTTCAGTTCAGAGTAGATTTTTAAGGGGAGCAATTTCTTCATAACGGCGTCGTTAAAAGAGTTGCATCCATAGATTTCACTTTCAAGCTTTGCAGCATAGTTGCATGGAACTGACATTTTTAACCTCCACGGTCAATATTTTCTCAATAGTAATCGAATAACGCTAGAGGTGCAACTACCTATTAGACAGAGAGATATTTACCCTTCTCCCTCAATAGTTATAGCGTCGACAGGGCACACTTCGTGGCAACAATAACACCTTATACACTGCTTATAATCGACATCAATCTTAAACTCTTCAGTGAGGGTGAGGGCCTGCGCTGGACAAATTTTAACACACTTGCCACACCCGATACACAAGAGGGGATCAAAGAGGGGTTTAGGTTCCCTCTTTTGTGAGTAAAATTTCAAGTAACGTGTGAAGAAGGGGATAACTAAAGCCTTAAAGAGATTGGTCTTGGGTTGAATTTCAATCCGCTTAAAGTTTTCAACTACCACCTCTTCGGCTTTGAGGAGGGGGTACTCAATCTCATCAAGATTTCTCCATAGGGTCAGTTTTCTCTTCACTAGTTCTGCTGTCAAGGGGAGGGTAAAGGGGTCGTACCCCATTATAATCCCCTGGGCAGCATCGAGGGCTGTGGGGTCGTTAGAGGCGAGGAGGAGCCCTGTATAGCGTGGCGAGCCAGCTGACGGTCCCGGTCCCTCCATCGCGATGATAGCATCCATAATGGCAAAATGGGGTTTAACGACACTGTAGAGGCCACTCAACATCCGTGCAAAAGATTCTCTCTTTACAAAGCGGAGGTGACAGGCGCTTTTATGGAGCCCCACAACTGTCCCAAACATATTTTTAACGGCGCCAGTGGCATACATCAGTTGGTGAGTTTTCAGCTTAGCAACCGAGATTATGATATCGACCTCATCGATGATGGCCGCTAAGGGGTATTTGTGTCCATAGCTCCACGGAATAGGGTAGGTTTTGGGGTCCTTAGAGAAATCGACCCATGTGGCCCCCTCTTCTTGACAAACTTGGGCTATTCCAGAGGTGCGAGGGGAGAAATGGGAAGAGCTTATGCTGGGAGAGTCCCCTACAAAGATTTCACTGGCTCCCTTCTCCCACAAAAGTTTAATAAGTTCACGTAAAACCTCAGAGCGGGTCGTGACGGCCCTCTCAGGGGGGGAGTCGCTCAAAATATTGGGTTTAAGAAGCACTTTTTTCCCCTCAACCGAGGGGAGAGCTGCTGCTTCACAAATTTTCACTAATGCTTCACGCACCTCCTCCGATGAGTACGATTCACACCGCTCTATAGCAACAAGCGCTCTTTTCATTAGGCATCTCTCCTCAGTAGGGCAAAGTAGAGGGGGCCCATTCCATTGGCGCGGTCAGGGAGAATTGAATACCCGTATTTGCGCCTCTCTGCCACAGCGGGGGCGCTAAGAACTTCACGACAGCGCCCAGGGCGCCTCTTAAAGAGTTTAGCCACCACCTCTTCATTCTCGAGCGGATTGATCGAACAGGTGCTGTAGAGGAGGTATCCACCCACTTTAACAGCCTCTAAAGCCGCTGCTAGAAAAGCAAACTGTTCAGTTGCCAAGCGTTTACCCCTTGAGGGACTCCATTTTTTGAGTAGATTACCATTTTGTAGAAGGTGACGCTCCGAGGAGCAAGGGGCATCGATTAAAATTGCGTCGTAAACCTCCTGTTCATAGAGACCCCACTTACGCCCGTCGTGGGAGGTTATCTTGATGGGGGCTACTAGGGGAGGGGGGAGGTGGGTTTCTACCACATTTCTGAGACGCGCTCGCCTTTCACTGGAGCGGTCGTTTAAGACTAATTGTCCCTCTCCAGCGAGTCCTTTGGCTAAGATAAGACTCTTCCCCCCAGGAGCAGCACACATGTCGAGGACAGTTTCTCCCGGTTTAACGGGTAGGAGGGAGGCCACAATAAGGGACCCCTCATCGAGAAAATAACTCTTGAGGAGCCCTTCAGTGTGGGCTATCTGGTTTGTGGGTTGTAAGAGAGCCTCTTTTAGGCCCTCCCAGCGCTCTTGGTAGATAGTTGAGTAATAGGTGTCAAAACTCTCCATTTAGCTACCTTAACGCTGTAAGCAAACTCTGTCCAGCGCCTCTACAAGATATGTTTTAAGAACTTCTCGGTCCGTTTTGACTGGGGATTGTTGAAGAGAACTTCGGGTTTTGCAACCTCAATAATCTCCCCTTCATCCATGAAAACAATCCGGTCAGCCGCCGCTGTAGCAAAGCCCATCTCGTGGGAGACAATCAACATCGTCATTCCCGATTTGGCGAGGGAGAGCATAACGTCCAACACCTCTTTAATCATCTCGGGGTCGAGGGCACTGGTGGGCTCATCAAAGAGCATCACTTTGGGGTTCATCGCTAAAGCTCTGGCAATCGCTACCCTTTGTTGTTGTCCGCCTGAGAGTTGATTGGGGTGACTATTGGCCTTCTCAGAGAGTCCAACCCGCTCTAAGAGTGTATAAGCGAGAGCATGGGCTTCAGCTTTAGCCATCTTTTTAACCCGCATAGGGGCTAGCGTGATGTTCTCCAGTACCGTTAAGTGGGGAAAGAGATTGAAAGACTGGAAAACCATCCCCACCTCCTCCCTAATGTGTCTAATATCACTATTGCTACTCACCTCCACCTCATCGAAAAAAATCTTACCCGAGGTGGGGATTTCAAGGCGGTTAATGGTGCGTAATAGGGTACTTTTGCCACTGCCAGAGGGGCCGATAATGACAACTACCTCCCCCTCTTCAACTGACAAGGATGCATTTTTGACAGCGTGGATCGATTTGCTCGCATCGGTAACAAAATCTTTACAAAGGTTTTCAACTCTTATTCTAGCCATTTTTGTGTAACCTCTCTTCAAGGATCCCCACTAAGCGTGAGAGGATTAGGGTAATCAGGAGATAGACCAGGGCTACTACAAACATCGTCTCAAGGGAGAGGAAAGTGCGTGCAATATGTTCCCTTCCTTTACGGAGAATATCGGTGAGGGCGATGGTAGAGACTAAGGAGGAGTCTTTCAACATCGAGATAAACTCATTTCCAATGGCTGGTAAAATAACCTTGATTGTTTGGGGTAAGATTACATAACGGAAAGCTTGACCCCGCGTGAGTCCTAAGGCGATAGCCGCCTCCATTTGCCCCTTGGGAATAGCTTGAATGCCTGCCCGTACAATCTCCCCCATATAAGCCCCAAAACAGATCGAGAGGGCCGCTATGGCAGCCAGCATCCCCTCAATTCTAAAGAGGCGCCCCATCGCATAGTAGATAAATATAAGTTGCACCAAAAGGGGAATCCCCCTGATAAACTCAACATAGATTCCACTAATCATATTGACAATGTAACTCTTGGCAACCGACCCCAAACCAACGAAAAGGCCAATAATTATAGCTCCAATAATTGAGATAATAGTGACCTGGAAGGTGGTTGGTGCCCCCTGAATAACGACCAAGAAGATCGAGCGGTAGGGGGTGGGGACGAAGATTACCAAAAAGGTCAAAAGGCCGGCAGCTATGATGAAAGTGAGCCGCCACGAGTTGAAGACGTGATGGTCATCTTTGCGGGGTATTAAGACCCCGTCGGTCATCTGAATCTTTGTACTCACCTTTTGGGTTTCGGGAGGACGCGAAACTAGTTTTTTTACCAGGTTCGCGTGCTCACCATACTCATTTTTTTTCATCTAAAGAATATCCCATTTTTTCTTAAGGGCACCCATCGTACCGTCAGCTTCGAGGGCGGCTAGGGTATCGTTAAGGATCTTGAGAAGGGTTGAGTTACCCTTTTTAACAGCGATTGCAATCTCTTCAATATCGCCACCAAGAGAGCCCACAATTTCAAGTCTTTGGGCGTAGTTTGGGTTGGCTAAGACAAATTCAGCCGCTATTAACGAGTCAGCTACCGCAGCATCAACGTTTTTATTGAGGAGGTCTTCAATGGCCAAACCGATATCGTCATAGGCTCTCACAACAGCTCCGTCAATCTTCTCAACGGCGAAGTTACCGGTAGTCCCTATTTGAACCCCAACTTTTTTGCCAACTAACGACTTCTCATCTTTTATAGCGGAGTTCCCTTTATTGACAATAATCGATTGGGTCACCTCTAAGATTGGCGTGGTGAAGTCCATCGTCTCTTTACGCTCTTCAGTGACGGTGACACCTGAGGCTACCCCATCGTAGGAGCCGTTGTAAAGACCGGCAAAAATACCGTCCCAGGGGACGTTCTTGGCGACCATTGAATAACCCGATTTCTCGCCAATTGCGGCAATTAGGTCTATTTCAAAGCCCACAATAGCCCCATTCTCATCAACATACTCGAGGGGGGGCCACGTACAGTCGGCTGCAAAGACATATTCACCTGTCTCTTTTTTACAACTTACTAAAAAGAGCGAGGTTATTGAAACAACTAAAATGGTTACAAGGAGAATCCTCTTCATAACAACCTCCATAAATAATTCAATTTAGGTGAATTTACATAATTATGCAAAAGATGTCAATATTTTATGCATAATTATTCATTAAAAGGTTGTTACAAAGTAGCCACACAAGAGGCCGAGGATGATTCCCCCTAAGACTTGCATAAAGCTGTGTCCCAACATTGTCTTCAGATTTTCGATGGTAAACTCCCCATCTTCGTGGATCTTGTTGAGGATTCGGCTCCAGTCGTTGAGCACTTTAGCCTGCTTCCCAGCCGCCCGTCTAATCCCCATTGAGTCGTGGATGACAATGAGGGCAAAGGTGATGGCGATGGCAAAGGAGAGACTTTTTCCCCCCTCCTTGATAAACACCGCAGTGGAGAGGGCCACCACCATAGCCGTATGACTGGAGGGCATTCCTCCGGTACTAATGAAGAGTTGCTTTACAAACTTCTTCTCAATGGGCCAATTTAGAAATGGTTTTAAAAGTTGTGCCACAAAGGCGGCTAAGAGGGCAGCAAATAGGGGACGATTAGCCAAAAGAATATTCATACCCCACTTTACCCCAGATAAAGAGTTGTATTCAATAGTTACCCCTCTTGAGATGAATTTGAATAAGCGGTACAAATGAGTCTATGGATAGTAAAAAAAGGGCTCTTTACCAAGGGGGTGTTATAAACATCACCTCCTTTATGGCTCAGTTTACCATTGCGATGGTCAACCTAGCTTTAGTTTATAGGATGCGCAATTATTTCAATGCTTCGGCCCAGTTAGTTGGTGCTGCAGCTTCCACCTATAACTTCACCTACTTCGTTGCGTGCCTTTTCCTTAGTCCTCTGACACGGCGCTTAAAACCGCCCCAAAGTGTCAATATCTCAATGGTGGTGATGACCTTAGCCGTCGGTGTTGTCCTCTTTACAACTCATATAAGTGTCGCCTTTATCGCCCTTGTCTTCTATGGAGCAGCGATGGCCTTTTTGTGGCCCCAAATTGAGTCGTGGCTTGCTAGGGGGAAAGAGGGGCAAGCCCTCAATCGGGCCACCAGCAATTTTAATGTCTCTTGGTCGCTGGGTCTCGCCCTCTCACCCCTCTTGACGGGAGCTTTAGTTGAGGTGGGGACAACTATCCCCCTTATTTTGTCAATGGCCCTCTTCTTAGTTATCTTCCTCCTCATAACAGTCGCGCAGCGCACTATATTCGATGACGACTCGTCGGTTTCAGAGCACACTAGAGTCCAAAATTCACAAGGGGTTGATCAAAGTACCCCCCTAAGATTTCTCTCTTGGGCCGGCGTCTTTACCACCTATTGTGCCCTGCCAATCACCCTAACAATCTTCCCCCTCTACGCCCAAGACCTCAATATCTTCTCAGAGAGTGTTGTGGGGACCCTCCTTGCCGTTAGGGGGCTAGTCACTGTGGCTATGTTTATCGTGCTAGGAAGGACAAAGCGGTGGCACTTTAAGAAGTGGTTAATCATTTTAGTTCAGGTAGCGATAGCTCTCCTCCTTTTTGGCGCTAGATTTGCTTCAACTTACCTCCACTTCCTCCTCTTCTTCTTCCTTTATGGCCTCTTCTTTGCCTGCACCTACTCGATGTCAATTTTCCACGGCGCTTCCGGGACTCTTCAACTCTCAAAGCGGATGAT
This sequence comes from Spirochaetales bacterium, assembly GCA_012838895.1. Classification (GTDB taxonomy): domain Bacteria; phylum Spirochaetota; class Spirochaetia; order Sphaerochaetales; family Sphaerochaetaceae; genus DUOJ01. The sequence continues at coordinate 8,195 of DUOJ01000017.1, forward strand.
GATTCACGAAGTTTTACTAACTCTCGGAAGTGTTATAGGGGCCACTTTTGGGGGAGGAATATATGAAAAATATGGATTTTCTAATCTTTTGCTAATAGCCTCTATTGTGGTGATTATTCCACCGGTGTTGTCTCTATTTATTGGCAAAAAGCCAATTGCCCAGAAAGGAGCCTAATATGGGTAGATCTTTAACCTACAAAATATTGAAAGAGCACCTTAGAGAGGGCTCTTTAGTAGCTGGTGAAGCGATTGGGATAAAAATCGACCAAACTTTGACCCAAGATGCAACAGGGACAATGGCCTACCTGCAGTTTGAAGCATTGGCCCTAGAGCGGGTTCAAAACGAACTAGCCGTGAGCTATGTTGACCATAACACCCTCCAGGTGGGGTTTGAAAATGGTGATGACCACCGCTATCTGCAGAGTGTCGCCGAGCGCTACGGGATAGTCTACAGTCGCCCTGGTAACGGGATTTGTCACCAAGTCCACCTAGAGAGGTTTGGTGAGCCGGGTAAGACCCTCCTTGGTTCTGATTCCCACACCCCCACCGGTGGGGGCTTAGGGATGGTCGCCATTGGCGCTGGTGGATTAGACATTGCAGTGGCGATGGGTGGGGGCTCTTTCCACCTAATTGCCCCCAAGGTTATTGAAATTAGACTAAGTGGAGAATTACGCCCCTGGGTGAGTGCCAAAGATGTAATTCTCACCGTCCTAGAGCGCTACGGTGTTAAAGGGAACGTCAATACAGTTTTCGAGTATACCGGCGAGGGGGTTGCTACCCTCTCGGTCCCCGAGAGAGCCACCATCTGTAACATGGGGGCCGAGTGTGGCGTGACCACCAGCCTCTTTCCCAGCGATGAGGTGACTAAACGCTTCTTAATCGCCCAACAGAGGGGAGAGGTTTACCGCCCCTTAGCCGCCGATAAAGGGGCTAAATATGATGAGGTTTACCATCTAAACCTCTCAGATGTGGTCCCCAAAGCGGCTGCACCCCATTCCCCCGGTAATATTGTCAACATTGATGAACTGACAGAGATAAAAGTAGACCAAGTCTTAATTGGCTCGTGTACCAACAGCTCCTACAGTGAACTACACCGTGTGGGGAAGATTTTAGAGGGGAGAAATATAGCACCCACACTCTCCCTGGGAATTGCCCCCGGTTCGCGTGAGGTGCTCTTGATGCTCTCTGAAGATGGATCTTTAACCAAGATGATTAGTGCTGGAGCGAGGATACTGGAGAGCGCCTGTGGTTTTTGTATCGGAAACCATATGAGCCCAGGAAGCAACGCTGTCTCGCTGCGTACCAATAACCGCAACTTTGAGGGGCGTAGCGGTACCAAAAGTGCCCAAGTCTACCTAGTTAGTCCCGAAGTGGCCGCCTTAAGTGCCCTTAAAGGGGCTTTCTGTGACCCCTTAAAAGAGAATTTAGGGATAGATTACCCCGTGGTTGGTGAGGTTGAGAACTACCTCGTTGACGACTCGATGTTGATTTTCCCCCCTAAAGATGGGAGCAAGGTAGAGATTGTAAGGGGACCCAATATTGGAGAGCCCCCCAAAAGTAGCCCCCTACAAGATAGTATTGAGGGGCTCTGCACCCTTAAAGTGGGCGATAATATTACAACCGACCACATAATGCCGGCTGGAGCAAGGCTCAAATATAGGTCAAATATTGCAGCCTATGCCCACTACACCTTTGAAGGGGTCGACCCCACTTTCCACGACCGCGCAAAAGAGATAGAGGGGAGGGGTTTGGCCAATATCGTTGTGGCCGGTCTCTCCTATGGACAAGGCTCTTCCAGAGAGCACGCAGCAATTTGCCCCATGTACCTTGGGGTGAAGGTTGTTTTGGCCCAATCGTTTGAGAGGATTCACCAAGCCAACCTCTGCAACTTCGGGATTCTCCCCCTAGAGTTTTTAAATGAGCAAGATTACCAATTGATTGAAGCGGGGGATAGTCTCAAACTAGAGAACCTCCATAGTGCCATTGAGGGGGGTAAAGTGACCCTCATCAATGTGACTAAAGGGGTAGCGATTGAGACAAAAGCAACCTTGAGCCGTCGCCAAGTTGAGATTTTAAAGGCGGGTGGTCTCTTAAACTTAACTAAGGCGACCCTCGCTTAACGCTCGTCAATGGGGATAACCTTACGGAGGCTTAAGCCGTCGTAGATTTGTCTTGGCCTCCCAATCTTTCCGTAGGGGTCGTTGGTCCACTCTAACCAGTGGGCTATCCACCCAGGCAGGCGCCCCATAGCAAACATACAGGTGAACATATTGGTTGGGATTCCTAGGCGTCTAAAGATAATTCCAGTGTAGAAGTCGACGTTGGGGTAGAGGTTACGCTCTTTAAAGTAGTCGTCGTTAACGGCAGCCTCTTCTAACTCCAAAGCCAACTCTAAGAGGGGATCATGGGTCGTATTGAGGTCTAGAATCTCCTGTAAGAGGCGTTTGGCAATCATAGAACGGGGGTCGTAAGTTTTATAAACCCGGTGACCAAAACCCATAAGACGGAAGGTGTTGTTCCGCTCTTTGACCTGTTCAACAATATCTTTAGCACCCATATTATTGGCTATAGCATTCTCCAACATCTCAATAACAGCTTGGTTAGCTCCCCCATGTTTGGGGCCCCAAAGGGCACAAATTCCGGCTGAGATTGAGGCGTAGAGGTTGGCTCCGGCACTTGCAATGAGACGCACCGCCGTTGTAGAGCAATTTTGCTCATGGTCGGCGTGGAGGATTAAGAGCTGGTTCAACGCCTTTACGTGGAGAGGATTTATCTGGTAGTCGTTGACAGGCGATTTGAACATCATGTTGAGAAAGTTCTCACCATAACTGTATTTAAAAGAGGGGGGGACAAACTCTTCACCCAGCATCTGGCGGTAGGTGAAGGCGGTTATCGTCCTTATTTTAGAGAGTAGACGGGTGACAGCGAAGTCGATTTGGGCTTCAGGGTCGATATCATCCATTTCGGGGTAGAAAGCTGACAGTGAGACCGACATAGCCGCTAGAATTGACATCGGGTGGGAATCTTGGGGGTAACGTCTAAAGAAACTTTGCATATCGTAGTGGAGCATCGATTCGCGGTTTAAGAGCTCAGCGTAGCGACGCCGCTCCTCATAGTTGGGTAACTCCCCCTTAATGAGGAGGTAGGCAACCTCAACAAAGTCGCAGTTGTTGACCAAGTCTTCAATATCGTAGCCACGATAGCGGAGAATCCCCTTTTCGCCGTCGATGTAACAGATGCTACTGTTACAACTGCCGGTATTAACGAAACCGGGGTCGTAGGTGATATACCCTGTCTCCTTCCTCAAGTTGCGCACATCTATCGATTTTTCACCCATGTTATCGGTGATTACAGGTATTTGGATTGGATCTCTATCGGGTAGTGTCAATGTTGCAAACTCTTTATTAAACTCCATATCTCCTCCTACTCGTTCGAATTGAGCTTTCGTAAAGCGAGAATAAGGGCTTGAGTCCCCAGTTTACCCCCTCCCAGTGCTTGTAGGGTGGTGTAGAGTTGCTCAACCAGAGCCAAACCCGGTAGGGCAATTCCCATTCTCTCACTCTCCTCCAGGGCAATTTGCATATCCTTCACAAAGTGGTCGACCATAAACCCTGGGCCGAAATCACTTTGTAGCACACGAGGTGCTAAGTTGTCCAGAGTCCAGCAACCAGCTGCCCCTGCCCCAATAGTGGCTAAAAGGGTTTTACCATCGAGACCAGAGCGCTCTCCATAAAGGAGGGCTTCACACACCCCAACCATCGTTCCAGCTATCACAATCTGGTTACACATCTTGGTGTGTTGCCCCTTGCCAGCCCCCCCTTGGAGGGTTGCCCTTCCCATCTTCTGAAAGTAGGGGAGAAGTTGGTCAAAGACCTCTTTTTCACCCCCCACCATGATTGAAAGGCGAGCCTCTCTAGCCCCTACATCCCCCCCAGAGACGGGAGCATCGAGGATAAAACACCCCTTTTTAGCCGCCTCTGTAGCGATCTTTTGGGCTAAGGAGGGTTTGGTAGTGGTCATGTCGACTAAAATTGTCCCCTCTTGGAGGGTGGTAAAAATCCCCTCTGGGCCAAAATAGACCTCTTCAACATCGGATGGGAAACCCACCATGGTGAAGATGAGGTTTGCTTGTTGAGCCACTTGGGCTGGCGAAGAGAGGAGAGTGGCCCCTTTAGCAACTAACGATTGGGTTTTTTCAGGGGAGCGGTTGTAGAGATAGAGATTGGTAGCTAGAGGGAAGATATGGTGGGCCATAGGGAGACCCATCACTCCAGTTCCAATCCAACCAACATTTTTTACCATAAATGGCCTCCAAGTTTGAGAATAGAGGTTACTCGATTGCTAATCAAGGGGGAGTGTGATACGTTTTTTATATGAGTAAAGAAGAGCAAGCAGACCCCCATTTCATCGAAGATGAGATAATCGACATCGCCGATTTCTTCAAAGTTTTTGGAGACCCCACCCGCTTAAAGATTTTGTTTCTCCTTGAGAAGGGGGAGTCTTCAGTCAATAATATCGCCGAAGCGCTCCAGATGAACCAATCGACCATCAGCCAACAGCTCCGTATTCTAAGGGTCTCACGCTTAGTGCGTCACCGCAAAGAGGGGCGCCATATCTTCTATAGCCTTAACGACGCCCACATCGAGAAAATCCTCAAGATGGGCGTTGAGCACTACGAAGAGACCTTCTCAAGGCGTACTATCTAGCTCTTTCGCCTTCAGCCAGTAGTGGTGGGCTTGGAGCCTTATCCCGTTGATATTTATAAAGCCTTTGCAATCTTCACTCTGGTAGCCTCCAGCCACCTCCATACTCCCCAGAGCCTCGTTGTAGAGGGAGTAGGGGCTAACTACTCCGCCACTAATAATGTTCCCTTTGTAGAGGATAACCTTGGCAGTACCGGTGATTAACTCTTGGCTCTTGTTGATAGCCGCTGAGAGGAAGTCAAACTCGGGGCTAAACCAGTAGCCGTTGTAGATTAACTCGGCAAATTTAGGCATCAACATATCGCGGAGGTGCATCACCTCTTTATCCATACAAATCCCCTCTAAGTCGCGGTGGGCGTGCCACAAAATTGTCCCTCCCGGAGTCTCATAGACGCCCCGGCTCTTGATGCCAACATAGCGGTTCTCCACCATATCGACCCTCCCAATAGCATTGTCATGGCCTACTTGGTTGAGGTAGATGAAGAGCTCGAGGGGATCACTGTGGAGAGTCCCATCGTTTTCATTGACAACTTTAGTTGGTATTCCGTCGACAAAGTCGATAGCTAACACAGTCTCATAGTCGTTAGCCTCTTGGGGGCTCAACGTGTGGGAGAAGACCTCTTTGGGGCAGGGGAGGGCTGGGTCTTCTAAAATTCCCGCCTCGTGGGAGATATGGAGGAGGTTCTCATCTTCACTGTAGGGTTTCTTGAGAGAAGCCTTAATGGGAATATTGTACTTTTCTGCATAGGCAATTAAATCACTGCGTCCTTCAAACTCGTCTAACCACTCCCTCTCTTTCCAAGGGGCAATAATTTTAACCTCAGGCATGAGGGCGTAGAAGGCGAGCTCAAAGCGTACCTGGTCGTTCCCCTTACCGGTAGCACCGTGGGCCACATAGAGGGTCCCCTCTTTTTGGGCAATCTCAATTTGCCTTTTAGCAATTAGCGGTCGGGCAATTGAGGTCCCTAAGAAGTAGCGCCCTTCGTAGAGGGCATTAGCCTTAAGGGCGTGGAAAATATACTCTTCGACAAACTCACGTCTAAGGTCTTCAACGTAGACTTTGGAGGCGCCACTGGCGTAGGCTTTCTTCTCCACCTCTTTGAAGTCTTCATCTTGTCCCACATCGGCCACATAGGCAATTACCTCAAACCCTTTATTGGCTAACCATTTCAACATTACCGAGGTGTCTAAACCACCGCTATAAGCTAAAACCACTTTCTCTTTATTCATCTTAAATCCCCCATTTACCGATATTTTGCATAAAAATGAAATAAAAGCAACTCTTTTATGTATAATTATGCATCAAGAGGCTAAGTTATTGTCTGAAGTTCGATATAAACCGAGTCATCCCCTTTAAGGGAGGGGAGGGAGACCTCGTAACTTGATAGATAGGGGCTACTCTCCCCCTCGCGGTAGAGGTTAACGGTAAGGAAATAGTCGACTGAGCGTACGATCTCATTGGGGTCGTAGCGTAAGATAAAGTTGAGGGGGAAGCGCAAAGGGTTGAGGATTGTTTGACTCACTAGGGAGGAAGTTTCCCCAGTAATTTGATTTCTCCCCAT
>DUOJ01000018.1 GCA_012838895.1 Spirochaetales bacterium
AAATAAGGAATGTCTTCTAGTTTGATATGTTCGATATTCATTTGAAAATCGGCACGTTCATAGGAGCTTGCAAAATAGTTGTAATCTGCTTTAATTGCGTTTAAATAGCGCTTTCTTTTTAATTCATCAATCTGCTCAATTATTGGATTTGAATCTTTGTCATAAAAGGTCAACCTGTTCAATACGTTCTCAAATGAATCATGCAGATGTATCGAATAAAGTGTTTTATCCTTTTTATGTTTTTTATAAACACCGAGATATGAAAATTTTAAACCTGATGGTGTACCTGAAATCACAGAATCAATGTTCTTTGAGAACAACTGGTCCAAAACAATACTACCTTTCCTTCTGAATTCATGCATGCCTAGGCAAGCATCTTGTATTCTTTCAATTGAGGTTTGATAAAAATTTTCTATCTCCTTATCCAAGTCAAAAAAAGTGAAGCCGATTGTTTTAGCTAACATGCTACCAATCGTTGTTTTGCCGACACAACCTATTCCTACCAAATAAATAATCATATGTCTCCCAATTTTTTAATATCCATAAATATATGCACCCACCATTGTAACCTCAAGGTGCGCATATTAGCTAGATTATTTTTAACCCCCTTAATTAATTTCAAATGCTTCAAAGTTATAAGTAAGTATAAAGATGTCTACACAGTTTCAACCGAGGCTAGTTAATGACGTTTAGACTTGAATTTAATAACCGATGATGGTAATGTTTCCATACTTTTTGTTTGGAATGAGGGGATCTTTAATGTGGTAGTTGGGGGTTCCCTCTTCCTTTTTCTCCCTATGTTATTACCAACTCTCCTCAGCAGTAGAACACATTTATTCCAAAGTGGAAATATTCATTTAAGAAAAAGATGGGAATAATCTTTTACCGGCTACCCTTTTACCGGCTACCCGGAATTATACGTTGACATCTATGATAGTTAGTGTTATCTTTGTGTTGGATTCACCCACCAAGATGTGGGAGGAGTTGGGAGGTCACTAAGGTGCCCTCTCCTTTTTTATGTATATTCAATAATCCTATTCCTCCATTTATTACGAATTTTTTCGCGGTAAGAGATTTTGTCAATATGGAATGTAGTAATAATATTCATAACTTCTTTATTGGATTTTTGTAGTATTGTTCTTTTTAAAATAATCAAATAGTCAAGGGGTTCTAGCCATATATAGGTTCGTACACCTTTCTTTTTTTGTGCTTCCTGATAATCCCATGCCCTAACTCGATGGTCCTGATAATTCTCTATGGTGGGCTTGAACCATGGGAGTTTTTTAGCACGTGGATAGTCAGGGACCCTCTCTCCTGACACTTCTTTTTTTTGAATTAGATGCCAGAAAACTGATTCATAACCCATTCCGTCTGGCTCAATGCCAGGGCGATATCCCACTTTTGTACCAGAGAAAAAGAGGTTGCCACATTTAATATCCATTTGGAATACGCTATAAAGTTTTGCAAAAATTTGGGTCGCTGTAATGCCATTTAAATCAAGTTCTGGTGGCAACCATTCAATAGCAGCATAATTCATTAATCTCTCCCTTCCCAATGTAATAAATTAACTTTTTTCTCTTGAAGAAGAGTGGTTTTCCTCAGAGAATAGCCAGATCTTTCAACAAGTCTGTCGACTATTGATTTTTTGGCTTCACTCGAGGTTAGACCACGATTTGCATAACTAATAGCGCCTATCAGAAAATCACATAGTTGAATTAATTGAACTTGGTGAGATCTGACGAGCTTAATTTGTTTAATAATTTCTCTTGAAAAATCATAATTAGAATTTGAAAGCACTTCATGAAGTTTTGAAATTTTTTTAGCTCCCCAAGTATCTTTATAGTCAAGATAAATAGAATAACTATTGTCAGGAGCAATTATTACCTTTAATAAATCAAAAAACATTTTATAATACCAATCATCATGTGTTTGGTTAAACTTCTTGTGGTCTAATTTAGATTTATCTGGAATTATAATACCCCTAAAATGTAAGTCGTCATCGTCTAAAAAATAGTCAAGAATATTAAGATAGAATGATTGTTGTGAGGGAGAAACCTTAACCCACTTAATCTCAGCATATTGAGATATCCCATGAGCCAGACGGATTTCTTTTAATCTTTTTGAAATTTCTTCGACTTTTGAATATTTACACCATACTGCTCCTAGAACCATTACATTGATGTTATCATTTTCAAGGTGGCATGATTCATCGCAATAAATATTATATAACTCAGACACTTTCCGTTCCTTTCAATAGCATAGATTAATAGTAAAATTTTTGATTTTCTAAAGTACCACCCAACTCATTTGGTTTAGCACATTATAGCACACTGCTCTCCTGAAGGGTAAAAAAAGGGTTAGCTCAAATAGACGCTTGTGGGTGTGAAAGTCAAAAAGTTTCGGAAATACTATTTTACAAATATCTGTGTTGGAATCTGAAAAATATAGTGGCAATAGTCTTCTTGTGGTGCCCATTTTATTAGGTAGTTTTCTCCCTTCCATCTTGACTTTATTCTATTTCATTTACACTATTGTTGCAGTGACGCAGACGGAGACGAGTAGGCGGTAAAGCTTGCCCCAGAGAGGATCTCCTTCCACTCTTTGTGGTTGGGTGTGAGAGATTTGGCAGGTCCCGTTGAAAACCCCTCCCGAGTCGCAAGTCGAAGGTAGAGTAGGCTTGCCGCTTCCCCAGCGTATGGGGCAAATGAGTGCTTGTAGCAGTGAAGAGACTACTACAGGAAGTAAGGTGGAACCGCGGAAACATGACCCCATGTTCTCGTCCTTACCTAACTCCCGTATGGGAGAGAGTTAGGAAGAGAGTGTGGGGTTTCTCTATAATAAGGAGAGATTTGTATGGGAGATAACCAACTGGAGAGCATTCGCCACTCGATGTCTCACGTTATGGCTGAGGCCGTCTTAGAGATGTTCCCAACGGCACAAATTGCCATTGGTCCGGCGATAGAGAACGGATTTTACTACGACTTTGATCTTCCCAGGGCGTTGAACATGGAAGACTTGGAAGAGATTAGCGAGCGGATGCGTAAGATTATTAGTGAAGACAAACCCTTTGAGCGCACCGTTGTCTCGCGTGATGAGGCGAAGAGGCTCTTTGCCGGTCAACACTACAAGCAGGAGCTAATTGAGGCAATCCCTGAAGATGAAGAGGTCTCCCTCTACAACCAGGGAGGGTTTACCGACTTGTGTCGTGGTCCCCACGTTAAGTCGACTAAGGAGCTCAATCCTGACGCCTTTAAGCTCTTAAACATTGCTGGTGCCTACTGGCGGGGAATAGAGACTAACCCTATGTTGACGAGAATCTATGGTACTGCTTGGAAGACTCCCAAAGATTTGCGAATCTATCTCCAGAAACTGGAGGAGATTGAGAAAAGAGACCACCGTAAACTAGGTAAAGAGCTCGACCTCTTTAGCTTCCACGAAGAGGCTGGACCTGGTTTAGTCTACTGGCACCCTAAAGGGGGCCGTATTAGGATGGCTATTGAAGATTTTTGGAAAAAGGAACACTACGCCAATGGCTACGAAATGGTGGTTACCCCCCACGTCGGAAAGTCGTGGCTTTGGGAGACCTCAGGACACTTAGACTTCTATCAAGAGGGGATGTTCTCCCCCATGGAGATGGATAAGTCCGACTATTATGCCAAGCCGATGAACTGCCCTTTCCATATCATGATTTATAAGAATAAGAAACACTCTTACCGTGACCTCCCCTTTAGGTGGGCTGAGTTAGGGACCGTCTACCGCTACGAGAAAGCGGGGGCTCTCCATGGCCTACTCAGGGTGCGTGGCTTCACCCAAGACGATGCTCACATCTTCTGTACCCCCGACCAGATGGAGGGGGAGATTAGAGAGGTGCTCCGTTTCTCACTCCACATGTTGCGCTCTTTTGGCTTTCAAGAGGTCAGTGCCTATCTCTCAACTCGCCCTAAAGAGAGTGTGGGCGAGGAGGCGCAGTGGGAAGCTGCTACCGAATCACTACGACGCGCTTTAGAGGAAGAGGGGTTAGAGTATGGAATTGATGAGGGGGGTGGTGCCTTCTACGGTCCCAAGATTGATCTCAAGATTAAAGATGCCCTCTCACGAGAGTGGCAACTCTCCACCATCCAGTTCGACTTCAATGAGCCACAACGTTTCAACATGACCTTTGTCGACTCCGATGGGGTCGAGAAGCGCCCCTATATGATTCACCGCGCCCTTTTAGGCTCAATTGAGCGCTTCTTTGGTGTCTTAATAGAGCACTACGCTGGTGCTTTTCCCATATGGCTAGCCCCCGACCAAGTGTGTGTTATTCCAGTTTCAGAGGTATTCAATGACTACGCTCATGAGGTCTTTGATAAATTGAAGCGGGCCGGAATTAGGGTCTATATCGACGATAGTGACGACCGGATGAATGCTAAGATTAGGAATGCTCAACAACAAAAAGTGCCCCATATGTTAGTTCTCGGGGAGCGCGAGAAGATGGGGGACTCTGTTTCGGTGCGCTACCGTAGTGGCAAACAAGAGAACGGGATTCCCTTTGCAACCTATCTCGAATCTCTTCAGAGGGAAATTGACGAGAAGCGCTAGGAGAGACGGATGGTAGTAGATAAAGCAGTCAAGCGACTCAAAGAGATCGATAGAGAGGTGCTCCTCCTTTCCCATATTCTAAGCGTCCTGTCGTGGGACCAAGAGGTACTCCCTTCAAAGGGGGCGGAGGAGAGGGGAGCTCAGGTAGGCCTTTTAGAGCGCCAAATCCACACCCTCGTTACTAGTGATGAGCTAGGGGAGATTATAGCGACTCTAGAAGGGGTTCAATTAGGTGAAGTTGAGACAGCGATGGTGCGCCACGCAAAGCGGGATTGGGAGCGCGAGAGACGACTTGACGGAGAGTTTGTTCAACTCTTCAGCGAAACGACAGCCAAAGCCTATCCTGCTTGGGTTAAAGCCCGCCAAGAGGACGACTTTAAAGCCTTTGCCCCCACCCTTGAGATGATAGTGACCCTTCTTCAAGAGAAGGCAGAGGCTCTCGGTCACTCTGGAGAGCCCTACGACCCCCTCCTCGACCTCTACGAAGAGGGGACAACAACGGCAGAGGTGGAGAGCCTCTTTAGTGAAATGGGGCTCTTCCTCAAAGAGATTTTAGAGCAAGTGGGTGAGCGGGAGGTTGATGACACCTTCCTCTACGGGAAATATCCCCAAGAGAGTCAAGATTTCTTTATCCGTGAAGTGTTGACCAATATGGGGTTTGATTGGGAAAGGGGTCTTTTGCACACCGCAGTCCACCCGGCAACCTCTACCTTGGGGGCTCACGATATTCGAATCACAACCCGCTACGAAGAGCTTTCAGTAGCTAGCCCCCTCTTTTCAGCTATCCACGAAGGGGGACACGCCCTCTACGAGATGGCCGCCTCGCAAGGGGTGTGTAGGGGGACTACTTTGGGAAGTGGCGTCTCGTTAGGGTTCCATGAGAGTCAAAGTAGACTCTGGGAAAATATGATTGGGCGCAGTGGTAGTTTTTGGGATTACTACTTCCCCCAGTTTAAAGAGCTCTTCCCCTTGCAACTAGCCAATGTTGATGAGGGGCAATTCTTAGCGGCTATCAACCGGGTTAAGGCAACTCCTATCAGAGTTGATGCCGATGAGGTGACCTATGGACTCCATATTATTGCCCGCTTTGAACTTGAAAAAGCCCTCCTTAAGGGGGACCTTAAAGTAAAAGACCTGAGTGGTGCTTGGGCAGAGAAGATGGAAAAGCTCCTCAACATTAAGGTGAAAAGCGATCGCCTCGGAGTATTGCAAGATGTCCACTGGTCGATGGGAGTTTTTGGCTACTTCCCCACCTACGCTTTGGGTAATTTGTATGGAGCCCAAATAAGCGCTATAATGGCAAATGAAATCGACCTAGACTACCACCTTAAACGGGGAGAACTGACCCCTATAAGGGAGTGGCTCGAGGCTAAGATATTAAAATATGGAGCGCTCTACCAACCTAAAGAGCTCCTAAATAAAGTGACTGGTTCCCCTTTGAGGAGTAGCCACTTTAAAGAGTATTTAACAAAAAAGTATTTGGAGATATAAACGATGAATATACCTAATAAATTGACAATTTCACGGCTACTGATGGCCCCCATATTTTTTATACTGTTTCACCTCCCAATCTGGTTTGGTGAGGGTCTCTCCCTCATCTCGATTGTCTTCCTAGTCTCCCTCTACGTCCTTTCGGAAGTGAGCGACCTCCTCGATGGGATGATTGCAAGGCGCTACGACTTAGTGACCGACCTTGGTAAAGTGATGGACCCTTTTGCCGATTCATTGAGCCACCTCACCTATTTTATCTGTTTTGTAGGGGTGGGGATTATGCCGGTGTGGGCCTTTGTAATAATAATGTGGCGTGAGTTCTCAATTGTCTTCATTCGGATGATAATGATGGGGAGTGGTAAGGCCATTGCAGCCAATATTTGGGGTAAACTCAAGTCGGTCCTCTATGCTATCGCCAGCCTCTTCGGAATTGTCTATGTTGTTGTGGACCGGGTGGCTACTACCGATGGGTGGAAAAGTTGGGCAGATCCCCTCACAACAGTGTTGTTTGGCCTCTCTGCTTTGGCCGCTTTAGCCTCGTTCAGCACCTATTTAAAGACTATTTTCACGAAAGGGACATTGGAACACCTGACTAAGTAACTATTTTCTCACTTTTGTGAAGAATTTAAGAAAATAGACTAGACGTTGTTAGTTAAAAGGAGTAATATCCAATCCGTTGCCCTTTTTCAGGGTACAGGGTTCTGAGTGGAAAGATTAGTCTTGACACTTTGAATTGGAATCTGCTATAACGTTCGAGCGCTCTAAGGAAACCCCTTAGGGATTGTTGCGAAATAGATGATTTTTGACAGAGATATAAGAGAAGGGAAGGAAGGATATGCGCTGTAATGATTCCCCTTTGGGGGTGTTGGTTACGGTGCTGACAACGAAAGTTGTCAAGGAAGTGTAAGGGCTTCCTAGTCAATTTAGCAAGCGTAAGCTTTCTATTGTTGGGAAATAATAACTTGAAGTTATACTCTGGCACTTGTGCTAGAGTTATTTAAATAACGGAGAGTTTGATCCTGGC
>DUOJ01000019.1 GCA_012838895.1 Spirochaetales bacterium
TTATTGAGGGAATCATCTTTATCATCTTATCGGCATTCAATATTCGTGAAGCGATTGTTAACTCGATTCCCGAGAACGTTAAGAAGGCTATTAGTGTCGGTATTGGACTTTTCATTGCCTTCATTGGCCTCCAAAACGTCGGCATTGTCGTCGGCGGAGCAACTCTGGTTGAGTTGGGTAACGTTAAACAGGGTGACGCTCTCTTGGCAATTATTGGACTAGTTATTACTGGTGCTCTATTAGTCTACAAGGTAAAGGGTGCCCTCTTAATTGGTATTGTAGCGACCGCCCTTATTGGATGGCCTATGGGAATCACAGAGTATGCGGGAGGAAGCTACCTACCCCCATCATTGGCTCCCACTTTCTTCAAGTTTGATTTCAAAAACTTCTTTACAATTGACATGCTGGTGATTACCTTCACCTTCCTCTTCGTCGACATGTTCGACACCGTCGGAACCCTTATTGGGTGCTGTACTAAGGCGGACATGCTCAACCCAGATGGGTCTATTCCCAACTGTAAAGAGGCTCTCTTGGCCGACGCCATTGGAACCACAGTTGGTGCTATCTTAGGTACCTCAACAGTTACCACCTATGTTGAGAGCTCAGCTGGTGTAGCTGAAGGTGGAAGAACTGGATTAACGGCTGCCGTAGTTGGTGTCCTCTTCCTCTTATCCCTCTTCATCTCACCCCTCTTCCTCTCAATTCCAGGTGCTGCAACCGCTCCTGCCTTGATTCTTGTTGGACTCTTTATGATGAGCCCTGTTAGAGATATCGACTTCGATGATAATTCAGAGGCGATACCCGCCTTCCTCACGATTCTTTTCATGGTCACCACCTACTCAATTGCCAACGGTATCATGTTTGGTGTCCTCTCTTGGATCGTCTTGAAGCTCTTAACTGGAAAAGTGAAACAAATTAAACCTATGATGATTGTCGTGGGTGTCCTCTTACTGATTAAACTACTCTTTACTTAAAATAGAGGAACTACTAGAAAGGGAGCCAACCGGCTCCCTTTTTCTATACCTCAAGGTCTACAAACTTGAATTGGTCGACATCAAACAGACCCTGGTCACTCACTTTTAAGTGGGGGATTACCGGTAGGGCCATAAAGCAGAGGGTCATAAAGGGGTCGATACCCCTGGGGATGTTAAACTCTTCAAGGGCAATCTTCTGCATCGCTTTGAGCTTCTCTCTCACAAAGGTACCACTCTGGTTGGTCATCAAGCCACCAATGGGGAGAGGAAGGGCGTCTATGAGTTCTCCACCCCTCACTATTACGATCCCCCCTTTAATCTTCTTCAAGCTCTCAACGGCCACTACCATATCTTCATCGTTATCGCCGGCCACTATGATATTGTGGGAGTCGTGGGCGATGGTGGTCGCTATAGCCCCTCTCTTAAGGCCATAACCACTCAAGAGGGCTAACCCTACATTGCCAGTGCCGTGGTGACGCTCAACGACGGCCAGTTTAACTAAGTCTTGGCTAGGATTATTTTGGTAGTACCCTTTTGAGTCCCTTTTTACTTCCATTTCTACCGAATTGGTCACTACCATATCGGGGATAATCCCGATGGCTCGAATGCGATTCCCCTTGAGGGGTAGTCTTAGCTTCTCAATGGAGAAATCTTTAATATTGAACTTAGTCTCAACCTCTTTAGGAACTAGAGTCTCCTCTTCTTCCCCTTCACGGTAGAGAGTTCCCTCTACAAAGACGTGGGCGACATTAAAATCTTTGAGGTTATCGACAAGGATAAAATCGCCTCGCCTCCCTGGGGCAATGGCTCCTCGGTCGTGGAGTGAGTAGCAGTTGGCAGCATTAATCGTCCCCATCTGAATTGCAGTAATGGGATCGAGTCCTTCACTGACCGCTATGCGGAGGTGGTTATCGAGGTGCCCCTCTTCGAGGATAGATTCAGGCTGGCGGTCATCGGTACACAAGAGGCAACGGTGGGAATTACAAGGGGTTACCCCAGGCAAGAGGGATTTTAGGTCTTTAGTTGCCGACCCCTCTCTTAAGAGAACATACATCCCCCGCTCAATCCTCTCTTCAAGTTCTTTAACAGTGGTGCACTCGTGGTCGGTTAGTACCCCTACCCCGGCGTAGGCATTTAAGTCTTTACCACTCACTTGGGGAGAGTGGCCATCAATTACCTTCCCATGCTCTTTGGCAAGGGCTATTTTATCGATAACGGAGGGAACACCACCTATTGTCCCCACACTATCCATCAGCTCTCCCAACCCTAAAACTTGGGCTTCTTCTATCCTTTGGGCCAAATCTTTGGCTAAAAGGGTCGCCCCAGAAGTCTCAAAGGGGGTGGAAGGGACACATGAAGGGAGCATGAAGAAGATAGAGAGGGGGCTTTCTTTGGCAGATTCAAGCATATAATCGAGTCCATCAAGGCCCGCCACATTACAAATTTCGTGGGGATCAGCTATTACAGTGGTGGTCCCCCTCGGCAACAACAGTTTCCCAAACGAGCGGGGCTCAACATGGGAGGACTCAATATGGACGTGGGCATCAATTAGTCCGGGGAGAAGATAGGCTCCATTACCTTCAAAGACTTCACGCCCTTCATAGGGGCCAATACCAACGATTACGCCATTGTCGACACCTAAATCCCCTTCAATTATTTTACCATTGAAAACATCGACAATCTTACACCCTTTGACAACAAGGTCGACTTTTTGACGACCGGTTGCCCCTTCAATAAACCGCTTTATATTGTCCCTCTTCATAATTTCTCCTTCCCAATACATTAACACCGCTTAAGTAGTCAGGCAAGTTAACTTGCCATTTTTTCTCCCCGTTATTAGATTTAGTATATAGTTGGAGGCGCATATGGATACACAAGAGATTGAGAAAACCGAAGAGCAGAGAATCAAACAAGAGAGGCACGCTATTGTAGCCCTTATCTTGGGAATTTTTTCAGTTATAACGCCAATGCAACTCTTTGGTTGTGGCGGTTTAATTGGATTAATTTTTAGCATAATTGGACTTTACCAAGTCTCTTTAGCTGGCGGGGCCAAAGGAAACAACCTAGTGAGAACGAGTAAAATTCTCTCTATTGTTGGCCTAGTCCTCTCAGTTTTAGTCTTAATAGTGACAGTGTTGCTGTTAGCCCGCTTTTCTCGTTCTATGGGCCTTTTTTTCCGTATCTCACCCTTTAGAATGAGACCAAGTATGATGCGGTATCGCTTTATCTTCTAATTACTAGTCCCGACCTAAGTCGGGACTAGTTTAGTGTTTTAGTTAACTCGCTTACGACTAGCTTTTAGTAGTTCACTGAGTTTAGCGGCCGGGTCTTTAAACTTAGCCAACATAATCATGGCAGCAATGATATAGGGTTTGTAGGAGGCCTCTTTGTAGAGAGGTTCACGGTAGCGATCAAAGACCGATGCAGCCACCTCACCCGCTTTACAACTCACACCGGTAATATCGGCAGGAAGGCAGTGCATGTAGAGGGCATTGCCACCTTTGGTCTTGGCCATCAGCTCTTCGGTACACTCCCAATCCTTAAACTTGGCGTTGTTTAAGAGGCAGCGCTGTTCGAGGCTCCCCAACTCGTCAAAGCGTCCATCGCTCACCATCTGAGTCCTCTCTTCCATCACGGCATAGGGGGCCCAGCTCTTAGGATAGACGATATCGGCATCGATAAAAGCCTCTTCCATCGAGTAGACCTGTTTATAAGAGCCACCGGTGCGCTTCACGTTCTCACGGGCTACATCTTCAACTTCACTCATTACGTTGTACCCCTCAGGGTGGGCTAACACCACATCCATCCCGAAGCGGGTGAAGAGTCCGATAATCCCTTGGGGAACCGAAAGTGGTTTACCGTAAGAGGGGCTGTAGGCCCAACTCATGGCAACTTTCTTCCCCTTCAGGTTTTCAACTCCCCCAAAGTGGTCAATTACATGGAGCATATCAGCCATCGACTGGGTGGGGTGGTCAATGTCACATTGGAGGTTAATTAGGGTGGGTCTCTGCTCTAATACACCATCGTCAAACCCCTCTTGGACCGCATCAGCCACCTCCTTCATGTAGGTGTGACCCTTCCCGATATACATATCATCGCGAATACCAATCACATCTGCCATAAAGGAGACCATATTAGCTGTCTCGCGCACGGTCTCTCCATGGGCGATTTGGCTGGATGCTTCATCTAGGTCCTGAACAGTTAAACCCAACATATTACAGGCACTGGCAAAGCTGAAGCGGGTGCGTGTTGAGTTGTCTCTAAAGATTGAAATACCTAGGCCGCTATCAAACAGCTTGGGGGAGATGTTGTTCTCCCTCATCTTTCTCAAGATTTCAGCAACTGCAAAAGTGGCTGCCAGTTCATCGTCACTTTTCTTCCAGGTGTGAAAGAAATCGTTGAGGTACATCCCATCCGACTTTAACCTCTTCAATTCATCAATCATCTTCTGGATTACGCTCATCTCCTTCATAATACCTCCTCTCTAAAGATCTCTTATTCTTGCTATTTAAGAGAATTATAACATGAGGGTGGAAGGTAAGTCTACCTATTTGTTGCAGTTTGTTGCATAAGGGAGGGGGCCCGTTTAGGGCCCCACTATTAGGTAATCTTACCCATCTCCCTTAATATCTTTTCAGGAGTGATAGGCCAAGAGCGAATCCACACCCCAACAGCATCGTAGATAGCGTTGGCAACGGCTGGTGCTGCTCCGTTGGTGGCAATCTCACTAATTGACTTAGCTCCAAAGGGACCAAACTCATCGTTCTCATCAATTAAGACCGCCTTAAAGTCTGCTGGAGCTTCGCTAATCATCGGCACCCCATAGTTGGTGAAATTGGCAGCAATACAGCGCCCCTCTTCATCGAGGGCCATATCCTCATAGAGGGTGTGACCGAGCGACTTTTGGGCCGCCCCATACATCTGCGTTAAAGCTAGTTCGGGGTTAATTGGCGTTCCTGCATCTTGCAAGGCGTAGAACTTATCGACCCTAATGGCTCCCGTCTTGACGTTGACCGCCACCTGGGCAAAGTGGGCCCCGTAGGGGATGGCTGCATCTTCGGTGGCAAAGGAGCCGTAGCCCACTAGTTGCCCGCGCCCGAGTCCCGAGACTGCTTGGTGGATTAGCTCACCATAGGGGAGAACTTTTCCACTCTTCTTCGAGACAACCTCACCAGGAGCTTGGAGGCTAAGGTCTTCGACCGCCTCCTCCATCTGGAGAGCTGCTTCGGCTAACACCTTCTCTTTGAGGTTGAGGGCCGCCTTAAGGGTAGCCCCTCCCGAGAAGTAGGTGCCACTTGAGGCGTAGGCGCCGGTATCGAACATGGTGTTATCGGTATCGCCGGAGAGGATTGAAACTTTGTCCATCTCGACACACATCACCTCGCTAACACACTTCACGCTGATGGTATCGAGGCCAGTACCAATGTCAGCCCCGCCGCTGTGGACCATAAAGGTTCCATCGGTATTCATCACCACGTCACACATACTGTGGTCGAGTCCAGGCAGGCCTGATCCTTGTTGAATCATGGCAAACCCTTTGCCAACCTTCCAGTTGGGGTCTTCACAAACCTCTTTTTTACCCCAATCAATCATCTTAGCCCCTAAGTCGAGAGCTTTCCTTAAGCCACAGCTCCCAACTGGCACTGGTGTCCCTTCACGCCCTTCGCCGAGGCTCTTTAGAATCTCCAACATGAAGCCCCGCTCGACGTGGTTGATCTTAGCCATCTCTAAGGGGTCAACCTTGAGAACAGAGGCCATCTCAGCGAGACAGGTCATCAAGGCAAATGAGCCTTTGGGAGCGCCATACCCTTGGTAGGCCCCTGTGGGAGGGATATTTGTGTAATAGGTGGTCACATCAAAGGCAATATTGGGACAGTTGAGGAGTGGCAATGTTTTTGAACAGGCATTCATAGGAACGGTTAAACAGTGGTTACCGTAGGGACCAGTGTTGGCCCGCACATCCATATAGACTGATGTTAATTGGCCACCCTTCTTCGCCCCCATCTTAACGGTGATACGCATCGGATGACGGGTACTGTTGGCGATAAACTCCTCTTCACGGGTGTTGCGATAGTAGATGGGACGACGGGTAATCCAAGTTGCGTACCCAGCTACATCCTCTACCAAGATATCTTGTTTGGAGCCGTAGCCTCCCCCCACTTTCTCTTTAATCACCCTAATTTTGTTCTCAGCGATTCCACACACCCGGGCCACAATGCGACGGGTGTGGAACGGCACCTGCGTTGAGGCGTGAATCACTAAGCGGTCGTTATCGATCTTGGTGTAGCAGAGGTGCACTTCGAGAGGCGTACACTGAATTTGACTCGTCTGGTAGGTGCGCTCAATCACCTCATCGGCTTCTGCAAACCCCTTCTCAATATCTCCAATAGCTCCGGTGGCTCTTGAGGCAATATTGCGACGGTTGTCCCCATGGAGGGGGAAGGGGTAGATAATCTTCCCTTCGCGAGGGTCGACTCCCTTATTGTACTCGGCTAACCCCTCAGGCTCTCCACTGAGATACTCGGCAGCCCCATTTTGGACAATGGGAGCCCCTTCAGCCATAGCCTCTTCGACGGTAAAGATTGGTTTTAAGACTTCGTACTCGACCACTATCTTCTCGCGTGCTGCAATAGCTTGCTCTTCAGTTTCAGCTACAATGGCGGCTACCCGGTCGCCCACGTGTCGCATCTTCCAGTTGAAGAGGCGTCTGTCGTAAGGAGAGGGTTCAGGGTTCCCCTGACCGGCTGACATATAGAAGACATCGGGGCAGTTGGCTGCTGTTATAATAGTCACCACTCCATCCATCTTCTCAGCTTCACTTGTATCGATCTTGGTGATATAAGCGTGGGCATAGGGGCTTCTAAGGAGCACCATTGAACAAGCGTTGGGGTCGACGCGGTCTTCGACATAAGACCTCCACCCAGCCACCAGTTGGCGCCCATCAACTTTGGGTTTCACCTTCCCCACATATTTAAGGTGGTCCCTAAATTCGGGGGCGATGGTTGAGCTATATTTGCCACTTCTGAGTTTCTCTTTAGCCAACTCAACAGCTAAGTAGTAGTGCTCATAACCGGCATCGCGGATGAAGATTCCAGATAGGACCTCTGCTACATCGCTCCGACTTGCATTGGGCTTCTTCTCGAGGAGCCAAGTTAACAAGAGGGCGGCAGCAGGGGCATTGTAGGCCGACTGGACCACTCCTGCATCAATCATCGCCTCTTGGACCACATTGAGCTCTCTCCCAGTAGCGAGCGAGTCGGGGGTCCTAATAGTGGCCCCTTCCGCCTCAGCCGCTAACAATAAGTTAGAGTAGAGGGGACGGTCGTTAAAGATAACTGTATCGCTTCCAGCAAACCCCTCCCCGTCATCACTGTCGCGCACGGCAAAGTGTCCTAGAGAGAGCAACATCTTCCTTAGCGTCTCGTGGGGCGCCACGTTAACTTCTACATTTTTTCCATTGACTATACAGCGGACAATCATTGGGCACCTCCTTTCGAAATGGCATCGAGGCACTGTTTATAGAGCTCTGCCACACTGGCAGTCAAGATATATTTTTTGTAGGCAGCGCTACCGGTTATATCGTCAACAAGGACTAGGTCTTGGGCCGCTTGGGCAGCAGCATCTTCAACTGTTGGGTAGCGACCCTCCATAATCCCATTCTCAACCTCAATTAGGCGCACAACCCCACTCCCCTTAATAGCAGCTGCAATGCGCACATCGTGGGGAGCATCACTTGAGATGTCGGCCCCCAAGGCGATTGTTACGGCAGCGGGACTCTGCATAGTACGGGCATAGCGCAATGAGGCGACAAAGCGCTTAGGTTTGTTAAGGACTATTTTCAAGATGAGTGAACCCTCAAAGTGCTCCTCAAAAGAGTGGTACTCCCGAATAGGGATATTTTCTTCACCATATTTGCCATCGCTGGCGATATCGCCCAGGATAAGGCGTGCTTTAGCGGCAATTAGGGTTGGTGCAAGGTAGGAGTCGTCCCTTCGAAGGGCAATATTTCCCCCAATTGTCCCCATATTACGTCTTGTATAGGAGCCACAATAGAGGAGTGCCTCTTTTAAGTAGCGGGGGACGAGTTCACTCTCAAGTGCCTCTTGGAAAGTGGTGGTAGCCCCAATTGAGACTATCCCCTTCTCTTCTTCTATCCCAGAGAGGTTCAACCCCTTGAGAGAGACAACTTTCTGAGGATTTATAAGCGACCCTAACCTTAGAATCTCGGTCCCTCCCCCAATGAAGTGGGTCCCTTCACCACCATCATGTAGTGCCCCTAACGACTCTTGGGGTGATGCAGTACGAATGAACTCACCAATCATACTTCCTCCTTTCACTCGGCTTTTGCGAGCATTTTCTGGCTAACACCATTGGCTTTCTCAAAGAGTTCTTCCTCCTCAATGCCAATGAGTTGCCCTTTATCAACAACAACTTGTCCATTCACGATGGTGTAGTCGGTATTGTGATCGTCTCCACAGAAGATAAGGGCCGCTACTGGATCAGAGAGGGCCCCGGCATAGGGGAGACGCTGTACATCAAAGATTGCCATATCGGCAGCCCACCCCTCTTCCAACTTGCCAACTTTGCCAAAATTGAGCATCTTAGCCCCATTTTCAGTCGCCATTTTGAAAACCTGGCGGGTGGTGAGAGCCGCTGCTCCGTTTAATACCCGTTGGAGGAGGAGGGCGTTACGCACCTCACCCAACATGTCGGAAGAGTCGTTGGAGGCTGAGCCGTCAACGGCAATCCCCACATTGATTCCCAGTGCCAACATCTCAGGGACGCGGCAAATGCCACTTCCTAACCTCATATTCGAAGAGGGGCAGTGGGCCACTGAAGAACCCGCTTGGGCTAAAATTTTAAGTTCCTCATCGTTGAAGTGGATTCCATGGGCATAGAAGACATCGGGACCAATCAATTCACACTCTTCCATTAAAGCTAGGGGGCGCACCCCAAACATCTCAAGACAAAAGTCATTCTCATCAAATGTTTCAGCAAGGTGGGTATGGAGTTGTACCCCATACTTCCGTGCTAGACGGGCACTATCCCTCATAATCTCTTTAGTCACTGTAAAGGGGGAACAAGGAGCTAAGACTACTTTGTGCATCGCCAGTGGCGAGGGGTCGTGAAATTGTTGGATGACCCGTTCACTGTCAGCTAAAATTTTATCATCGGTTTGGACCACCGAATCGGGGGGGAGCCCCCCATCCTTTTCACTTAAACTCATAGAGCCACGTGTTGGACTGAACCTGATTCCCAACCTGTCGGCAGCCTCAAACTGGGTCGCCATTAAATCCCCATCAAACCCTTGGGGATAGAGGTAGTGGTGGTCGGTAGTTAAAGTACACCCCGTCTTCAGTAACTCTCCCATCGCCAAGAGAGAGGAGTAGTAGACCCCCTCATTGTCAATATTTTTCCACACATTGTAGAGGAATCTGAGCCAATCGAAGAGTTCGGCATTTTGAACCGCCGGGTGGTTTCTTGTCATCGTCTGGAAGAAGTGGTGGTGGGTGTTGACCAACCCAGGGATAACGACATGCTTTGAGCAGTCGATTACACGGGTGGCACTTTTATAATCCATCTTCCCCTCTAGGTCGATCTTTTTCACCACTCCATCAGTGATGAGCATATCGGCTCCCTTAATGGTCTCTTTAGCCGTATCGGTCATTAAGCAGTAGATGTTTTTGAGAATTACTGAATGGTCATACATGTTTTCATCTCCTAATTATAAATCTCCCAAGGTACTGGATAAGACTTTTGTTTTGCTTGTCGCTACTGACAAAAGGTCTCTTCGCCACAACTGGCCTCCTTGTTGAATCGCAAAACTATCGCTCAGTCAAAAAAAAAGACCCGCGAAGCCTCTCTTAGAAACCACCCATCCATGATGGGAGAGGAGCTCATGGCGGGGAAGGAGCTTGGCACATCGCTGTGCCAAGCCCTTAGCAAATAAATCATACATCAGAAATGGCCTATTTTCCACCTTTTTTTTCTAGACTAAGGGGGAGCATCGCGTAAAACGCAGCACAGATTTCTAAGTCATCAACTCTAGTAATCTCGTTGGGGGCGTGGGCCTGAACCTCATCGCCAGGGCCAAATCCAATTGCGGGGATTTTATGGCGCCCGGTGGTTGCCACTAAGTTGGTACTGAAAGTCCACTTATCGACGACTGGTTTTTTACCAAAGAGGGTCTCGTAGGCATCAACCCCGGCTTGGACAAAGAAGTGGTCTTCTTCGGTTTTCCAGGTGGGGAAATAGAGCTCTTGGCTATAATCTTTCTTGGTCCACCCCACCTTCTCATACATCGGCATCTCAACCACGATATCTTCGGGATTATCACCAGTCGCTTTTGAGACAACGTCTCGCACTTGGGCTATTGCAAAATCGGCATCCTCGCCCCAGGTTAAGCGTCGGTCGAGGTAGAGCATAGCGTAGTCGGGGACGGCACACTGCGAAGGGCCCCTCACATCCATTTGAGAGACGGTGACGGTCCCTTTCCCTAAGAAGTTGTCATCATCGGGGGGGAGCTCCTCATTGAGTTGCTCAATCGCTAAGGCAGCTCTAGCCGCTTTATAGGCAGCACTAACGCCCCTCTCAGGAGCACTACCATGACACGAAATTCCCTTTAAGATGGTCCTAATCTCCATCCTCCCCCTCTGCCCACGGTAGAGTTGGCAACTGGTTGGTTCGGTTGAGACCACTAAATCGGGTTTGAAGTTCTCCTCTTCAATGAGGTACTTCCAACACATTCCATCACAATCCTCCTCCATAACGGTGAAGGTGAAATAGACGGTGTACTCGCCACCATATCCCAACTCTTTCAAGATCCGCCCAGCGGTAATCATCGAGGCGGCACCCCCCTTCTGGTCGCTGGTTCCTCTTCCATAGACTAGGCCATCTTTAATCTCTCCACTAAAGGGGTCAAACTTCCAGTTGTCACGGTTTCCCACCTCAACGGTGTCTACGTGGGCATCGATTGCCAATTTCTTGGGGCCGTTACCAACCTTACCAATGACACTCCCTAGCCCATCGATTCGAATATCTTCGAAGCCGGCCTCCTCAAGTAGCGTTACAATTAAGCGGCATACATCCTCTTCTTGGCTACTGTAAGACTTAACCTTCACCAACTTGGAGAGGTTCTCGGCAGTGTAATCACGATACTTGGCGGCCAACTCTAAAATCTTCTTGTCCATTCCCATTTCTTACTCCTTCTCAATCGTTATCCCCTAATGGGGTTTTATTGTATCAACTTGATGCCACACTCGGTGGGCAACTTCACGCGCCTTGGCGTAGATCTCTTCAACATCAAAATCGAACTGGCGCTCCTTCATCACAAACTTCCCCTCCACCATCACCGACTCGACGCAGTTACTGCTGGTTCCCCACACAAGGTGGTTGGCTGCATTACCATCGACCCACGGGGTGGGACTCTGGTAGTCTAAGAGGGTAATATCGGCTTTATAGCCCGCTTCAAGGCGCCCAAATTTATCTTTAAAATAGGTCTCCAACACCTCGTTGCCACGGGAGAGCATCGCCACAAAGTCGCCTGGCCACCAAGGGCCTCCCACATCTTTATGCTTAAAGAAGGCAATCTTCAACTCTTCAAACATATTGCCCCCGCACCCATCGGTTCCTAAAATGGAGCGCTCCACCTCTCTAAGGTTGGTGCAGTAGCCAACATGGTTGTTCATATTGCTTCTTGGGTTGTGGGCTAAGAAGCCACGACGGGCATTGAGGAGTTCAACCTCTTTCTCACTCAAATAGAGACCATGCACTAAGAGGCTCTTATCAGAGAGGAGGCCAAACGAATCGAGCCTCTCCATAATATCGAGGTGGTAGTGGTGGTGGCTGTGGACACTGTCGTACTTATCTTCAGCGACGTGGAGGTGAATGCCCCTCTGTGTCGTATCACACGCCTCTTTGAGAAGTTCCAACCCCCTATTGGGAATAGTGAAAGGGGCGTGTCCCCCAATCATCGCTTCAACTAGCGGTTTTTTTCCACTTTGCCACTCTTTGTCGACACTCTTGGCAAACTCGATGTTCTCTTTGACCCCTGCTTTGACCTCCTCCATACCGCCATTACGGTCGGTAACCTCGTAGCAGGTCATCCCCCTTAATCCAACCTCCCGCATTCCACGGGCGATGGTCTCAAGGGATCCTCCAATAAAGGAGGGGCTGGCATGGTGGTCGATGCAACTCGTCGTTCCCGCCTTAATTGCATCAATTGAGCAGATTAGAGAGCTGTAGTAGAGAGCCTCTTCGTCGAGCCCCCTGTCTAGGCGCCACCACCACTCTTTTAAGACTTGGATAAAGTCATTTTGTTCTCCAGCACTAATCAGCATCCCCCTTGAGAGACCCGA
The DNA here is from genome assembly GCA_012838895.1 of Spirochaetales bacterium. Taxonomy (GTDB): domain Bacteria; phylum Spirochaetota; class Spirochaetia; order Sphaerochaetales; family Sphaerochaetaceae; genus DUOJ01. Next base: position 12,332 of record DUOJ01000019.1, read on the forward strand.
ATAGTAGTGGTGGTGACCACACACAAGACCCGGAATAAGGGTCTTACCCGTGGCATCAATAACCTTAGCACCCCTATAGGAGGGGGCTAAATTCTCCCCTACAGCAACTATCATGTCACCTTGGATTACAACATCACGCCCCTCTTCAACCGAAAAGGGAGGTTTTGTTTGGACAACCCTAGCATTGGTAAAAATTGTAAATTCCATCACTACCCCCTTATGCTTCAACAGCCCCCAATAGATAGGCGTGGTTTAAAATAATCTCCTCAATTATAGAGGTCACCTCTTCTGGAAGTTCGCTGTCGAGCTTTCCGTCACTCTCGATGGGAGCCTTTGTAATCTCCCCCTCGTAGCGCACCAACACCTCCCCCTCTTTGAGGAAGAAGCCACTATTTTCAGAACTTTCAAAATCGTCGAGGCGGCTGAAGAGGGTAAATTTATCTTTGTAGGGTGAACCGCTCCAAGGACAGAAGGTGGTACAGTTACCACACTCGTTACAAAAAGCATCTAAGTGGACAATTTGGAAGGGGTTCTCAAAGAGGTCCCAGCGGTAGCGCATGTCGATGGCGACATTGGCCCGGTTGGGACAAACTTCGACACATTTATCACACACATAGGAGCACTCGAGACAGCGAGCCGCCTCAATCTTAGTAAAGGTGTCGACACTCTCCCCCGCTTGAGCTCCCTTTACAAAGTACCCCTTCTTATCGCGAATTGTCTTAAAGAAGGCGTTCTCTTCCACCTCTATCTCGTAGGAGTCGATCTCTTCGTCGAAGTGGTCGTGTTCGTCTTCTTCAGGTGGACCTAAAATTGAGTCGATAGCCGCTTCAACTGCACTACGCGCCGCTGCAATACAGCGCACAACAGTGGAGGGGCCACTTTGGGCATCCCCTATCACATAGACCCCTGGCTGCCGACTCTCAAAGGTTTCGCTGTTCACAATAGGCCACCCCTTCTCATCAACAGGGAGGCCAAACCAAGTTAAACTTTGGGAGTCGACCTTCTCGCCAATGGCAGTAATAAGTGAATCAACTTGAAGGGTAATTGTCTCATCTGTAGCGACTGGGGAACGCCGATTAGAGGCATCCTTTTCACCTAAAGCCATTTTACGACAAACAAGGGTCCCATCTTCATTAAAAGACTCTGGGTTGGTAAGGAAGTAGAACTTAACCCCATCTTGGAGGGCATTGTGGTACTCTTCACGATCGGCAGGCATCTCATTTTCAGTGCGCCGATAGAGGACAGAGACCTCTTCAACTCCCTCGACTCTAATGGCAGCGCGTGCCCCATCCATAGCTGTATTGCCACCACCCACAACAACCACCCGTTTGCCTAGGTTGAGACGCTCTTTGTGGCGATTGAATTGGGCTAAGAATGGGAGTGAGGGGTAGATGCGACTACGATCCCCCGTTAAGGGGATAATATTGTCAACTTCAGCCCCAATAGCGTAGAAGATGTGGTCAAAGCCTTTCTGCTTTAAAGCCTCAATTGTCACCTCTTCACTGGGGGTAGAGAACTTAAACTCAACACCGTGCTTAGCGATAAAATCGATATCACCCTGGAGGGCACTAGCAGGGAAACGGAACGAGGGGATAACGTAGCGAGTCACCCCACCAGCATCCTTCTCTCGCTCAAAGAGAGTCACAACGAAGCCGGAGCGGGCTAAGAAGTAGGCTGCCGAGAGGCCGGCCGGACCAGCTCCTACAACAGCGGCTTTAAATGAAGATTGCTCAGGCCTCTCCCACCGCTTAACATACTCAGCAAAACCCTCTTCAACAGCAATTTTTTTCATCTCCCTAATTTGGACCGTCCCCTCATAATCGAGGCGGGTACAGTGGTATTGGCACTGATGGTCACAAATATAACCGGTAAGGTTGGGCAGAGCGTTGGTCTCGTAGATTACCTCAAGGGCATCAGCGTAGCGCCCCTGACCCACCAGGTAGATGTAGTCGGGGATATTTTGATGGATGGGACACGCTTCGATACAGGGGGCGACGTAACAGTCGGTGAGGGGGAGTCTCCCCTCCACTTCAACCTTCTCATGACCCCTGTAATCTTTGTGAAGATCTTCCCTAGTGAGGCTACTTTCAGCGAGAGCCTCAATCTTATTAAGATCAATTGTTTTAACACCCCAACTCTCACTCCTCTCTTCTAAGAGTTCTACCATCTGTTTTAGGCGCACATACCCCCCCGGTTTAAGGAGGTCGGTCGCCAAAGTGATAGGACGAATTCCACACTCGAAGAGGTCTACAATCGTAGATGCAGTCGCCCCACCACTATAGGAGATGGGGAGTGTTCCTTTAAACTCTTTAGTGAGGAGGGCCCCCACTGCAACACTTAAGGGGAGGAGAGCGCGCCCCGACATATACATCTCATCACCGGGGAGAAAGCCTTGGTCGTTAACCGAACCGAGGGTGTTGGTGAGTTTAACCCCAAAGCCGAGCCCCTCTCGTTGACTGAGAGCCACTAGGCGCTCCAACATTGGAATAGCGTCCCCATATTGGAGGTCAACCTCAAAGGCTTGTGGCTTAAGGGTGATATAGTTGTACCCTAACTCATCGAGGGTAGAGCGCACTCTATCAAAGCCGAGGAGGGTTGGGTTCAATTTAACAAAGGTATTGAGTTTTTTCTTACTCAACATATAGGAGCAGATTGCCTCAATCTCTTTAGGGGGACAACCGTGCATCGTACTGAGGGTCACTGAAGAGCAGATCTTGGGTGATATTTTCTTAGAGAGCCCCTTAAGGCGCCCCTCCATCCCCTCCCATTCGGTCCCATTAAAGAGGCTCCCTTCAGCTAAAATCGCTTCGAGGGAATCTAAGTGACCTTTAAAAGAGGTGTTTTTACTCGAGTCGATCATCGAATCGATAAAGGTTTGCATCTTAGGTGTTAAAATCCCCTCAAGGTTGTAACCAACACTCATATTGAAGATAAAAGAGGGGGTGCCATCAAATTTGGGCTCTAAAAGGGCCTCTAATAGGTGGAGTAAAACCCACGCTTTGGCATACTCATCGTAAGCTTTGGGGAGGGTGTACTCACTCGACCACTCGACGTTGTACCCCTCATCGCGCACATCGATACACGGTTTATCAATCTCAAGTTCGTCGAGGATTTGAACCGTCTTAAGTTCAATAAAGCGTCCACCCACTAAATAACTAGCCACTATATTTTGGGCTAATTGGGTGTGAGGTCCGGCAGCTGGCCCCAACGGGGTGGCACATTTTTGACCAAAGACCTCAATGGCTGTCTTCCCATTATTTTTATAAAATTGGTCTTTATGGAGACCAAAAATCTTACCACATTGGCGGTATTCACCAAAAATCCGAGAGAGTAATTCTTCAAAGGGGACACTTCGCATTATATCTGACATGGCGTTAACTTCTCCTTAAATAGGGGGCTCCAAAGGGGAACCCCTCCCCTCTATTGTAAAACAGATTCTTCATAAGTCAATCGCTATTGCAACAATGTGCAACAACAAACTAGAATTTTATATAACCTAATTATCTTTGGTTTAGCTCAAATTAAATCTGCTTTTTTGTGTTATCTGGCGAATAATTATTTTACTTATTTACTTTTCAACAAGGTGCATGGTAATCTTGATTAAATTATTAAAGAGGTTGAAAAGGGAGTTGCCAATGCGCTTTAGTTATCTTTGTAATGAGTGTAATCGTGAATATAAGACAGACGAAATTTTCTACACCTGCCCCGCTTGTAGCGGCACTGAAAAGAGCGGTGAGTTTCGTAAAGGGAATGTGATTGTCAAACTCAACGATGAAGATTTAGAAGAACTGAGGAAAGAGAAGCACTATCCACTCTTAGAGCTACTGCCCTATCCCATCCCCAATATGGGGGCTTTTCCAGTGGGTCCTACCCCCCTCTCCAAGCCGTTTCGTCTCGCTAAAAAGTACGACTTAAAGCACCTCTTACTTAAACTCGATAACCTCCTTCCATCGGGCTCTTTCAAAGATCGTGCTAGTCAGATGGTGGCTGCCCAAGCCATTTACCATGGAGAGAAGAAGATTGCTCTCGCTTCAACCGGCAACGCCGGAGCAGCGATGAGTTGTGCCGGTGCTGCCTATGGTTTAGATATTGTCCTCTTTGTCCCCGAGAGTGCCCCTGTCAATAAACTGATGCAAAGTATCTTGTACGGGGCAACTGTCGTCCCCGTTAAAGGGAGTTACGACGACGCCTTCGCCCTCTCCCTCTATTACACGGCCAACTATGGCGGTATAAACCGCAACACCGCCTACAATCCAATGACCGTTGAGGGGAAAAAGAGTGTCGCTCTTGAGCTCTTTCTTCAACTTAAAGGGGACCTTCCTGATGTAATTTATGTCCCCGTTGGTGATGGGTGTATCTATGCAGGAGTTTGTAAAGGCTTTCTCGACCTTAAAAGGGCCCACCTAATTGAGAAGGTTCCTCAAGTGGTTTGCGTCCAATCAGAGAGTTCGGCGGCAATTGCCAAAGCTTGGGAGAGTGGGATACCGGCAACAGTTGAGGCGACAACTTTAGCTGACTCAATCAGTGTCTCCTCCCCTGCGAATGGAAGGATGGCGCTACGCTACCTCAAAGAGACAGCTGGATGGGCCACCATCGTCTCAGACGAAGAGATTCTAGCAGCCCAAGATGAGTTAGTTAGGGAGAGTGGCACCTTTGTTGAGCCAGCTGCCGCTTGTGCTTGGGCCGGGATGATTAAAGATCGCCCTAAACTCTCTGATGAGACTAAGGTGTGTGTTTTACTCACCGGAATGGGTTTTAAAGATATGGGAGTTTATGAGGGAAGGGTGCAGATGCCTAAGGCAATTGAAAACTCGAGCCAAGCAGTCGATGAGCGGTTTGGTTGAGGAGTTGATGGACTTTCTCCCCTCGTGTTATAATCGCCCTACTTGAAGGAGTTCCTATGGAAAACATCATCATTGGGTTTGCAATTGGTGCCGTATTAATGTTGATCATCTTGATTATCCAAATCACTAAAAATAGGGGGCGCATAAAAGCCCACCAAGCTGAAATAAGTCGCCTCAAAGCGATGCTGAGCGATCGCATGGACCTCGAATCAGAGGGGTTAAGTAAGCTAAAAGAGGAACTCGCAGAACTGAAGCTACAAAATGAGAATATGAGGATTACCATCCAAACTCATGCCCAAAAACCGGGGCGTAAAGAGGTTGCCCGCCTTCAAGTCTACCAACAAGCTGTTGACCGCCTTGCAGTTAGTGCCCCCGGCTTCTCAGCCGCTTGGCAAGCAGCCCTTAAAGAGAGTGAGGGGGAGTACGAGCAAACTTTGATCGGCGTTAAACCTTTCGTAAAGAGGGTCATCCCCCTAAAGAACTCAAAAACCTCTCTCGATATCGAAGAGTAGTTAATCGTCTTCGTAGAGTTCGTGGATAACGTCCCAAGCCTCTGCATCGCCCACCCTAAGTCTACACAAGAGGGTGTAGTGGTAGTGGAGCATTTTAAGCTGTCGCTCAACAACCTCAGCTGGAGCCATGCTACCAACCTGCTGTAACTCGTTAGAGGTAGAAGGAAGAGCCATCAAACGGTCCCATTCGTTGAGCATATCACCCCTTCTCCAGTAGATAAAATTGGGTGCCTCTAAGATGAGCGTTGGCTCGTAGTGGTAGCGCCCTAACCCTTGTGCAGTGTAGGCTATCTCAGCCTCCGTGGCATCCGCTGGCAGTTGTTCAAAGAGTCTCCTCTCCATCTCTTCCCCCTTTTAGTTGGCTACTTTTTATAAACTTAACCCTCCCATCAAAGTAATCGACTTCGTCGTAGGAGCGTTTATCGATTGAGTAGATTAAATCTACAATAGCATAGAGGCGTTTATGAGGAGCATATTTTAGGAGGTCTAAGAGCGACTGTTTGACACAGTAGTCACCAGCCAAACCAACGACATAGACCTCATCCCCCGCAATCTTTTCAATATTTTTACCCCCCTCAAAGGCAGAAAATTCTTCTTGTTCAATTCTTTCTCCCTTTAAGAGAAGTTCATCACCCCCCTCTACCGCCACTTTAGCTCCATGGGTTCCGGCTACACAGTGGGAGGGAAAGGTCTCAAAAGAGGCGTGATGGGGGGGGTGGTTGTCGGCCGTTAAGAGCACTTGGTCAAAGTGGTCCATTATCGCTTCGACATCTTTAACATAGCTACGGTCAGCCCCTTCTACAGCGAGGGCGCCCCCCTCGAGAAAATCGTTTTGTACATCGACAATTATTAGTGTCTTATCCATACCTCAATTATTACAAAAGGGGGGCACTTGGGCAAGTTATCCCCTCCTTTTTAAATACTTTTCCTCCAGTTCTTCAAGGTGGTCGAAGATATGAACCAGCTCTTCGCCAAAGGTGAGGAGCGCATAACTCCCCTCTTCTACTTTAGTAACCGCCCCTTGATCTAGAAGGAGCGCTAACTTTCTATTCAGTTCAGTGTGGCTCATACCAGGCACGCTGGCTAGAATTGCATTATATCGGTAGTTGCCCAACTCGATAGACTTTAAAATATCGGGAACCCAGCGCATTTTAATTAGACTGTGGATTAGTTTGAATCCATTGAGAACCTTCATTTACACCTCCAGTTATCAACAAACATTTTTGTCCCTTTTTGTTTCTCAAGAATTATAGTATATTCTAACCGATATAACGAAGATTAACTATTATCAGGAGGAAATAAGTGAAACACTTAGATCTAGTTCAAAAGTATTTAGCCAATTTAGCAGTGCTAAACGTTAAGTGGCACAACATCCACTGGAATGTTGTAGGTAGACAATTTTTAAGAGTACATACCTATACCGAAGAGCTTTATGACCAACTCTTTGAAGACTATGATGCAGTTGCCGAACTTCTTAAGATGAAAGAGGTTACCCCCCTTTCAACCATGAAAGATTATCTAGCTAACGCTACTGTCAGCGAAGTGGCCCCCAAAGATTTTGGCCATGACGACTCACTAAAGCTTGTCAAAGATGACTTAGTAACAATGAGAGCTTTGGCCACCGATATTCGTAACAGCGCCGATGATGCAGGGGACTTTGAAGTTGTCGCCATGTTTGAAGACTACGTAGCCTTCTACAGCAAGCACATCTGGTTTGTAAGTTCAATGTTAAAGTAGAGCTTTAAGTTAAACGCCTAGGCACCTCGCTCGAGGTGCCTCTTTTATTGGGTCTCATTGACATTTTATCCATCTCTGTCATAATTCCTCTCTATAACGATAAAATAAAGGGTTAGTTATGGATCTTGCCTTCTCGTCAGTCATCCTCTATACGTTTTCTGGGACCGGGAACACCACCAAGGTGGCCCAGATGATCAAAACTAATTTTGAAACAAAGGGGATTGAGTGTCGATTAGTTGAGATTGGCAAACTCGAAACACTCCCCCAGCCCCCTGAAGGGGCCCTCGTTGGCATTGGATTCCCCATCCACGCTTTCAATGCCCCTACTCCCCTTATGAGGGCCATGCGCTCTCTAAGCGAGAGCCTTGATTCTCAAAAATGTTTCATCTTTAAGGTATCAGGCGAGCCCCTTAAATTAAACAACGCTGCCGCAAAAGGTTTAAAGCGTCTCCTAAAGAGAAAGAATTATGAAACTATGGGTGACTACCATTTTCTCATGCCCTACAACATCTGGTTCAGGTACTCAGATGCTCTAGCTAACCATATGTACCGCTACGCACTAGGGCAAAGTCGCTTAATTGTCGAAGAGCTCACCAATGGGGCCAATTATACTCCAAAGAGAGCTCCCCTAAGGGCCCACGCGGTAGCCACTGTTTTAAAAATTCAAAAACCGGCAGCTAAGCTTAATGGTCGCCTCTACAAAGTTGATCGAGAGAAGTGCACCCTTTGCGGGGTGTGTGAGAGGGGATGTCCGGTGGCCAATATTGAGATTAAAGATGGGAAGGTCAACTTTCATAAACATTGTGCAATGTGTATGTATTGCGCCATGTACTGCCCCGAAGATGCTATCTCTATCGGACTACTCAAGTACTGGAAGGTCAACGGTCCCTACCCCTATACCAGACTAACTGACGACAAATCTCTCCCCTTCCCTTTAATTACAGCTAAAACCAAAGGGATTAGAAAAATATTCATTAAACACTACCAGCGTTTAGACCAGAAACTGGCTGAGTATAAAATTGAGGTTTGACTAATTGAATAGCACTAAAAACTCGACAAATACTCCTTTATTTTTCAAATAAATCTCAAACCACTCCTCAACAAATTTAAGCTGTTGTCACCCTACTATGGCACCTTAATTGACATTAGCACAACAGTTTATGCTTTATCTTTAAACTAAAATGTTACCAGTTAAAATAATTGAAATTTATGTTTATCTCAAAAGGTAATCTAATTTTATTGTTATAATTTGATAATACTGACTATCATCTCTGTTAAGATAAAATTATAGCTATAAAGATCTCCTATTTTAAATTTAGTTTGCACAATTTATAAAGGTGTTATAGGTAAGTGGCATTACTTATCAAGCCGATAGAAGACCAAATGCAGGTGCTTTTATTAGAGACTATCGAGTATTTAAATATGAAATACCTAAAGATAATTTAGCAGCAGTTGGTAACTATTCAGCCAATATTTTCTTCACTATTACAGTAGATTGAAATAATTCTAACTAATGGGAACCTCCCGAAGGGGAGGTTTTTTAATTCGCGAGTTTTTGCGTATCTAACTGAGATATTTTTAAAGTAAAACAGCCCTCAATGATGAAGACTGCTTTATTTACAATGTTTTGCCGAAGACGAGACTTGAACTCGTACGCCCCTAAGAGCAAGGGATTTTAAGTCCCTTGTGTCTACCGATTCCACCACTTCGGCCCACCGCTATACTACAGAGTAGTTTACTTTTCGTCAACTAAAGATTTCTAAAAATTTTTGTTCTTTTCTATTGACAAGTTTTAGGGGAAAGTGTCTAATATCGATAAAGAGTTAGCGGATGCTAACTCTTTGAAAAGAACTCCCTCAGGAGGGGATATGCCATTAACATTTATTCGAGTTGGTCAATCTGCCTCAATAAAGTCGATTCAGGGTAAAGATAATACTAAAAACTTTCTCGGAAGCTTGGGTTTCACCGCTGGGGAAACAGTGACTGTTATCTCAGAGAACGGTGGTTCTTATATCCTCTGTATTAAAGGCTCTAGAGTCGCTTTAGATCGATCAATGGCCATGAGAATCCACGTTTGAAACAGGAGAATGTGATGAAGTTAAGTGATGCTAAACCTGGCGATACAGTTCGGGTTCGTAAAATAGAGGGAAGTGGCCCTACGATGCGCAGAATTATGGATATGGGGATTACCAAAGGGTGTTCCCTCCACGTCCGTAAATATGCTCCTCTAGGGGACCCCATCGAGATAACTGTTCGTGGTTACGAACTATCACTTAGAAAAGCTGATGCGGCTACTATCTTAGTTGAGAAATAGCCTTCTACATATAAAGGAGTACACCAAGTGGCTCACTCAATCGCTTTAGCAGGTAACCCCAATAGCGGGAAGACCTCCATTTTTAATGAATTAACAGGTTCACTTCAATATGTCGGTAACTGGCCCGGCGTAACGGTTGAGAAGAAAGAGGGATACCTCAAAAACGACAAAAGATTTGTTGTCGTCGACCTTCCTGGAATCTACTCCCTCTCCCCCTACACATTAGAGGAGGTGGTGACTAGAGACTACCTTATCGATGGAAAGCCCGACCTAATTATCGATGTGGTCGATGCTACCAATTTGGAGCGTAACCTCTATTTAACGACCCAGTTGATTGAAACCGGGATTCCCGTCTTAGTGGCCCTCAACATGATCGACCTAGTCCACAAAAATAAGGACAAGATTGACATAAAAAAATTGAGCGACTCTCTCGGGTGCCCCGTGATAGAGACCTCAGCTGTCACCAAGGCGGGATTAGATGACCTGGTACGAACCAGCCAACAAATTATAGAAAGGGCTACTGGGCATGGTATTATAGCGCGGTTCTCAGAACCTATAGAAGCTGCACTAAAAGAGATTGAAAATTTAATCGAAGGACAAGTTACCCCTGAGAGCGAACGCTGGTTCACAATCAAACTCTTTGAGAGGGACGTGAAGGTGTTAGAGCGCCTCCATCTATCTGAAGAGATCTTAGCTAATATTGAGAAGATCATCGTGAAAATCGAAGAGGAACTTGATGATAGTAGCGAAGGGTTAATCACCAACGATCGCTACGAATATATTGAGACGATGATTATGGGGTGTTACAAGAAGGGGCGCCAGACAGGTGAACTCACCATCAGTGATAAGATTGACCGTATTTTAACTAACCGGTGGCTCGCCCTCCCCCTCTTCTTTGTAATTATGTGGGGAGTCTACTACATCGCTATCCAGAGTGTAGGAGACTTCTTTGTTGGTTCGATTGAGTGGCTCTTTGAAGACTTTATAGGGGGGAACTTAGCCACCTTCCTCACCTCAATAAAAGTCTCACCTTGGCTAATAGGACTTATTACCGAGGGGATTGTGACCGGAGTGGGATCTGTCTTAACCTTTGTCCCCCAGATGATGATCCTCTTCTTCTTCCTCTCATTCATGGAAGATTGTGGCTACATGGCACGTGTTGCTTTTATTATGGATAGGGTCTTTAGGAGATTTGGTCTAAGTGGCAAATCGTTTATCCCAATGTTGATTGGGACGGGGTGCTCGGTACCAGCAATTGTCTCCACCCGCACCATCGAAAACCAGAGGGACCGACGTATGACTATCATGCTTACCCCCTTTATTCCATGTGGTGCTAAACTCCCCGTCTTTGCCCTTATGGTGGGGGCATTCTTCCCCAACAGTGCCTGGGTCGCTTCATCGATGTATGCTGTTGGAATTATTGGGGTAATTATCTCGGGGATTATCCTCAAGAAAACAAAACCTTTTAGAGGCGAACCCTCCCCCTTTGTTATGGAACTTCCCCCCTACCACTTCCCCCGGATGCGCGGTGTATTGCGCCAGATGTGGGACCGTGGAAAAGAGTTTATAAAGAAGGCGGGAACTATCATAGCCTTAGCTTCAGCTGTCATATGGATCTTACAGTCGACTAGTTGGTCGTTCCAGTTTGTAGAGACACAAGACTCCATCTTGGCCTCAATTGGGAGATTTATTGCCCCCCTCTTCGCCCCCTTAGGATTTGGTACATGGCAAGTAGCCATTGCCACTATCACCGGCCTCTTGGCGAAAGAGACAATTGTAGCTACCTTTGGAATTGTACTGGGACTCGGTGGCGGAATTGCTGAGGGGGATGTTACCCTTCTCAACTCGATAGGGGCCTTCTTCACCCCCTTAAGTGCCTACTCCTTTATGATTTTCACCGTCTTCGCAGTCCCCTGCGTAGCTGCCATTGGGGCAACTAGACGAGAGATGCAGAGTGCTAAATGGACTTGGGCGACAATTTTATTCCAATTTGGGTTCGCCTACACAGCGGCTCTACTGGTATTCCAAATTGGAAGCCTATTTATCTAAGAGGAGAGCTAAAGATGGCTACAATTATAGTGGGTTTGATTGTTTTTGCACTTTTAGGCTTTATTGCTTACCGCACCTTTTTCTCTAAAAAAAAGGGGGGAGGGTGTCACTCTTCGGCCTGTGGCTCCTGCCCCTACGCTTGTGATAAAAAAGAACACTAAGGAGACCTTGTCCCCCACTCTCTTTTTGCATTAGTATAGCGGTAATGTTAGAAAAATCAGATTTGGAAGTACTGGAGGAGAACCTCCCCTTTTGGAAGGGGGCCACTCCAGCTGAAAAAGAGATCTTGACCCAAGGGACAATGCGCTTTACCCACGCTAAAGGGACTATTGTCCACGAAGACCGCAACAAATGTACCGGCCTCTTATTAGTCGTCTCGGGTCAACTTAGAATCTATATTATCGGCGACTCTGGAAAACAGATCACCCTCTACCGCCTTTTTGAACGCGATGTGTGTGTCCTCTCCTCCTCCTGCATGATTCGTAACATCTCGTTTGATGTCCACATTCAAGCAGAAAAAGAGACCACAATGCTCCGCATCACTACCGACAGCTATCTCGAAGCTGGTAAGAGTAACCCCCAGATTCCAAAGTTTACCAATGAGATTGTCTCTTCACGCTTTAGTGATGTGATGTGGGTGGTGGAACAGATTGTCTTTATGAGCCTCGACCGCCGCTTGGCGATGCACCTTCTTGAGCAGGCGGCTATTGCTTCCAGCGACTCTTTTGCTATAACCCATGAGGCGATTGCCCACGACTTGGGAAGTGCCCGTGAGGTAATTACCCGGATGTTGAGCCGTTTCCAAGAGGATGGGCTAGTCTCCCTCTCTCGAGGAGGGATAACCCTCCTCGACAGTAGTGGCCTCTACGCTCTAACCTAGGTTGAGCATCTCCCGCAGTTTAGCCTCGTTACGTACCCCCACTTCCCGGGCGATAACTTTACCCTCTTTGAAAGCAATCATGGTTGGAATACTCATAATTTGGTATTCAAAAGAGAGATTGGGGTTGGTGTCGACATCGACTTTACAGATCTTAGCCTCCCCCTCTTTTAATCCCCTACTAAAAGCATCCACAATCTCACCTTGAATGCGGCATGGTCCACACCAGGCTGCCCAAAAATCGACTAATACAGGCACCTCAGATTTGAGTACCTCTTGTTCAAACGTATCTTCTGTAACATTAATTAACATCGTAACTCCTATAGATGGGATGGCTTAAGATAGTAATTATTGTGCCAAGAGTATGTGACTTTATCACCTTAATTATCCCCCTTTAGAGGAGTGGGGGTGTTGACAGTATTAGGAATCATTCCTAATATAAAGCTACAAAGTTCCAAAAAGAACTGACAAAGAATTATTTTTAATAGGAGAATAGAGAGATGCAAGAGATTAAACAGACAACTATGCCATTAATTGGTGATGCAGCACCCGAGTTTACCGCTGTAACTACCCAGGGAACGATTAATTTCCCCAAAGACTACAAAGGGAAATGGGTCATCCTTTTTTCACACCCCGCTGACTTTACCCCCGTTTGTACCACCGAGTTTATGACTTTCGCTTCGATGATGGATGAGTTCAAAGCACTCAACACCGAATTAGTTGGCCTCTCGGTCGACTCCCTTTATGCCCACATTGCTTGGCTGAGGAGAATTGGTGAGTTAGAGTGGAAAGGGATGAAAAACCTCAACGTAACCTTCCCCTTAATTGAGGATATCAAGATGGAAGTCGCCAACAAGTACGGTATGATCCAACCCGGTCAGAGCAATACCCAGGCTGTCCGTGCTGTCTTCGTAGTTGACCCCAAAGGGATTATTAGAACTATCCTCTACTACCCCCTCTCAATGGGACGTAACTTTGACGAAATTAAGAGAATCATCTTAGCTCTTCAAAAAGCTGATGAAGATGGCATCGCCACTCCAGCTGACTGGAGACCCGGTGATGACGTTATTATCCCCACCCCAGGCTCCTGTGGCACCGCCAGAGAGAGGATGGAGTCACAAGACAAAGACATGTACTGTCTCGACTGGTTCATGTGTTTCAAACGTGAGAAGAAATAAGTTTACCATCTTAATTAAGGTCCAGCTTGGCTGGACCTTTTTTATTAGCGTTGTTAGAGTAACCACATGCACGGCTTAATCGATTCCCACTTCCACCTCCTCGCCCTAAAACAGAAAGGGGTCGATATCCTCCACCTCTTGGATAAGCTTTTTGAGAGCGGTTTTCAAGGTGGTATCGACATTGGTATAAGAAGAGACGACTTAGCTGAGCGCAACCTTTTATTAAAAGACTATCCCCAGATCAAAGTTGCTGCCGGCATTGGTCCTTGGGGAGCCCAAGAGCCTCTCGAGGGGCAGCTTGAGGCCTTTAGGGCCCTCTGTGACGAAGAGAAAATCGATGCCCTCGGCGAGATTGGACTCGACTTCTACTGGAACTATGGGACTGTAGAGGACCAAATTACCCTCTGCAAGGGTCAAATTGAGTTGGCTAATGAGCTCAAAATTCCAGTTATCTTCCACACCCGAGAGTCTGATGATGCGATGGGAGAGCTTATAAAGGGGGTCTCTCTCCCCCACTCTGGAATTCTCCACTGCTTCTCTTCAACATGGGCTTTGGCTAAAACAGTCCTCGATAAGGGGCTCTACATCTCTTTTGCGGGCCCTATCACCTACAAGAAGAGCGATGCTTTACGCTCTGTTTTGGCTAAAGTTCCCCTAGACCGCCTCTTATTGGAGACCGACAGCCCCTATTTAGCCCCACAGAGATACCGAGGAGAGATAAATACCCCCCTCTATATTGGGGAAATCTACCAAGAGGCGGCTAGAGTTAAGGGGATTTCTCTTGAAGAGTTAATTGAGGCTATAGGGAGAAACTTTACAACTTTGTTTTGCTAGAGCGGTAGCCACGCACCATTGGGTAGACCCCTTTTTCACCCTTCAAAATGGGCTGGAGTGTCTCAAAGAGATTGGTGTAAACCACCCCCTCAAGCGCCCCTTTGTCAACCATAGCCCCATAGAGCTCATCAACAATCCAGCGCACCCCCTCAAGAGGTTTAGCTGTTAAGAGGAGATTTAAATCGTCGAGATAGGGGACAACAACTAAGAGGGTACCACGCGCCTCAATTGTCTCGGCCAACTCTTCAATTTTCTTCCTCCCCCCCTCCTTAAGAAGTATGGTGTCGAGGAGGGGGCCCTTAAAGTTGTCGCTGAAAAGGCGAGCACTCCTTTCAGCCTCTTCGTTAGAAGGGTTGTAGAGGAGGAGGGTGGGCAGCGGTGTTTGGTTGGCTAACCCTAGAGCACCTTCTGCAGCCTTCTGCCACCCTAAGTCGGGCCGTTGTTTCACCACCCTATAGTCGAAGTTTTGGTAATCGCCAAAGCTCACCCCATTTGGAAAAGAGAGGGGAACGCCATTAAGGGCATAGCTGACTAAGGGGGAACAGACCACTAACTGGGTATTACGTCGCATCCCTTTAGTGATAATTTGCTGGAGTTGCTCTTGGTCAATTAGCTCATTAGGAGGCAAAACAAGAGGCCTAAAGAGCCACCCCTCTTTGGCAAAAGACCAAATCAACTCCCCCATTTTAAGATTCCGTTCAGTGGTTACATAGAGGAGTTCCCCCTTGGCAAACCAGAAATAGAGGAGCGGAGAGGCTACCACTAAAACTAGGAGGAGAACAACTACAATCTTTACAGCTTTACGGGGCATAGAATCACTTTAACAACCCTCGCTATTGTGGTCAATCGATAAGTGTATAGTTGACCAAGCTTAGCCAAAAGATTAGATTAAATTAAGATATTAAGAAAATTTATTTCAAAGGAGTGGTAATCCGTATGACTTCATACAAAGATCTTGGTCTGGTGAACAGCCGAGAAATGTTCGCTAAAGCTATGAAGGGTGGCTACGCTGTGCCTGCCTACAACTTCAACAACATGGAACAACTGCAAGCAATCATTCAAGCTTGTGTTGCGACGAAGTCCCCCGTTATTTTACAGGTCTCTAAAGGGGCTCGCGACTATGCCAATATAAACCTGCTCAGGAATATGGCCAAAGGGGCCTCTGAGTATGCCAAAGAGTTGGGGTGTGAGATTCCCATCGTTCTCCACCTAGACCATGGAGACTCTTTTGAGACTTGTAAAGAGTGTATCGACAACGGCTTCTCATCGGTTATGATTGACGGTTCACACTTCTCTTACGAGGAGAATATTGCCCTTACTAAAAAGGTAGTTGAGTATGCCCACAAGTTTGATGTCACCGTTGAGGGTGAGTTGGGTGTATTAGCTGGAATTGAAGACGAAGTCTCTGCCAAGCACTCAACCTACACTGAGCCCGACGAGGTAATCGACTTCGTTAAGCGCACCGGGGTCGACTCATTGGCTATCTCAATTGGGACAAGCCACGGAGCCAATAAATTTAAACCCGAGCAGTGTCAGCGTAACGAAGAGGGGATCTTAATTCCCCCTCCCCTACGCTTCGACATCTTAGAGGAAATTGAGAAGAGACTCCCCAATTTCCCCATCGTCCTCCACGGCTCCTCTTCGGTCCCCCAAGAGTACGTTAAAACTATCAACGAATTTGGTGGAAAACTGGTCGACTCGATTGGAATCCCTGAAGAGCAGTTGCGTCGTGCAGCCAAGTCTGCTGTTTGTAAAATCAACATTGACAGCGATGGACGCTTGGCAATGACTGCTGCGATTAGGAAAACAATGGCTGAAAAACCGGGCGAGTTTGACCCTAGAAAATATCTTGGACCAGCTCGTGAAGCTTTAAAGAAGATGTATATCCACAAAAATGAGAATGTATTGGGTTCAGCAAATCAAGCCTAAGCATTAATGACCTACCCCACAAGGTTCCCCTTTGACGAATAAGGGGACCTTGTGCTATAGTCTAGGGGTGTTAAAACACCCTAAATTTTTAATAAATGGTCTCTAAATGAGAAAGGAGAGAGCTTGGCTACAAAAGAATTAAGGATTAATCGACAGATTAGAGCAGAAGAGGTGCGAGTTATTGATGCAGAAGGGAATCAAAGAGGTGTAATGAGTGTTCCACAAGCTATCGCACTGGCAGAAGAAGCTGACTTAGATCTTGTAGAAGTCTCTCCAAACGCAAGCCCACCTGTTTGTAAAATTATTGATTATGGTAAATATCGTTATGAGCAGGAGAAGAGACAAAGAGAAGCTAAAAAGAACCAGACGGTTATAAAATTAAAAGAGATTAGAATGCAGCCTAAAATTGAGCGACACGATATGGAGTTCAAGACAAAGGCAATTGCCGAATTCCTAGCTGATGGGAACAAGGTGAAAATATCGGTCCGTTTTAGGGGCAGAGAGCTAGCCCACACCAATTTAGGTAAGGTTGTCCTCGATAACATCCTCGAGATATTGACCGAAATGGGTGTTTCTTATAATCTAGACCGGCCGGCTATGATGGAGGGGCGGATGATGAGCCTCTTTATTAGTCCAGGTAAAACAAAAAAATAGTCCTATTAAGGATAAAATACATGCTGTTTCAAGGGCCTCTTGTTCCTTGAAGACGCGAAATGAGGTTAATAATGCCAAAAATGAAAACAAGAAAATCTGCTGCCAAACGTTATAAGGTGACAGCAACTGGGAAGGTCCTCTACAAGAAACAGGGACTTCGTCATATCCTCACCAAGAAGAGTGCAAAACGGAAACGCAATCTACGCAAAACTGGTGTGTTGAGCGATGCTGAGACTAAGATAGTAAAAGTCTTGCTACCGTACGAATTCTAAGAGAGGAGAGAGAAGTATGCCCAGAGCAGTAGATGGAACAAAAAGAAAAGATCGTAGAAAGAAGATTCTAGATCAGACCAAAGGCTACCGAGGTCGTCGCAGTACTAACTTTAGAACAGCCAAAGATGCGATGCACAAAGCTGGTGAATACGCCTATCGCGACCGCAAGAGGCGTAAGCGAGACTTTAGAAAGTTGTGGATTACCCGCATCTCCGCTGCCGTTCAAGCCGAAGGACTCAACTATTCACAATTCATGCACGGCTTAAAATTGTCAAACATTGAGATAAACCGCAAGGCCCTCTCCAATATGGCAATTGAAGACAAAGCAGCATTTTCTCAGTTAGTTGCTCAGGTCAAAACTGTCCTGAACTAAATATCTTTAGATAGGAGGTCTGTAAGATGACGACTCTCGATAAGGTCAAATTATTAGAACAACGTATCATTAAGGCGACCATCTTAATACACAATCTCGAAACTAAAATCGAGGAGTTGAACGATGAAATTGAGGTCCTCTCTGTCCACAATACCGAGCTCCAAAAGTATGCCGATACATTTAGTGCTGACAGCCAGCTTATTGCAGAGAGTATCAGTAATGCTCTTGACCATCTCGACACAATTGAAGGACTTGATGAGATTGAAATTCTCGATTCACTCAGTGAAGATTTAGCCGTAGCCGATCGTTTTACCGATGGTGAAGGTCAAACTATTGACGAAGTCTCCCTCGACGATCTCAGGTATTAAATCTTAGAGCAAAAAGGTAAAACGGAACCAAACGGTTCCGTTTTCTTTACTACTATGGTATCATTCAAGAAGGTTTATTGGGGGCTGCGGTTGCTGTGATGCGTGAGTTCTCTTGGCTCAAACAACACAAATGGGATCCGGTATAGTTGAGTTGAATTGCTCCTGGGGAGTTACTCCTTTTTAGGGAACAGAATGCTCGACACCTAGTTTCCCCCTTGGACCTTAGGTTCAAGAGATAACCTGAGCAGCACCGCAGTCCTCTTCTTATAAGGGAATAATCGATGCAAAACTTAGATGACGTAGTGTTCATAACCCTCCCCGACGGGTTTGGACAAGAGATTGAAGGATTTTCCTTCGACCCGACGATTGAGCTTCCGGTCCAAATAGCTGATGGGAGGGAGGAGATTACTACCGACGAGGGAATCTCCTTCGCCATGATAGCTGCCGGTCTTATAAAGGTGATTGCCCACAACCAAAACCATCCCCATACCGCCTACTACCGCAATCTTCTCTTCAACTTGCAACCTGACATTGTTAAAGAGTTGCAATTGGCAGCTATTGCCAGGGTCAATGCCGAAGATTACGACTTTGCTGAGGAGCTCTTCAGTGCCGCCCTCAACTTAAACCGCGAAGAACCTCAACTCTTTGTAAACCTCTCCCTAGTCTATGGACAAATGGCCCGTAAAGCCCGCGACGACAAGAAACAAGAGCTCTACGATGAGGCCATAGAGAAGCAATTACAAACACTGCGAGAAGGGGTAGATCTCCACCCCAATTCAGAGCTTCTTTTATCTGAATATGGGGTGTTAAACCTCTTTCTTGGGAACGACGAAATAGCCCTTAAATACCTCAACAGCTACCTCAAAGTAGCTCAAGAGGGGGAGAAGAGGGACCTCATTGGAAAACAGGTCAATCAACTTACCGAGCGGATAGACAACGAAAAGACCCTCTTTGCCGCTTTCGATGCAATGCAGATGGGGCAAGATGAGAGGGCCCTAGCCCTCAGTGAAACCTTCATTACCAACGATAAACATCAGTGGGGTGCTTGGTTTATTAAAGGGTGGGCCCACCGTCGCCTAGGCGACTACCAGAGCTCACAGGCGGCATTTCTCCGCTGCTTAGAGCTAGGAGAAGAGAATGCCGATATCTACAACGAACTCTCTATTTGTGCCCTTGAATTGGGCAACAGAGAGCTCTCTAAGGATTACTTAGAGATTGCCCTCGAACTCGAAGAGGATAATGTTAAGCTCTTAAGCAACCTCGCCTTTATCCATATGCGTGACGGCGAGTTTAATCGTGCCTATGAACTTATGGAGAGGGGCCTAGCCATCGACCCTAACGACCCAGCTATCCAATTCCTACAGAGTGAGCTCACCAGAGAGGGGGACGAGGGTGAAGAGTGAAATCTACCTAAGCCACAGTGAAGAGGCGACAAGGGCCTTTGGGCGCCGACTCGTCACCCTCCTACCAAAGGGGGGAATTATCTCCTTAACCGGCCCCTTAGGTTCAGGTAAAAGTGTAATCGCTAAAGGGGTTGCTGAAGGACTTAAGATTGAAGAGGCGATTGTGAGCCCCACCTTTACCCTCGTCCAGGAGTATGATGGAATCCTCCCCCTCACCCACCTCGACCTCTACCGTCTAGATGGAGTTGAAGATTTTGAGGGAATAGGGGGAGAAGAGCTCCTCTACCGCGAGGGGTTTGTGTTGATAGAGTGGGGAGAGAAGATTGAACAACTCCTCCCCTCTTCAACCATTGAGATCACACTCACAATTGGGACCGAGGGAGAGAGAAAAATTGAACTTAAAGGGGTCTCTTTGTGAAGACATTAGCGATAGAGAGTTCAGGTGAACTGTTACACATAACCATTGAGAATAATGGCCAGTTTATCAGCCAAACTCGACTCAACGATAAAAGCTTTAGTGAAGTTATAATGGAAGAAGTGGTCACCCTCTGTGAGAAGGTGAATCTAAAACTTAAAGAGTTAGAACTGGTTGTAACCGCACGTGGTCCCGGCTCCTTCACCTCCCTTAGAGTGGGATATGCAAGTGCTAAAGGGATCGCCATGGCAGCGAATATCCCCCTAGTTAGCCTCTCCACCCTCCAAATCTTAGCCTATCCGCTCAAAGAGTTAAGAATGCCCATTCTGGCCGCTTTAGATGCTAAGAAGGGGCGCTACTACTGTGCCCTCTTTGAGGGTGGCAACCGCTTGAGTGACGACCTAGATGCCACAATCGAAGAGATTGTGGCCTTAATCGCCCCTTTTAAAGAGGTTTTAATCACCGGGGTAGAGAGCGAAGCGCTCTATAACAAGCTGTGTGATGAAATCACAAAAGGGGCACTAAGTACAAAAATTTACAGAGATGAACTTATTTATCGTGATTTAGGCGAATCTATGATTAAATTGGGTAAAAAATTGTACTTAGACCAAGGAGGAGACCCCCCCTCTAAAGGACCCACCTATGTTCGAAAGAGCGATGCTGAAGTATCCTTAGAGGGTAGAATTTAATAATTATTAGTTAAGAGGATAGAGATGAGTGAAAAACAACCTGACGTAATTATAATTGGAGGAGGCGCTGCCGGCCTCTCAGCGGCCCAGTATGCAGCTCGAGCTGGTCTAGAGACCCATCTATTTGAGGAGATGGCTCCTGGTGGACTCCTCCTGAACATCGATATTTTGGAGAACTACCCCGGTTACGACAAACCCATAAGTGGTTTTGAACTCGCTGATAACTTCTCCAAGCAAGCTGAACAATTTGGTGTTGTGATTCATTATGGGGGAATTGAGAGCCTCAAACGTAACGACGAAGGGTACTTTGTAGTCACCAGTGACGATGGGATCTTCACCGTCCCTGCTGTTATTCTAGCAACTGGGGCCAAGCGACGCGAATTAGGGGCTCCCGGTGAGATAGAGTACCAAGGAAAAGGGGTCTCTTACTGTGCCACTTGTGATGGCCCCTTTTTCAAAGGGAAAAGGATGTTGGTGGTGGGTGGGGGCGACTCGGCCTGTACTGAAGCCCTCTTTTTGAGCAAACTAAGCGACCAGATCGTTATAATCCACCGCAAAGATCGCTTTAGAGCCCAACGCTCGCTTGCTAACAACGTTGAACACAACAAAAACATTGAGACCCGCTTTATGCACACCGTTAATGAGATTAAAGGGGATGGCAAAAAAGTCACCTCCGTCTCCCTCCACGATAGTGCCAACAACCGCGACTACGAAGAGGCGTTTGACGCTGTCTTCGTCTTTATCGGCTCAGACCCTAGAGTCGACCTAGTGCCTGATGTTGAACTCGATGACGCTGGTTATATTGTCACCGATGAGTTGATGCGCACCTCAATTCCTGGACTCTTTGCAGTGGGCGATGTACGCAACACCCCCTTTAGACAGGTGGTCACCTCAGCGGCTGATGGAGCAGTGGCAGCCCACGCTGCTAACGAATATATTGACGAGTTGAGGGGTCAAGCCTACGTTTAAAGCCTAAATTCCCTTGACGTCATCCCTTTAACAGAGTCTAATTAGTTATGAGAATAATGATGATCTCCAGTGAAGCAGTCCCCTACTCTAAATCGGGAGGCTTGGGGGATGTAGCCTCTTCCCTCTCCTATGCTTTGGGAGAGCTTGGTCACGATGTTAGATTGGTAATCCCCAACTACGGATTGACTGACGACACCCAATTTGAGACCCTACCCTTCAGTGCTAAGGTCAAAATTGGCCACAAAACTGAGACGATTAACTTTAAAGAGAAGAGTGATGGTCCCGTTAAAATCTACCTAATTGACCACATTTGGTTTAGTGGACGCCAAGGCATCTATGGGGATAGTGCCTACGCCCCCTATAATGACAATCTGGTCCGTTTCACCCTTTTAACTAAGGGGGCCCTAGAACTTTGTAAAAACTTAAAATGGACACCCGAGATCTTCCATGGTCACGACTGGACGAGTGGCTTTCTACCCCAGCTTGTTAAGAGGGAAAATTTTAGTGACTCAAAAGTTGTTTTCACAATCCACAACCTCGCCTACCAGGGGGTCTTTCCCCGCCTAGACCTCCTTTTAGCTGATGTGGGGGTCGATGAATCCTTTTTTGAAGAGAGTGGAAAAACTAAACGGGTCAATATGATGAAAGCTGCCCTTGAGGGGGCCGATGTAATTACCACTGTTAGCCCCTCTTATGCTAATGAGATTCAAGAAGAGGAGTATGGGTGTGGTCTAGATGGGTTACTTAGAAGGCGTCGCAAAGAGCTCTTTGGAATCTTGAACGGAATCGATACCAAAGAGTGGGACCCTGACACAGACCCCCTTTTGAAGCACCACTACAATGCTAACAATTTAGAGGGGAAAGCCCTCTTAAAGAGGGAGTTGCAACAACGTTTCAATCTCGACATTGACCCCAACGTCCCCCTCATCTCGATGATTAGTAGAATTACAGAGCAGAAAGGTTTTGTGGAACTCCTCCAAGGCTCCCCCTCAACCTTAGAGCAGATTGTAGGTGACCTCCCCCTCCAGTTTCTAATTATTGGAACAGGTAATAAAGAGATGGGAGAGGCGCTAAAGGCCCTTGCAGAACTCCACTCCAACCTCTCAGTTAACCTAATTTTTAGCAATGAAGCAGCCCACTTGGCTGAAGCAGGGAGCGATTTCTTCTTAATGCCCAGTCGCTATGAGCCGTGTGGATTAAATCAGATGTACTCGCTCAGGTATGGTACAATACCTATAGCAAGACGCACTGGTGGACTACGCGACTCAATTGTCGATATTAGTCAAACAGAGGGGACAGGAATCCTCTTTGATGAACTCTCTATGGGGGAGATATATGGGGCAGTGGAGAGGGCTGTCACCCTCTATAAGAGTGACTATGAGAGGTTTATAACTATTCGGAAGCGGGGAATGGGAGTCGATTTTTCGTGGTTGAATTCGGCCCAAGAGTATGTGAGAATCTATAATAAAGTTTTAAAGGGGTAAACCAATGGGAAAGAAGAA